>JBBSCK010000104.1:0-9523 GCA_038250335.1 Caulobacterales bacterium
TCCCCATCCGCCTCGCGAATGGGGAGGTGTCGCGGCGCATCTTCGTGCCGTGACGGAGTCGCCCCCTCCACCCCCGGCGCTGAGTCGCGCCGGCGGTCCCCCTCCCCATCGCCATGAGGCGACGGGGAGGAGACGGAGACATCGATCTCGCTCTTACCGAGGGTCAGCAGGCGGCACAGCCGGCCATAGGCGGCGCGGTCGCGGGGAAAGACGATCAGTTCGGTCCCGTCGAGGAAGCCCAGCCGGACGCCGACCACCAGACGGATGTCGCTGTCCTCGGCCCCCATCAGGGCACGGACCATACCGGCGAGCGTATTACGATCCGCCACGCCGACGGCGGCGAGGCCCAGGGCCTTGGCCTGCAGCATCAGCTCGCCGGGGTGCGACGCCCCCTCAAGGAAGCTGAAGTTGGTCAGGGCCCCGAGCTCGGCGTAGGTCCCGTCCCAGCTCGGGGGCGGGCCGGTCACGGGAACATCCCGTGCATCCACCACGACGGGGCCCGCTCGTCCACCGCGCCGGAATAGTCCGACCCGTAGAGCCCCTCGCGGAACAGCCAGTAGCGCAGGCCCTGATCGTCCTCGATCCGGTAGTAGTCGCGGGTCCGGACCTGACGCCCGTCCCGGCGGGGCCGCCACCATTCGGGCGACAGGCGTTCCGGTCCGTCCGCCTTCGACACCTTGCGCGACACCCTGCGCCAGGTGAATCGGGCCGGCGCCCCGTCGGGCAGTTCGGCGATGGCCTCGACCGGCTCGGGCGGATCGAACAGCAGGATGGGGCGCGCGCGGATCCGGCCCGGATCGGGATCCGGCGACCCGGGCGGGGCAGGCGACAGCGCCGGTCGCCAGTGTTCGGCACGCTCGGGCAGCCACGAACCCCGGGGTGTCGCGACCTGGACGGCCCCCTCGCCCAGCCGGGCCGACAGACGGTCAATCAGCGCCGCCCGTCCCTCGGCATGACGGGTATCGTCCCCGGGCTCCAGAGCGGTCTGGCGGGCAAGAAGCGGCTCCACAACATCGGCGACCAGCGTCAGGGCGTCGACCCCGAAGCCGGGGTCAATGCGCCCGATCCCGGTTTCACGGAACAGCCGGATCCAGACGCCGGCGTCCCGAACGGCCCGTCCCATGCGGATCGAGACCGCGCTGGCGCGCCCGTCGACCCGGAACGCCGTCAGGGTCAGGGCCCGCGCTCCCTGGCCGTCCGCCTCCAGCGCCCGGGCCAGACCTTCGGCCAGTCCGGGCAACCGCGCCTCGATCCCGGCGGTATCGGTCAGGGGCTCGGCCCAGGCTTCCCAGCCGCGATAGCGGGCCGGGGGCCGGGTGGGGATCAGGGCCTCGGCCGTCTCGCCCAGGGCCTGATCCAGCCGACGCACGAGGCCGATGCCGGCCCCGTCCCGAAAACGCCGCGCCAGGCCGGCGCGGGGCATGGGATAGAGATCGCCGATACGCTTCAGCCCGAACCTCCGGGCCTGTTTCTGCGTCACCCCATCGACCCGCAGGGCCTCGACCGGAAGCGCTGCCAGGGCGTCGCGGACATTGGCGTCGGTCGCAATCCGCGTCTCGCCCCACCGCGCCAGAGCCCAGGCGGCACCGGGTGTCGGTGCGAGCGCAGCGCGCGCCCGGATGCCTCCCCGGGCAAGACGTTGCTCGAGCTGGGCAACCAGACCCGTCTCGCCGCCGAACAGATGGGTCGCACCGGTGACATCCAGGAAAAGGCCTTCCAGCCCGCCCTCCGACGGATCGACGGCGACCGAGGGAGACCACCGTTCGGCCCAGACGGCAAGGACCTCAAGCGCCCGGGCGTCGACGGCCGGATCGGCCGGATGACAGGCCAGATTCGGGACCATGGCGAGGGCGTCAGCCTGGGTCTGGCCCCGCGACAGCTTCAGCGCACAGGCGGCCGGGTTCAGGGCATGGATCACCGACCCCCGCGCGGTCCGCAGGATCAGGGCCTGAGGCTCGGCATCGACCGCGAAGGGATCAGGCGGCGTGGGGTCGGCCGACCGCGCCCGGACCGTCACCGGCCAGTCGATCAGCCAGACGGAGACGATGCGTCTCATCATCCTGCTCCAGCATCCAGACGCCCGGACGTTCCGCGCGGCTTCGGGTCATTTCGACGCGCAGGGTCAACCGGCCGGGCGCGCGCGGATCATGAGGATCGGGTGCGCTCGCCAAGGTCGAAACCCGCCACCGCCGCCGCGCCGCGCTGAGATCTCCCGTCCGGGTCCGCAAAAGGACGCCTGCGGCGCTGCCGTCCCGGGCAGCGAATTCCAGCCTGCGGGTCTGGGTCAGATCAGCCCCGTTGACGGCCCCCAGGACCGCATCCAGCCCCCCGGATCGCAGCGCCTGCTCCATGGCCCAAAGGCATTCGGCATCGGTCCGGGTCGTCACCAGGACGAAACCCTCCCGTCGGCCGAACCCCGCCAGCCCGGGACCATAGGGTCGGCCATGCTCGCGCAGCCAGCTCTGTGTCACGGTCAGGGCCACACCCCGGCCACCCCCCCGACCCACCGCCTGACCCGCGCGCGACAGGGCAAAGGCCAGTCCGCCCGCCATGTCCCGGGGGCCATCCGCGCACACCTCCTCCAGACCTTCCGGCAAGGGGGCCAAGGCGGGCGGGACGGACGGGGGCGGACAGGACAGAGGGGTATTCATGGCGGATCGGACCTTGATGTTCGCTATTTGTTCCGCTCTCGCCAGGGAGTCAAACCCCAATCACGCCACGCGGGCCGATCGGTAGAAATCTCGGCCTGCGCGGCCATCCCGGCGTGATTTCTGCAAGACAGGGCCCGAAGAGCGAACGGGTCTCGCTTCAGGACAGTTATGAGTTTCACACTTCGATCGATCGGACCCGCAGACCCTGAATCCATCAATGCCCTGCACCGCAGCGTCGGCTGGCCCGAGCGCTCCGAGGCAAGCTGGCGCTGGCTGCTGGACAATCCCGCGCGGCGCGAGAGTGGTGCCGACGCCGGCTGGTTGATCGAGTCTGACCGGGGCGAGCCCTGCGGCTTCACCGGCAATTTCGTCCAGCGTTTCTGCCGGGGCGACGAGATTCTGTACGGGGCGACAGGCTTTTCGATCATCGTCCGGCCCGAGGCCCAGGGCCAGAGCCGTACCCTGCTGCGCGCCTTCACCGCCCAGCCCGGCATGTTTGCCCTCTATGTCTTCAACGCCAACCCGGCCTCAAGCCCTCTCTATCGCCGACACGATATGGTCGCCTGGCCGCCGACGACCCATGATCTGAAACTGTCATGGCGTGTTGATCCAGTGACGTGCGCGGTCGGCCGTTTCTGGCGCGAGGTTGATCGGCGTGCCCCCAGGCTCATCGACCGCAGCCAGGAACGGCTGATGAATCCGCGCCTGGCCGCGACGGCCCGGCTGGACCTGCCCGAGGCCGTGACGGAACTGACCGATCTCGGCGACGGATCGCCCTATGCGGATTTCTGGACCGCCCTGAAACGCGAGGGACGGCTGATCGCCGACCGCAGTCCAGCCGCCCTGCGCTGGCGGCTGGCCGATCCGGACCTGACCCTGCGCCCCCTGATACTGGTATTCCGGCGCGGGACGGCCATCACCGGCTATGCCATGGCGATGGTGGCCAAGAACAACCCGATCGAGCCGCCGGTCCTGGAGATCATCGACCTCGTCGCCCTGCGCGACGAACCCGCCGCCATCGAGGTCCTTGCGGAGACGCTTCTGGTCAACGCCCAGCGGCTGGGTGCCGCCAAGATGAGGATCCAGACCGTCAACGAGGATCTGGTGCGGCGCCTCGGGCCCCTGGCCTTTTCGGCAAGGCATGAGGGCGGCTGGGGTCACTGCCATGTGCGATTCGCCACCGGGCCCGGCGGCCATCACGACTGGACACCGACGCCCTTCGACGGCGACTACGGCCTGAGCCTGAGGCCCGTCCCGATCGCTGTCGCCGGGCGCGAGGCGGCCTGATCAGGCCTGCGGTCGTTTCCGCAGCGCGTCGCGAATTTCGGTCAGCAGTATTTCAGAGGGAGTCAGAGCCAGGGGCGCCGGATCGGGCTTGGCCGCCTCGGCGCGCCGCAGCCGGTTAATGGGCCTGACCATCAGAAAGACGACAAAGGCCACGACCGAGGGCCAGGCCGATCGGGGGCATCACCACCTGTTCGACCAGGCTGGTGATGATCTTGCCGAAGGCTGCGCCAATGATGACGCCTACCGCCAGATCGATGACATTGCCTCGCGCGGCGAATTCCTTGAACTCGGTGAGCAGCGACACCGGCCCCTTCCATCCGGACCGGCGTTTACCGCCACCCGGGCTCTGATTGTTTCAGGCGTCGCCGGACGCGTTGAGCCGCTCGCGCAGCTCCTTGCCGCTCTTGAAGAACGGTACAGCCTTGGCGGGCACGTCCACCGTCTCGCCGGTCCGGGGATTGCGGCCGGCCCTCGCCGGTCGCGCACGAACGGAGAAGGCCCCGAAGCCGCGCAGCTCGACACGGCCGCCGTCAGCCATGGCCCCGGTCATACGGCCCAGCACGACATTGACGACGCGTTCGACCTCGGCGTGCGTGAGATGAGTGTTCTCGGCCGCCAATTTCTCGATCAGCTCAGACTTGATCATGTTCAGGCGCCCGCCCTTTCCTAGCCCGACGAAGGTAAATCGGGTGCAACTTCAACCGGATTGCTGGTCTACCCTAACCTTCGCCCGCCGCACGAAAAAGGCCTCATTGTCAGTTTGCGGGCAGGAAAGAGCGTTAATTATCTGTCACCGTACACGGATCGGCGCTCCTGATGAAAAAAGGGGCAGCCGGATCGCTCCGGCCGCCCCCTGTTCAGTCATCGGTTCTGAAGCGAAGGATCAGTCCTTGCCGGCCTTTTCGCGCAGGGCAGCGCCGAGGATATCGCCCAGCGAGGCCCCCGAGTCCGAGGACCCGAACTGGTCGATGGCTTCCTTCTCGTCGGCCATTTCCAGTGCCTTGATCGAGACAGAGACCCGGCGCGTAGCCTTGTCGATGCCGGTGATCTGGGCGTCGACGCGGTCGCCGACGGCATAACGCTCGGGGCGCTGCTCGTTGCGGTCGCGGCTGATGTCCGACTTGCGCACGAAGCTGGTGACCGGCGCGTCGTCTTCGCCGAACTTGACCTCGATGCCACCCGACTCGATGGACGTAACGGTCAGGGTGACCGTCTGGCCCTTCTTGTAGGTGTCGCCTTCGCCGACAGGATCGCCGCCCAGCTGCTTGATGCCGAGCGAGACACGTTCCTTCTCGACGTCGACATCCAGCACCTTGGCCTTGACCATCTCGCCCTTGCGGTAGCGCTGGATGGCTTCTTCGCCGGAGACGCTCCAGTCCAGATCGGACAGGTGCACCATGCCGTCGATGTCGTTGTCCAGGCCAATGAACAGGCCGAACTCGGTGGCGTTCTTGACTTCGCCCTCGACGGTCGAGCCGATCGGGTTGGCGGCGACGAACGCATCCCACGGATTGTCCTGGGCCTGCTTCAGGCCCAGCGAGATGCGGCGCTTGGAGGCGTCGACATCCAGCACGACGACGTCGACTTCCTGCGAGGTCGAGACGATCTTGCCGGGGTGGACGTTCTTCTTGGTCCAGGACATTTCCGAGACGTGCACCAGGCCCTCGACGCCGGCTTCCAGCTCAACGAATGCGCCGTAGTCGGTGATGTTGGTAATGCGGCCCGTATATTTGGCGCCCGGCGGGTATTTGGCTTCAACGCCATCCCACGGATCGGACTGCAGCTGCTTCATGCCCAGGCTGATGCGCTGGGTGTCGGGGTTGATCTTGACGATCTGCACCTTGACCGTGTCGCCGACCGCCAGAACCTGAGACGGGTGCGAGACGCGCTTCCAGCTCATATCGGTGACGTGCAGCAGGCCGTCGATGCCGCCCAGGTCCACGAATGCGCCGTAATCGGTGATGTTCTTGACGACGCCGTCGCGGACTTCGCCTTCCTGCAGCTGGCCGACCAGTTCGGTGCGCTGTTCGGCGCGGGCCTCTTCGAGGATTGCACGGCGCGAGACGACGATGTTGCCGCGCGGGCGGTCCATCTTGAGGATCTGGAACGGCTGTTCCTTGCCCATCAGGGGGCCGACGTCGCGGACCGGGCGGATGTCGACCTGCGAGCCAGGCAGGAAGGCGGAAGCGCCGCCGAGGTCGACGGTGAAGCCACCCTTGACGCGACCGACGATGGCACCGTTGACCGGCACGCCCTCGGCGAACACCACTTCCAGACGGGTCCAGGCTTCTTCGCGACGGGCCTTGTCGCGGCTGATGACGGCTTCACCCAGGGCGTTCTCGACGCGCTCCAGATAGACTTCCACGTCATCACCGACCTTGGGGATCACGGCGCCTTCGCCCTGACCGAACTCGCGGGCCGGGATACGGCCTTCGGTCTTCAGACCGACGTCGATGATGATGATGTCTTTTTCGATGCCGACGACGCGGCCGTGGACGACCTGGCCTTCGCCGAGATCGCGGCCCTGAAGCTGTTCGTCGAGCAGCGCCGAGAAATCGTCGCGTGTGGGATTGAGGGTATCAGACATGAAGCTCTGGTGTTTCCGATAGGGTTGTGGCGCGCGACCGAATGGCCCCGCGCGAGGTGAAGTTTCAGATGGGAAGGCATTATCCGGCGCGAGGCTCAGCTGAACCAGAGCGCCCGCGGAAGCCGAGGATGGAGCGTTGGATTTGCGAACCCGGCCTAAAGGCCTTGTCTCGCGCGCGCCGCCTCGACGATACGGCGGGCCGCATCGAAGGCCGTCTCTATATCCATATCGGTCGTGTCCAGCAAGACCGCGTCGGCGGCCTGGACCATGGGGGCCGAGCCGCGGCCGGCATCGCGTTCGTCCCGCCGCTGGATGTCAGCCAGCATGGCCCCGTAGGTGATCCCGTCTCCGCGCTCGTTCAGCTGACGCCAGCGCCGGCCGGCCCGCGTCTCGGGCGTCGCGGTGACGAACAGCTTGGCCGCTGCCTCGGGCGCGATGACGGTGCCGATATCACGCCCGTCCAGTACGGCACCGCCGGGCTGACGGGCGAAGGCCTGCTGCAGATCAAGCAGCGCTGCGCGTACGCCCGGAAATCCTGCCACGCGGCTGGCCGCCTCGCCCGCGTCGCCCGAGGTCAGCGCGGCATCGTTGGACAGGCGGCCCGGCTCCAGCGCCCGCGCCGCCGCCTCGGCCGCCACGGGATCTCCGAGATCGCCGCCGCCGGTGAGCACATCCAGCCCGACCGCCCGATACAGCAGGCCGGTGTCAAGGAAGGGCAAGCCATAATGGGCGGCGAGGCGCGAGGCGATCGTGCCCTTGCCCGAGGCGGCGGGCCCGTCGACGGCGATGACGAACGGCGTGGTCATTCGGCAGGCAGGAAGCACAGTCGCGCGCGATACGCCAGTGATCGCCCTGTCATCCGATCTCGCCGCCCAGACCCTGCATCATCTCCACGAACCCGGGGAAGCTGGTCGCGATCATTTCGGGCTCATCCACGGTCACCGGATCTGCGGCAGCGAGCCCCAGGACCAGATGGCTCATGGCGATGCGGTGGTCGTGGGCGGTGTGGACCGTGGCACCGCCCGCAACCCGCCCTCCGGTCACGATGAAGCCCTCCGATTCCTCCTCCACCGCCACACCACAGGCGCGCAGCCCGTCGACCATCAGACGGATCCGGTCGCTTTCCTTGACCCGCATCTCGCCGACGCCGCGCATGACCGTCCGGCCAGCGGCAAAGGCGGCGGTGGCGGCGAGGATCGGATACTCGTCGATCATCGCGGCCGCGCGGGCCTCGGGAACCACAACACCCTTGAGTGCGGAGTGTCGGGCGGTGATGTCGCCGACGTCCTCGCCGCCCGAGACGCGGCGGTTCGCGATCGTCAGGTCTGCGCCCATCTCGATCCAGGTGTCGAACAGGCCGGTACGGAGCGGATTGAGCATGACGCCCTCGACCCTCACTGCGGAGCCCGGCACGATCAGGCCCGCCGCCAGCGGGAAGGCCGCCGAGGATGGGTCGCCCGGCACGGCGACGGTGGTTCCGGTGAGGGGCTGGCCGCCCTGAAGGCGGATGATCCAGCCCTCGCCGACCTCCTCCACCCGGACCACCGCCCCGAAGGCCCGCAGCATCCGCTCCGTGTGGTCACGGCTCCGTTCCGGCTCGGTGACCGAGGTGACGCCCGTCGCGTTCAGTCCGGCCAGAAGGATGGCGGACTTGACCTGGGCCGAGGCGACGGTCTGGACGTGGTCGATGGCGTGGAGCGCACCGCCGCCGAGAGTGGCGGGCAACAGGCCGGGCCTGCCACTCCAGTCGAACCGGGCTCCCATGCGGGTCAGGTGATCCGTGACGCGTCCCATCGGCCGGCTACGCAGCGAGGCGTCGCCGTCGAAGGTCGCCACGATCGGATAGCCGGTCGCGGACCCCATCAGCAGCCGCGCGCCCGTTCCGGCGTTGCCGCAGTCGATCACGCCGGTTGGGGTCTGGAATCCTCCCTGGCCGGTCACCCGGAAACGGCTCCCGACCAGACGCTCGACTGTCGCGCCGAAAGCCTCGACGGCGCGGGCCGTGGCCAGGACATCGTCGCCCTCCAGCAGGCCCTCGATTTCGGTGACCCCGGTCGCCATGGCCCCCATGATCAGGGCGCGGTGGGAGATCGACTTGTCGCCCGGCGCCCTCACGGTTCCCCTCAGGGGATGGCCGGGACGCGCGGTCAGGTGCGGGGTGCTGGAGGCCACTGAGGCTCCCTCGGATGGCAGGGGGAGGGAGCGGGGGGAGGGCCACGCCAAAGACGGCTTTTGACAGCGCCCCCCCATAGTGGCAAGTGACGCGGCCGAAATCCCGTCCTCCATCCAAAGGTCTCCATCCCCCGTGGCCGATCCCAAACTTGGCGCCAAGCAGGTCTGCCCGAACTGCCAGGCCAAATTCTACGACCTGGGCCGCCGCCCGGCGCACTGCCCAAAGTGTGAACATGAATTCGATCCTGAAGAGGCCATCAAACTGCGCAGCCGCCGCGGCCGGCCGGGCGGCTATGCCGCCGACGACGCCGAAGATCAGGTCGTCGAGAAGAAGGTCGTCAGCGACGACGATGAGGAAGAGGAAGTCGCCACCCCCGAGATCGACCAGGAAGGCCATGAGCCGATCCTGACGCCCGACGACGAGGACGAGCCTGCGGCAGACCCCTCCGAGGAGTCGGGTATGGGGACGACCGAAGGCGACGATGATGTTCTGGCTGACGATGACGACGACGATTCTGTCCCCTTCATCGAGGACGAGGATGACGACGCCTTCGACGGCGATGTGGTCAAGGGCGGCAAGGACGACGATCACTAGAACCCTTTTGGGCGCGGGTTTTAGACCCGCGCCCAATGCGTTCCAGGGCGGCGAAAATAAACCCTCTGCCGGGCTTGATCCACAAAAGGGCCTGACATAGGTTCCGCCGCCTCGCCGGGGCCAACTCCAGACCCGGCGTTCCGACCGAAAGGTTCGGGGCTTTAGCTCAGCTGGTAGAGCGCTTGCATGGCATGCAAGAGGTCAGCGGTTCGACTCCGCTAAGCTCCACCA
>JBBSCK010000105.1:0-9427 GCA_038250335.1 Caulobacterales bacterium
CGCGTGATCATCACGTCGTGGACATGGCTTTCGCGCAGTCCGGCCCCCGTGATCCGCACGAACCGCGCCCGCTCCTGGAAGTCGGCGAGGGTGGCGGCACCCACATAGCCCATGGCAGCACGAAGACCTCCGACCATCTGGTGCAGCACCGGAGCAATCGGCCCCTTGTACGGCGTCTGGCCCTCGATGCCCTCAGGGACCAGTTTCTGACTATCCTCGACTTCCTTCTGGAAATAGCGATCGGCCGAGCCGGCCCCCATGGCACCGACCGATCCCATGCCGCGGTACGACTTGTAGGTCCGCCCCTGGTACAGGAAGACCTCGCCGGGGCTTTCGTCCGTGCCGGCGAACATCGAGCCCATCATGGCCGAGGACGCGCCGGCCGCGATGGCCTTGGCCAGATCGCCCGAGTATTTGATCCCGCCGTCGGCGATGACCGGCGTGCCTGAGTCCCGCGCAGCCCGGACGGCGTCGATGATCGCAGTGAGCTGCGGCACGCCCACGCCCGCAACGATCCGCGTGGTGCAGATGCTGCCCGGACCGATGCCGACCTTCACCGCGTCGGCCCCCGCATCAATCAGGGCCCGGGCCGCATCATAGGTGGCGACATTGCCGGCGATGATCTGGGTGCGGTTCGATTCCCGCTTGATGCGCTCTACGGCTCTGGAGACCTGGATCGAATGGCCATGGGCGGTATCAATCACGACCACGTCCACGCCCGCCTCGGCCAGGGCCATGGAGCGCTCATAGCCGGCGTCACCGACGGTGGAGGCCGCCCCGACCAGCAGCCGGCCCTGATCGTCCTTGGCCGCGTGCGGATGGGCCTGGGCCTTCTCGATGTCCTTCATCGTGATCAGGCCCGTGGCGCGGTAGTTCTCGTCGACCACGATGACCCGCTCGATCTTGCGATCCCGCAGCAGCGCCCGCGCCTCATCGCGCCCGGCACCTTCGCGCACGGTGACCAGGTCACCGGTCGTCATCAGCTCGGCGGCCCGGCGATTGGGATCGGTGTCGAACCGCATGTCCCGGTTGGTCAGGATGCCGACCAGCCGCCCGCTCGCATCGACCACGGGAAAGCCGGAGATCTTGCGGTGCGCCACGATCTGGCGAACCTCGCCCAAGGTAGTTTCCGGCCGGATCGTCACTGGATTGATGACCATGCCGCTCTCGAACCGCTTCACGGTGCGGACCTGATCGGCCTGTTCTGAAACCGTCATATTGCGGTGAAGTACGCCCAGACCCCCGGCCTGCGCCATGGCGATGGCCAGCCGGCTTTCCGTTACCGTATCCATCGCCGACGAGGTCAGCGGGATGTTGAGCCGGATGTCGCGCGTCAGCCGGGTGGAGACATCCGCGTCTGCGGGCATGATCTCCGATGGGCCGGGTTCGAGCAAAACATCGTCGAAGGTGAGCCCTTCGCGAATCTCCATTGGAGTCTCCGTTTTGCGGGCCGCCTATCGGCTTTCGCGATTGCGAAGTCAACCAAAGCCCCCCTCCGCGCGACGCGAGTCGCGCAAGTTTTTTCAGGCGGGCTTGAAACTTTCAGTCCAGGCTAACATTTAAGGCCTCGATGGTCGTGACACTCGCCCGGTCCGTGCGGAGCCTCGCGCTCAAGATCGCCAGTTATGGCGTGATGCACCTGATCGTGGCCATGCTGGTCGCGTTCGCAATCACCCGCGACTGGCGTCTGGCTCTGGCCATCGGCGTGATCGAGCCCTTCTTCCAGACGATCGCCTATTCCTTCCACGACCGCTTCTGGCACCGGATCGAGCGCCGCCGCCTGCGCAGTGGCATGGAAGAGACGGCCGAGGCCTTTACCGCCCGCCTCGACCTGATGAATGCCCAGGAACAGGCCCGCGCCCACGGCCACCACGGCCACAGCCATGCCCTGCCCTCGTTCAAGAACATCGCGGTGAAGACGATGACCTACGGGGCCATGCATTTCGTCGTGGCCTTCGGCGTGGCCCTCGCGATCACCCAGGACTGGCGCGCCGCCCTCGCCATCGGCACCATCGAACCCCTCGTCCAGATGATCTTCTTCGCGATCCACGACCGCATCTGGTCCTCGCGCGAAGCGCGCCGCGCCGGGACCCAGCCGGCCTGAGGCCGCCTCAGCGGCGGTTCATCGCCACCAGATAGACCTCCGACGAGCCTTTGCGGCTGGCGGCGGGCTTGACGTATTTCACCTCCTGGAACGCCTCGCGCAGTTCGGCCAGCACTCTCCCGGCGTCGCCGCCCTGAAAATTCTTGGTCACGAAATGCCCGCCGGGCCGCAGGGTGCGGATGGCAAAGTCCGAAGCCACCTCGATCAGGGCGATGATCTTCAGGTGATCGGTCTGGCGATGGCCGACCGTGTTGTGCGCCATGTCCGACAAGACCAGATCGGGGGGCCCGCCGAGGGCGTCGATCAGCTGCTGGTCCACGCCGGGATCGGTGAAATCGGCCTGGATCAGGATCGATCCGGGGATCGGCTCGATCGGCAGCAGGTCCACGCCGACGACCGCCGCCGCCCCACGATTGACGCAGACCTGCACCCAGCCGCCCGGCGCGGCCCCCAGATCGATGACCCGGGATCCTTTTTTCACCAGGTGGAAGCGGTCGTCGATTTCCGAGAATTTGAACGCCGCCCGGCTGCGCCAGCCCTCGGCCCTCGCCCGTTCAGACCACGGATCAGCCAGTTGCCGCTTGATCCACTGGATCGAGGACATCGACTTCTTGTCGGCCGTCTTGATCTGGGTCCCCATGCCCCGTCCCTGGGCCGTCCCGCCGGTCGGCGGCCGGACCATGCGGCGGCGCGCCTCGGGCGCGGGCGGGTCGGCGGGCTTTTCATCGTCACTCATCGCCCCCACATAGCGCCGACAGCCCTCAGGGGCTATGACCCCGTCCCTTTCACCTCTTGGAGCGCCCGATGGCCGACCAGACCCTGACCCTGACCCTCGAGACCGGTGACGTTGTCATCAAGCTGCGGCCCGACCTCGCCCCCGGCCACGTGGAACGCATCACCGAGCTGGCGAGCGAAGGCTTTTACGACGGCGTGGTGTTTCACCGCGTCATCCCTGGCTTCATGGCCCAAGGCGGTGATCCCACCGGCACCGGCACCTCGGGCTCGAAAAAGCCGAACCTCAAGGCCGAGTTCTCCAAGGAGCCGCACGTCCGCGGTGTCTGCTCCATGGCCCGCACCAACCAGCCGGACACGGCCAACTCCCAGTTCTTCATCGTCTTCGACGACGCCGGCTTCCTCGACGGCCAGTACACGGTCTGGGGCGAGGTGATCGAGGGCATGGACCACGTCGACGCCCTACCCAAGGGCGAGCCGCCCCGCAATCCGGGCAAGATCGTCAAGGCCACGGTCAACTAGAACTTCAGGAGGCGGTCCTTGCGGGCCGCCTCTTTCGTTTCCGTCAATCCCCGCCGTACCAGCTCAGCTTGACCCCGGACCAGGTCTGGTCGCCGACCACGACCACGGCGGTCACCGCCGGGGCCTCGCCTCCACCCAGATTGCGGCGCGCGGTTGCCAGCGCTCCGGCATTCATCCGCCCGACGAAGGTCACCCGCTCGCCGGCCGAGGTCTTCCCGGTCATGCGAACCTGCCCGTCGCTGACGGCATAGCTTTCGGGCAGCACCCGCTCGGGGGTCTCGCCGGGACCTTGAAACTCGAGCATCACCGGCGCGAACGTCGCAGTGCGCCTGCCCTCTTCCCAGTCGCGGAATTCCCGCGCCTGGCCGACGAACAGTTGCATCAGCGCAAAATCAGCCGGCCCGACCCGGGGCTCTCCAACCCGATAGTAGCCCGACAGATCTTCGGTCTGACTGTGGGCAAAGGACCCGCCGGCGGACGGGGCAGACGCTGCAGTGTCGGAGGCCGGCCCGGCCTTGTCCGCCCCCGCGGGCTCGCTCGACAGATCACAGCCGGCCAGCGCCATGACAGCCGTCGTCAGCAGGAGGATCCTTCGCATGGCCTGTCGGCTCCGTTTCGCTGTCTGGGAGGGCCACGCGTCGCAGCCCCGGTCCTGCCGGATCAGACCGGCGTTCTACGCCCTGTTCAGGGCAGACGGAACAACACCGGCAACCAGCCCGCAGTCTGGGCCCAGTGAATGGCCTCGAACACCGGCACTGCAAGGAAAAACGCCAGACCGTCGCGCAGCGTTGTGAGGAAGAAGCGGGGGCGCACCGTCAGTTCCTCCTCGTCTCGCCATTTGGAGAAATCTGGGCCGGAGCGCGGGGTCCGGGCCATATAGCTATCGTACACTTCGCCGAACTGGGCTGACAGCCAAGCCTCCTCGCGGGCGATCGTGAAGTGGAACACCACCACCGCGATCAGGACGAACAGGGCGGCGATGGTCAGGCTGCCCGTCTGCGCCCCCACCCCGAAGGCCCCGGCATAGCTGAACACATAGAGCGGGTTTCGACTCACCGAGTAGGGTCCGGTCGACACCACCTCAGCCTTCTTGCGGCCGCCGATATACAGCGAACACCACGCGCGCCCGACGATGCTGATGACCATCGCGCCGAGGCCGAAGGACTTCATGCCCTCGTGAAAACCGTTGTCGCCCCACCAGGTCGTGCTGAACATCGCCAGCGTCACGGCACCCAGCAGGGCCAGTCCCAGAGCCCATTTGCGAATCTTCTGGATCCGCTGGAGATCGAACGTGCTCGTCGTCGTCGTCATGATCGCTTCGTTTCCCCACGGATCAGGGTGACGACGGAAGCGCCGATGCAAGGCTCAGCGCAAGGACAATTTTTGCGACTGCAAATCGGCCGCGATCAGCGGTCCAGTCCCTGGTCCAGCGCGCGGAACGCCGCCACCGACAACTCCGTCGCAGCCGCGAATACCGACGGCGTGATCCGCTCGAAATCGTCGGTCGGCCGATGATAGTCGGGGTGATAGTCGACGCCCAGATACAGGAACGGTACCCCCGCACGGAAGAAGGCGGCCTGGTCCGAGGCCTCGACCCAGTTGTTCTCGCCGGTGTCCTGCGGGCTGTCCTTACCGAAGGCCAGCGCGACGCCGCCATGCGACGGCAGGGTCTCCAGCAGCGGCCGGAACGTCGGATGCTGATACGTGCCGGTGACCCAGAGCTTCATGTCCGTCTCGGCGCGCGCCGTCATGTCGAAATTGAGGTTCATGGTGATGGACGACAGCGGCACGGGCGGGGCCTCGACGAAATGCTTCGCTCCCAGCAGGCCGCGCTCCTCCCCGTCGAAGGCGGCGAAGATGACGCTGTGCTCCGGGGGGGTGGCCTTCAACCGGGCGGCAATCTCCAGCATGGTCGCCACGCCCGAGGCGTTGTCGTCGGCTCCGTTGAAGGTCTGGCCGTCATTGATGCCGACATGGTCGTAGTGGGCCGTGACAACGATGTAGCGGTCCGGAACCCGCGTGCCGGGCACGAGGCCCAGGATATTGATCCCGTTGAAGGTCTTGGGCCCTTCACGGGTCCGGCCCCGGGCCTCGAACGGCTGCAGCCGGCCCATGGGCGGTGCCGCGATCCCCAGCGCCTCGAACCGCGCCACGATATAGTCGCGCGCCCGCTCGCCGCCGGCCGCCCCGGTGTCGCGACCCTCCATGTCGTCGGCCGACAGGATGCGAACATCGGCCAGAAGCTGGTCGTAGCTCGCCTGAACAGCGACGACCGGAGGCTGCGCCGTCGGCGGGGTCGCAGGCGTCAAGGCACTGCAACCGCTCAGCAGCAGGGCAAGGGCGAAGGGGGTCGCGAGGCGCATCAGAACGGCTTCCGTGAAACAGACACCGACCATAGCGGCTGGCTTGGGTCTGGCCAGCATGCCAGCGACGAAGACCCGCAAAAAGACGGTGTCAAACGTGCAATTCCGGTCGGCGGCGGCCAGAGACGGGACTGGAAAAACCGGGTGCAAAAAGTGCACCCCGTTGAAATTATTCATCTTCGGCTGGACTCCAGAGTCCAACGAAAAACAGGGGCACCGTGAACCTGCACGCCCGGGCCTTGAGATGATAGTGAGCGGCGATGATGCCACCGATTCCGCTGACAGTCGTGCCCGTCGAGGATCTGACCGAAGCCGCGTCGGAGGCCGACCTGGCCCGCCTCGCCGCCGAAATGGCCGCCCACGACGCGGCCTATGCCGAGGCCGCCCCCACGATATCGGACGCGGACTATGACGCGCTCAAGGCCCGCAACCTGGCGATCGAGACCCGGTTTCCCGCGCTGGTCCGCCCCGATTCACCGTCGCTGAAAGTCGGCGCGCCGGTCTCAAGCCAGTTCGCCGAGGTGCGCCACGGCGTCCCGATGCTGTCGCTCGACAACGCCTTCGCCGACGACGACGTGACCGACTTCGTGGCGCGGATCCGCCGTTTCCTGAACCTGCCCGGCGATCAGGTCATCGCCTTCGTGGCCGAACCCAAGATCGACGGACTGTCGGCCAACCTGCGCTATGAAAACGGGATTCTGGTCCAGGGCGCGACCCGGGGCGACGGCCGCTCCGGCGAGGACATCACCGCCAACCTGAAGACCATCGCCGATATCCCGCACCGGCTCAAAGGCTCCGGCTGGCCCGGGCGCGTCGAGGTGCGCGGCGAGGTCTATGCGCCCAGCGACGCCTTTGCCGCCTTCAATGCCGAGGCCGAGGCGGCGGGTCGTCGCACCTATGCCAACCCCCGCAACTTCGCCGCCGGGTCCCTGCGCCAGATCGACCCCACGGTCACCGCCGCCCGTCCCTTGCGCTTCTTGGCCTATGCCTGGGGCGAGACCTCCGAACCGTTTGCGCAAACGCAAGCCGGGGCGCTGCAGGTGTTCGAACGCTGGGGCTTTCCCGTCAATCCGCGTTCGACCCGCGTTGAGGGGGCCGAGCCCCTGATGGCCGTCTATCGCGGGCTGGAGAGCGACCGCGCCGGGCTCGGCTATGACATCGACGGCGTGGTCTACAAGGTCGACCGGCTGGACTGGCAGGCCCGGCTCGGCTTCGTCTCGCGTAGCCCGCGCTGGGCCATCGCCCACAAGTTTCCGGCCCAGCAGGCATCCACAGTGCTCGAGGGCATCGACATCCAGGTCGGCCGCACCGGCTCGCTGACCCCCGTTGCCCGCCTCGCCCCCGTCACCGTCGGCGGCGTCGTGGTGCGAAACGCCACCCTCCACAACGAGGACGAGATCGCGCGCAAGGACATCCGCATCGGCGACACCGTCGTGCTGCAACGCGCCGGCGATGTGATCCCCCAGATCGTCTCGGTGGTGCTGGACAAACGCCCGGCCAACGCCCTCCCCTACGCCTTCCCGACCCACTGCCCGGTGTGCGGCTCAGAGGCCGTGCGCGAAGGCGACGACGTGCGCCGCCGCTGCACCGGTGGGCTTATCTGCAACGCCCAGATGATCGAGCGACTGAAGCATTTCGTCTCCCGCCGGGCGTTCGACATCGAGGGACTGGGCGAGAAACAGCTGACCGCCTTTCACGAGCGCGGCTGGATCGCGGAGCCCGCCGACATCTTCCGTCTGGCGCGCGATGCGGAAAAGCTGGAGCGCCTGCGCGCCGAGGACGGCTATGGCGAGACCAGCGTCCGCAACCTGATCGCCGGCATCGACGCCCGCAGGACCATCGCGCTGGAACGGCTGATCTTCGCCCTGGGCATCCGCGACATTGGTGACCAGACCTCCCTCCTTCTGGCCCGCCACTTCGGCGACTGGGCCAGTTTCCGGGCCGCCGCGCTCGACGCCGCCGCCGGCATTCCGTCAACGGACTGGGCCCGACTGGCCGAGGGGCAAGGCGTCTCGCCCCGCACCCTGGCGGTCATGGCCGATGCGGACCTGTCGCCCGCCGACCCCTGGTCCGAGGCCCCGATCGACCAGAAGCTCGCCATTGCCTTCCCCGGCGTCGCCGCGCCCGCCAGACGCGCCCTGGCCCCGCTGGTGAGCGACTGGCAAGGCATCGTCGAACTCGCCCGGATCGCCCGCGAGGACGGCCCCTCGATGACCCTGGGCGAAATCGCGGGGATTGCCGGCGTCGGCCCGGTCGCCGCCCGTGCGCTCGCCGATTTCTTCCACGAACCGCACAATCGCGACGTCGTCACGGCCCTCGTCACCGAACTCGCCGAGATCGCGGATGCCGAACGGCCGAAGTCGAACACCCCCGTCGCCGGCAAGACCGTCGTCTTCACCGGCGCGCTGGAACGTTTCACCCGCGACGAGGCCAGGGCTCGCGCCGAAAGCCTCGGAGCCAAGGTGTCCGGCTCCGTGTCGAAGAAGACCGACTACCTCGTCGCCGGCCCCGGTGCGGGCTCCAAACTGGCCGAGGCCCGGAAGCACGGGGTCACGGTCCTGACCGAGGACGAATGGCTGGCGCTGATTTCATGACCCTTCTCCCCCTGCGGGAGAAGGTGGCCGAGCCCCCCGGTCCGATCTTCGATCGGCCGGAGGACAGGCTCCGCGAGGTCGGATGAGGGGTGCCCCCGGTCACGCCCCGGGGATTTGGCCCCAAGCACTCCGCCTGTCGCTTCGCACCCCTCATCCGCCCCTTCGGGGCACCTTCTCCCGCAAGGGGAGAAGGAAACCGGTCACCGGTTGAGCGCCGCCCGCCCTGCGGCCGCATAGCGTTCACCGACCACCGCATCCTTGGGGAAGACCGCCTCTATCCGCGCCAGATCCTCGACGGTCAGCGTGATCTCCGCAGCGGCCACATTGTCCTCCAGCGTCGTCACCCGGCGCGTCCCGGGGATCGGGACCAGATGCGGCCCCTGCGCCAATACCCAGGCCAGGGCCAGCTGCGCCGCCGTCACGCCCCTGTCGGTGGCGATCGCGGTCACCGCCGTCACCAGGTCGATGTTCTTCTGGAAATTCTCGCCCATGAAGCGCGGATTGGTGCGGCGGAAATCGCCCTCGGCCAGGTCCTCGATCGACCTGATCTCCCCCGACAGGAAGCCGCGCCCCAGCGGGCTGTAGGGGACAAACCCGATTCCCAGTGCCTCGCAGGTCGCCAGGATGTCTTCCTCCGGCTCGCGCGACCACAGCGAATACTCGGTCTGCAGCGCCGTGATCGGATGGGTCGCATGGGCCTTGCGCAGGGTCTCCGGTGCCGCCTCCGACAGGCCCAGGAACCGCACCTTGCCCTCGGTCACCAGCGCGGCCATCGCCCCCACTGTGTCCTCGATTGGCGTGTCCGGATCGACCCGGTGAAGATAGTAGAGGTCGATGTGGTCGGTGTTCAGCCGTTTCAGACTGCCCTCGATCGCGCGGCGCACATTGGCGGGCGATCCGTCGACCGCGAGGGCTGTTCGCTCCTTATTGTAGCCGATGCCGAATTTGGTCGCCAGAAACACCCGGTGGCGCTTGCCGGCAAAGGCCCGGCCCAGCAGTTCCTCATTGGTATGGGGCCCATACATCTCGGCCGTGTCGAACAGGGTCACACCGAGGTCCAGCGCGCGCGCCAGCACCGCCTGAGCCGTCGCCTCCTCCGAGGCCGGGCCATA
>JBBSCK010000106.1:0-9317 GCA_038250335.1 Caulobacterales bacterium
GAATTCCACCTCCCACCGGTCCGCGTCGCGCTCGACCCGCACAGCCACCGGCTCCCCGGTCTGAAGCGGGCCGACCGCCAGGGCGGGGGCTGCCACGGCGCAACCGGCCGTCAGGGTCGACAGGGCGAGGGCGGTCAGGATGGCGCGCATGGAGGTCTCCGGTCTGGCGGCACGGTCGATAGACGCCAAACGCCAGCCGGCCATCCTAGGGTCCGGTCATGAACGGCGGCCGTCAGGGGACCGCGTCCAGAGCCCGCTGAGCCGCCGCCACTTCCCCGGCCATCACCGCCTTGAGCCGCTGGGGGGCCACAATTGTCACCTGTTCGCCCCAGGTGAACAGGTGCCAGGCCAGTTCGCGCATGCCCGAGGCCCGGAACCGCACCACGACACCCCCGTCGGACTGGTCCTCGAGCGACTGGGTCGGGTGCCAGCGCCAGCCTCGCGCTTCGGCGGCACCGTCCGGCGAGACGCTGAGCACCACCTCCTCGATCCCGTCCTGATAGATGCCGAACGACTGGCTGGCGAAGACCGACAGGTCGAAATCCGGCGGCGGCGGCGCAAACCCTGCCTGCGCCTCCACCGCGCTCATCCGGTCGAGGCGAAAGGTCTGCACCCGCCCGCTGTCACGATCGGCCGCAACCAGATAGTTGGCGCGCCCGAACATGACGCCACAGGGCGCCGCCGACCGTCGCCGCGCCTCGGCCCCGGGGCGGGAATAGGTGAAGCCGAGCGGCGCCTGGGCCAGCACGGCCCCCCGGATGGTCGCCAGCATGGCCTCGTCGGCGTTCGGCCTCGGTCCCGCCTGTACCGCGATGGTCTCGGCCCGGACCAGGGCTTCCAGATCGGGGGCCAGGCGATTGAGGGTTGTCGATCGCATGGCCGACTTCAGCTTGCGCTCCAGGCTTTCCAGCGCCGCCGCACGCCCGGCCTCGCCCGCGGCCTTCAGCGCCTGCGCCGCCTTGGTCAGCTCGACCAGTTCGGTCGTCGTCGGGGCCTGTTCGAAGGCCGAGAGCCCGCCCCGGATCCGCCACCGCCGGGACGGTGGATCCGAGACCTCCTCCGCCGCAGGGAACAGCTGGAGCACGGCGTCGCGCATCCGCTCGACCGTGCGTCGCCCCACCCGCATCTCGCGCGCCATCTCGTCCAGCGTCAGGCCCTCGGCCGAGGCGGCCATGCGCCGCGCCAGTTCGATGACCAGAACCGCCTTGTCGTGCCGCACCGCAAACCCTCCCGCGATCAAAACAGAACCAAACCGAAACGCGCTACGACCGAAACTGACGTACCATGCCCGCAAGGTCTCCTCAACGGCAACACCGCTCAAGGAGATTTCCTCATGGCCCGCGCTTTCGCCCCCCGGTTCACCCCCTCGGCCGCCATCAACGCCAGCCGCTATCTGATCGTCCCGTGCGAGGCCGAGGGGTGCGGCGATCTCGCCGTCATCTGGGACCGACTGGAGGAACAGGTCGTCGACGTGATCGACGCCCGCGCCAGCGCCCGCTACTCGGACGAAGACGCCCTGTGGGACGAGGCCCGCCCGACGTTCGCGGCCGACACCGACTTGCGCATGGCGGCCTGAACCACGCGATGCAGGGGTCGTCGACAGGCGCCCGATCGGTCGCACTCGACGGACTTTCGCCGGTGCCTATAGTTGCCGCATGCACACCCTCGATCCCGCTGTCTTCGATCCCGCCGCGATCCCTGATGAGACCCGCGCCCTGAACGCCTCGATCGTCGCGCTGATGACGCCGATGCCGGAGTGGTGGGACGTGGGGGCCGACGTCTTCCGCGCCAGCCGCAAGTCCGGCAAGGGTGTCTTTCCGGCACCCGTCCTGTCCCCCCGCGCGCGCGATCAGGTCATCGCCGGGCCTGGCGGCCCGCTGACCCTGCGGATCCTGTCGCCGGCCGGACCGTCGCGCGGCGTCTATCTCCACATCCACGGCGGCGGCTGGGTGCTGGGCGCGGCCGACGAGCAGGACAGGTTGCTCGAGATCACCGCCGACACCACCGGCCTGACGGCGATCAGCGTTGAGTATCGCCTCGCGCCCGAACAGCCTTTCCCGGCAGGTCCCGATGACTGCGAGGCGGCAGCGCTGTGGGTCCTCGAACACCTGGCCGATTTCGGCGGCGACCGGTTCGCCATCGGTGGTGAATCGGCCGGGGCGCATCTGGCGACCCTAACCCTGCTGCGGCTGCGCGACCGGCACGGCGGGTCCCGCTGTCACGCCGCCAATCTGACCTTCGGTGCCTTCGACATCGCGCAGACCCCCAGTGCCCGCGCCGCCGCCGACGAGCGGCTGGTCCTGCGCGGGCTCGACATGCGCCGGTTCGGCGACGCCTTCCTGCCCGGTGTCTCGCCCGAGGACCGGCGCGATCCCGGGGTCTCGCCCCTCTATGCTGACCTGTCGAACCTGTGCCCTGCGATCTTTACGATCGGCACCCGCGACCCGCTGCTCGACGACAGCCTGTTCATGCAGGTGCGCTGGATGGCGGCGGGCAATGCGGCGGTGCTCAGGGTCTATCCCGGAGCCGCCCACGGCTTCGTCGCCTTTCCCTCGGCCCAGACGCGCGAGTGGCTGGGCGACACCCTGGGCTTCCTCAAGGCGACGCTCGACGCGGCCTGATCAGGAGACCCGCTAGTCCGGATACTGCGCCCGGCGGTTGGCCACCGTCGCCACGGCCATCTCGCGCAGGACGGCCAGATCGACGTCCAACAGCCGCTTCAGATAGAGACAGCCGCCCTTGGTCGTGTGCTTGCCCAGCCGCGCCAGCAGTCCGTCGCGCAAGGCGTCTCCCGGGGCCAGATACAGCACCAGCGCACCCTTTCGCGGCGAGAAGCCAAGGACGGCCGAGTTGCCCTCGTGCCCGCTGTCATAGCGGTAGCGGTACCGCCCGGCCCCGATGATCGACGGGCCCCACATCACCGCCGGCTCGCCCATGACGTCCTCGAACAGGGCGATCAGGCTCCGCGCATCGTCGCGCCGGTTCGGGTCCTCGATCCCGGCCAGGAATGCCTCGACAGACACCCCGGTCGGCGTGGTCTTCTGTTCGCTCATCACGCCCCTCCCTGACCCGGCTCCCAGCCCTCGGGTGCCATCTCGAACCCGGCAAAGTCGAACCCCGGGGCCACGGTGCAGCCGACCAGGGTCCAGTCGCCCAGAGACCGCGCCGCCTGCCACGCGCCTGTCGGCACCACGGCCTGGGGTCGCTCTCCCGCCGCAAGGTCCGGTCCCAGCACGATCCGCTGTACGGTGCCGGCCGCCATCCGCAACTCCAGCGGCGCGCCGGCATGGAAATGCCAGATCTCGACCGCGTCCACCCGGTGCCAGTGTGACGCCTCGCCTTCACCCAGCAGATAGTAGATCGCCGTGCCGACGGATCGGCCGTCAGCCTCGCGCGGATCTCGGAACGTCTCGCGATAGCACCCACCCTCGGGATGGGGCTTGAGGTCCAGCAGGGCGATGACTTCGGCGGCGGTGAGCATGCTCCCAGTCTAGCCGCAAAAGGGTCGATGTCCCATGCGCTGCCAGCAACAGGCCACGTTCCTGCGACCTAGGGGAGGGGGGCGTCCCGGCCGTATCGCATCCGTGACAGCAGCGCGGTCATCCGCCGGACCGGGGCTTCGAAGTCCTTGCCGGCCTTCCACTTCTCGAAGGTCATGATGTTGTCGATGCGCGCCTCGACGAAGGCCTCGGCCCGCTCGCGTCCCTCGAACCAGCGCATCGTCAGGGCCGGGATCAGGATGCCGGACAGGATGGCGCGCTTGGAATAGTGGTTCCAGTCGGTCGCCGTATCGCCGGCCCAGTGCCACAGATGGTCCGCGCTCTCCCACGCCAGCGACAGGCCGAGGTCGGCGTTGGTCGGCAGGGCCAGAAAGCCGGCGCATCGTTTCGTCGCCTCAAGGTCAGCCGCCCCGGCCTCCAGACGCGCCGAGACGGCGGCGGCGATACGCGCGCGGATCTTCATCGGCTTGACCTCACCCAGCATCTCCAGCGCCCGCGCATCGTGGCGCCGCGACAGGAGGGCGGCCAGATCGCGCGCGCCATTGGGCAGGAGCAACTCCTGGTCGCCCTGGCCGAGGCCATTTTCGGCACAGGCCGCACGGACCATCCGGCTGTTCCAGCCCAGCGTGGGGGCCAGCCGGACGGCGGCGTCCAGCACGGACTGCTCCATCCGGTCGGCCCAGTCCGGCTCGGGCGCATTAGACAAGTGTGGGGCATCGGTCATTAAAGCAGGTTACCCCGACGGCGCGGGCCGCGCGAGCGTCACCGCGACGCCGCGACGATCTGGACAGGGCGGGAGGCTTGGTGTAACGGCACGCCTTCGCTCGGGGGCCTGCGCTTTCGGGACATCATGTTTATTTGTCTGCCCGCCTCTCAAGGACGCGGCGGGCCGCCAAAGGAGAGTTCAACCTGGTACAGATTTTCGTTCGCGATAATAACGTCGATCAAGCGCTGAAAGCCCTCAAGAAAAAGATGCAGCGCGAAGGCAGCTTCCGCGAAATGAAGCGCCACGTGCACTACGAGAAGCCCTCGGAGAAGCGCGCCCGCCAGAAGGCCGAGGCCGTTCGCCGCGCCCGCAAGCTGGCCAGGAAGCGCGCTCAGCGCGAGGGTCTGCTGCCGCCGCCCAAGCCGCGCGTCCCGCGCGTCTGATCGAAAGCGACACGAAGATTTCAAAGGCCGCCCCGGGCAACCGGGGCGGCCTTTTTGATTGGGCCCATGCTCCTGCGGGAGCCGTTGCGGCTTGGCGAACGGGCGACCTGGACCACACCGGGGCCTGTGTCGGCCGGGCCTGCCGGGGCGATGTCTGTGGAGGGTAAGCCGGGGCCGAACTCGACGCGAAATCAGCGTGGAGTTCAGCCCAGCCCGGACCTCGGGTCGGGGAGAGCGAAGATGAGTTTGAACGACGTGGTGCCCCGAACGGTGAAGCCGGGCGTCTGCGTGGGGTCCCAAGAGCCGGGCTCAAGCGAGAGTGATGCGTTCCGCGTCCGGGAGCGCCAGTCGCGGCGCGGTCTTGGCCAACCGGCTTGGGGCTTTGAAGAGATGATAGAGCGAGCTCACCGCCCCGCGGGCTCATCGAGGACGTCTGAACCGCCGATCCCGCCAGAATCACTGTCGTCGAAACCCGAGGGCATCAGGCGGCGGAATCAATCCAGTCATCTCGTTCAGGCTCCTGGAGCAACTTGGCAGCGTCCGTGTGACGGGCGGATGACGAACCGAAGACCCGTGCGACGGCTCCGGCCCTTGCCAACCTAGACGAACCCCAACCCCCGCGACGCCATGTTCCGCAGGTTCGGAAAGATCGTGTCCAGGTTCGGCTCCGACACCCCCAGCCAGCGCCCCATGGTGGCCCCGTACTGATCCACCGAGGTGGTCGGGACGAGGTAGGAGCGGCTCATGTCGGGGTTGCGGAAGGTGCCCAGATCGACGCCCAGGGTCGGGTACTGGCCATAGATGTCGCCGCCCCGGACCGAGCCGCCCATGACCAGATGGTGCCCGCCCCAGGCGTGGTCGGTGCCGTCGCCGTTGGTGGTGAAGGTGCGTGAGAAGTCCGAGGCGGTGAAGGTGGTCACAGCCTCGCGCATATTGACCCCCGCCAGATTGCCCAGTGCCCCGTCGAAATAGGCCAGGGCATGGGCGACCTTGGACAGATTATTGGCCTGGGCCGTGTTCTGGAAGTCATGGGTGTCCCAGCCGCCGAGACTGACGAAGAAGATCTGGCGTTTGACGCCCAGGGTCGGGGCGGCAGCGATCATGCGGGCCACCGCCTGCAGCTGGTTTGCCAAGGAGTTGGTCTCGGTCGCACCGGTGATGGGGTTGCGATAGGCAGGTGCCATGGGGACGCTGGTGACGCCGGAGGAGGCGAAGACACTGTTCAGCGTGCTCGACGCGGCGATCGACCGTCCCGTGGTGGTGGCATAGTCGGCTGCGAACAGGCTGGCGGACGAGGTGTCCTGGATGATGTCACGGACGCGCCCGGGGGCCACCGTCGAGCCGAACAGGCTGGCGCCGGACTGGCCGGTAATGACCACGGCGGGCTGGGCCCCGGTGCTCATCTGGTACTGGACCACGTTCTGGCCCGACAGGAAAACGGCGTTGCCGGCGGTCGACACGGCCGTGAACAGGGACCCGGTACCGTTCAGACTGGTCAGCAGGTCGCCGAAGCGACCGCCCCAGCCGGTCCGGGCTCCTTCGGTCTGGCCTGCCTGCCAGGTGGACTGCTGGTCGTTGTGCGAGAACAGATTGGCGGGAAAGGCGACGGTGCGCGCCTCATACTGGGTCTTGGTGATCGGGCGGATCAGCGTGCCCACATTGGCAACGACCGCCAACCGGCCGGCGTCGAACAGGGTCTTGACCGGGGCCATGAAGGGATGGACCGCGAACGTTCGCACCGAGGCGTTGGTGCCCGCAGGGATGGCCTGGACCGTCCGCGGAACGATCGGCAGGACGCCGCCCCAGGCCTCGGGCGACGCGGCCTCGGCGACGCGGCCGGTCACCGAATTGGTCGCGCCGACAGGGGTGGGGGGCGTGCCCACGGGCATCAGGGCGATGGGGTCGTTGCCGGTGTTGCGGGCTGCGAAATAGCGCCCCCAACTGTCGCTGTCGGTGGCCAGCACCATGTTGTGGCTGTCGTTTCCGCCGAACAGAAAGACGCAGACCAGGGCCTTGTAATCCGGCGCGCTCTGGCTGGCGGCATTGCCAGCGGCAACCAGTTGGGCCGCGAAGGGGGCGGCCGCGCCCAGCATGGACAGGCCGCCGCCGATACGCAGCAACTGGCGGCGATGGATGGTTCCGTGGGTCATCGTGGCGTCCTCACCGCTGGACCAGGTATTCGGGCGACACCATCGTCATATAGACGGCCAGTCTGGACCGGTTGATCAGGGCCGTGTTGATCGTGTCCTGGTTGGTCCCCGTCGCGGCCGGAACGACGACGCTGTTCACGCTCTCGACGATGCGCGCGCGCAGGGCCGACGACATCTGGCCGTAGAGCAGCATCCGGTTCATGCGATCGACGAGGGCGTTGGCGTCACTGGCTACCGCGATCTCGCGCGTATAGGCGGAGCGAACATCCGAGCCCTGGCCGATGCCGTTGCCGATGGCGGCCTGCATGGTGTTGGCATAGCCGGCCACGGTGACCTCATCGACGATCTGGAACTCTGGGGCCGTCAGGTTCTGGGCTCCCAGCCGGGTGTTGGGCGGAATGTAGCCGGGGCGGAAGAAGTTGAAGACGGACTGGGAGGCGAGGGCCGACTGGCCCAGCGAGCTGTTGGCGCTGGTCGAGTTCAGCAGATAGTTGCCGCTGACCGAGGTGGCCCCGAAGGCGCGCATCCAGTTGGTCATGCGGATGACGGGCTCGCGGATTTTGCCGAAGGTGGCGCTGGAGGCTGAGTTGATGTCGCGCGCCTCGGCGTCCAGCAGGATCGTCCGGACCACGGCGGCCAGATCACCGCGCACGCCCGAGCCATTGTTGACGAAGATGGCCGAGCAGCGCCCGACATAGGCCGGTGAGGGGTTGGAGGTTACCAGCCGCTGGATCAGCTGTTTGCAGAGGAAGGGCGCGACGTTGACGTTGTTAAAGATGGTGTCCAGCGCGATCTTCAGCTCGGCAACCCCGTCGGTCGATCCCGCTGGCACGGTGACGTCCAGGAAGGTCTTGGCCGAGGTCGAATGGTACTGGGGGTAGAGGATCATCGGGCGGACATAGGAGTCCGCCGTGCGCCCCCGGCCAAAGAAGGTCTGATTGGTCGGGGTGGCGGCATACCAGCTGAAGCCAGTGAGAACCTTGGCCAGGTTCGAGATGTCGCTCGGCGTATAGGAGGGAATGGCGGCCCCGTTGGCGTCGCGGCGAACCGTGCCGTCCATATTGAGCTCCTGCACCCCGATAGACATCAGCTGCATGACCTCGCGGGCATAGTTCTCGTCCGGCGTCCGGCCTGTCGCGACATCTTCCTTCTGGTTGGCCAGATGGGTCAGGTAGATGCCCATCATCGGGTGCAGGGACACCTGTTCCAGCAGAGTCCGGTAGTTGCCGAAGGCGTTGGCCCCCAGCATGTCGTAGTATGAAGCCGCGCCGCGTTCATCGACATTGGGGTCCAGCAGGGAGATCACGAAGATCTCCGACAGCGCCAGCTTCATCCGCTCGCGCAATTGCGCCGGCCCAGTGGCGGCATAGAGCCAGAAGCTCTCGTAAAACTGGTTGGGGCTGAGCTGGGCGGTCGGGTTGGTCAGCCGGATCTGCGCCAGCCGGTTGTCCAGATAGGTCTGGTGCGAGGACGAGGGCAGGGCGATCTGTGCGTTGATCCAGGCGGTGTAGCCCTGGGTCTTGACCGCATCGATCTCGGCGTCGGTCGGACCAAAGGTCGACTGGGTCAGGAACTTGGCGGCCTCGGCATCGGAGATCACCGGGGCAGGGGTGGGGGGCGGACCATCGCCACCGCCGCCGCTCGATCCGCCACCGCCGCCACCGCCGCAGGACGCCAGTCCCAAAACCAGCAGGATCGGCAGGGTGCAGGCCCGTATCCGGCCAAAGAGTGTTGTATCCCGCACGCCTGTCCCCCGACCCGCTCGCCATCGTCGCGGCGTGATTACCACGCTAGAATGATTGGACGCGCAAGATGAAGAGATTCCGTCGCAGGATGGCTTCTTTCATCTTCACCGTGTGCCGGCCGAAAAATCCGGTTGTGTCTCATTGGTGGTGTCGCTGCCGGGGTGTGATCGCCGAGCTCACCGGCCTGGCCGGGAGGATCAGCTTGCCGGGGAGCCATCAGGCAATCGCCAAAGGGTCTCCGGGCATGGCGGCACAAGCCGTCGCGGCCGCCGCGATCATGCCGACGGAGATCGCCGCCGACAGGGCGTACCCCCGCTGCAACTTCTCGGCGACGAGGTCACCGGCCGCCGTGCCAGGGGCGAAGGTGCAGAGGATCGCTGCCCAGTAGAACAGCTCGCGGGGGCGTGTGACGATGCTGTGGATGGAGAGGGTCCTCTCGCGGCTGAACCAGACGGCGAAAGTCGCGCCGAGCAGGGCGACGAAGGCTCCGGTGGAGACGAACAGACGCTCGCAGGATGCATTTGCCCGGGCCGGCCGCGCCGCCGGCCCCGCCCGCCAACCCGCCCGGACTGCCAATCCCTTGAAAATAATGGTGGATGCGACAGGGATTGAACCTGTGACCCCCTCGGTGTGAACGAGGTGCTCTCCCGCTGAGCTACGCATCCATCGGTCGGGGAGGCGGGGACATAGCCCGCTCGCAAGCACAGGGCAAGAGCGTCAGATGCCGGCCGTCGGTGCGCACCGTCCCGCCCGGTCGGTTCTAAACCCCGGCC
>JBBSCK010000107.1:0-9182 GCA_038250335.1 Caulobacterales bacterium
AATTTTAACGGTCTGTTGACGTCACCGAACCGTGATTTCACAGACCTGAAATCCGGGCGCTCACTGTGTGGTCCGTTAGACATGGAGGCGCAAGCCATGACCATCGAAGCTCGTATCCGCGAACTGGGAAATCGTCACCGCCGGCTGGATGAGACCATCCAGCGCGAGTTCGGTCGCCCCGCCGTGGATGAGTTGCAGGTCAGGGAGCTCAAGCGAAGGAAGCTTCGGCTCAAGGAGGAAATTACCAGTCTGGAGGCGCGGGCAGGCTAGCCCGGGCCACCCCCGACAGACAGACGGCCCCGGGAGCGATCCCGGGGCCGTTTTGATTCCTCCCCCAGGCGCACCTCAGGGGGAGGGGGACCGAAGCGCGCTGGCGCTTTGGTGGAGGGGGCCGACACAAACACGGTGTCCGGGGTGAGCCCCCTCCACCGCTTCGCGGTCCCCCTCCCCCGATTGGGGGAGGATCTACTCGGCCTTGCCGAACACCGAGGCGGCGGTGGGCTCGGCCGTCCGGCGCTCGCGTTCCTCGGGGACGAACTCCGGCTCGGCGGGCTCGGCCTCGATCGGCTGAAGGGCGGCTCCGCCCTTCTTGGCATCGTCGCGGTTCTTCTTTTCTGCGGCCTTGGACACCAGATCGTCCAGGGCCAGCTGGCCGACCAGGCCCAGGGTCACCGGATCGACCGGCTTGATCTGGGGGCTGTTCCAGTGGGTGCGGTTGCGCACGCTGTCGATGGTGGACTTGGTCGTGCCCAGCAGCTTGGCGATCTGGGCGTCGGTGACCTCGGGATGGTTCTTGACGAACCACATGATCGCGTCCGGCCGGTCCTGGCGGCGCGAGACGGGCGTGTATTTCGGCGCGGGCTTGTGGGTCTTCATCAGCTCGGCGTGGCGGCTGACGATGGCCTGCATACGATAGGTTTCGTCGGCCTGGGCCTTGTCCAGCTGCTCGCGCGCCAACTGGCCGCCCGTGATCGGGTCGACGCCGCGGATATCGCGGGCCACGTCACCATCGGCGATGCCGCGCACCTCCAGCGGATGCAGGCCGCAGAAAGCTGCGATCTGCTCGAAGGTCAGGGAGGTGTTGTCCACCAGCCAGACCGCAGTGGCCTTGGGCATGAGGATGTCGGTCATGGGCGTTGTCCCGGTGTGCGAGGCCCGGACGACGCCGGGCGCTGGATACGACGGCGCCCGGCCTTTCGGCCGGGCGCGTATATTGCTGATATAGGGGGTTTCGGAATAAAAGAAAACGTCGTCTGTCTGTCCCGTACAGCTACGGTTCATTCCGGCTGTTGAACACTGTGATCTCCGGAGCGTTCGGACACCTTGAGGATCAGTTGGAGAAAACCATGAGAGCCATCGCATATATCGCCGCCAGTGCCGTTGTGGCCGCCGGCGGCCTGGCGGCGGTGCCACAGAGCGCCGAGGCCCAGTCGCGCGCCGCGCCGCGCGGCAGCTACGCCCAGAGCTGCTCGGCCGCCTATGTGAACCAGGGCCGGCTCTACGCCGACTGCCGGGATACGGGCGGCAATACCCGGCCGACCTCGATCGAACTGGCGCGCTGCGCATCCAGCGACATCGGCAATGACAATGGCCTGCTGGTTTGTCAGGGGGTCCGCGGCGACTTTGAGAGTGGCCGCGGCGGTGGCAACAACAACGGCGGCGGCTGGGGTGGCAACAACAACGGTGGTGGTTGGGGCGGCAACAACAATGGCGGCGGCTGGAGCAACAACAACGGCGGCCGCAACACGGTCACGGTTTATCAGGACGCCAACTTCAGCGGCGCGTCCCAGACGTTCCGGGGCGAGGTCTACAATCTGGCCGACAGCGGCTTCAATGACGTCATCAGCTCGATGCAGTTCCGCGGCGAGTGGGAGGCCTGTACCGACGCCAATTTCCGCGGCCAGTGCCAGATCTTCAGCGACAATGTCCGCAACCTTGATCGCTGGGGCATGAACGACCGGATTTCCTCGATCCGTCCCGCGCGCAGTGGCGGCCGCTGGTAGGCGATCACACCGTCAGCACGATCTTGCCGACATGCTCGCCCGCCTCCAGCCGGAGGTGGGCGAGTTTCGCTTCCGCCAGCGGGAAGGCCGCCTCGACCGGCGGCCGGACCGCCCCGGATGACACCCAGGGCCAGACGGTCGCTTCGACGGCTGCAGCGAGCCGGGCTTTTTCGTCCGCCGAACGCCGACGCAGGGTCGATCCGGTCAGGGTGGCGGACTTCATCATGATCCGGAGCAGATCCACCTCTGCCAGCGCCCCGGTCAGGGTCGCGATCACGACCCAGCGACCGCCCGGTTTCAGGGCGTTCAAATTGATCCCGGCATAGGCGGCACCGACCATGTCCAGCACCACATCCGCACCGCCCGCGTCGGCGATACCCTGACCCAGATCTCCCGTGGAGGCGTCCAGACTGACGTCGGCCCCCAGCCGCAGGGCGGCCCCGGCCTTGGCAGCGCTGCGGGAGGTGGCGATGACCCGGGCCCCGGCCGCCCGGGCCATCTGGATCGCGGTGACCCCGATGCCCGAAGTCGCGCCGTGCAGCAGCAGGGTCTCCCCGGCCTTAAGCGCCCCGGTCTCGAACGCATTGGCGAAGACGGTAAAGACGGTCTCGGGCAGGGCAGCGGCTGTGACGAAGTCGAGACCATCGGGGACCGGCAGGGCATGGCGGGCGTCGACGACGGCCAGCCCGGCATAGCCTCCTCCGCCCAAAAGGGCGCAGACGCGGTCGCCGGGACGCCAGCGCGTGACCCCGGCACCGACCTGATCGACGTCGCCCGCGACCTCCAGGCCGAGGAGGTCCGATGCCCCGGGGGGAGGCGGATAGCCGCCATTGCGTTGCAGCAGATCGGGGCGGTTGACGCCCGCGGCCCGCACGCGGATGCGGATTTCACCGGGTCCGGCGACCGGGTCCGGACGCTCGCCGATCCGCAGGGTCTCCGCCGACCCTGATCCGCCCTCGATCTCGATGACCCGCATGTCTGTCTCCAAGCCTTGCAATCGTCCGTGTCCGGGCGCGTAAATGGGCCTCTTCGGGGGTCCGGCCAAGGAGGCGACGATGACGTTCGACGATCTCGACCCACGCCCGCAGCGGGGCGCGGCCCTGTCTGCCCTCGGGCGCGAGGACCTCGACCTTTATTCGATCGAGGAACTGGGCGAGCGGATCGAGGGTCTGGAGGGCGAGATCGCGCGCGTGCGCGCCGCCATCGTCGGCAAGGCCGCCAAGAAGTCGGCGGCCGACGCCCTGTTCAACTTCGGTCGCTGATGCGGTTCCGCGCGCGGTCTTTCCATGGCATGGCCGTTGCAGGCCGGGACGCTGCGGCGCCGATCCGGCCCGATGGACCAGCGGAACTTCCGTGTCACGATGAGTATGGTTGAGTTGATGGCCACCGAAGACGATCCCGCGAAGGCGTTGGGCCCCAAGGCGTCACGCGCCAGCGAGATCCGAGATTTCGCGCGCTCCGAGCTGTTCGAGCGCACCTTCCAGGAAGGCATGGAGCTGGTCGAGGAGACCGCCGCCTATCTGGACGGGGACGGACGTCGGGACTCCAGGCTGCTGTCGCGGTCGGCCGCCCTGGCCTATGCGGGCGAGAGCATGAAACTGACGACGCGGCTGATGCAGGTGGCCTCGTGGCTGCTGGTGCAGAGGGCCGTTCGGGAAGGCGACATGTCGCCGGAAGCCGCCTGCGAGCCACGCTACCGCCTGTCCGAACGTGCGGTCGAGGCCGAGCCGGGCCATCCGGAGATTCCCATCGCCCTCGTCGAACACCTGGTCCGGGCCGAGAAACTGTACGATCGCGTCGTCTATCTGGATCGACGCATGTACCTGGACGACGCGCCCGAGCTCGACGCCAATCCGGTGCTGAGCCAGATGGACCGGCTGGAAGCGGCGTTCCGGGAGTAGGGGAACAGCGCTTCCCCCCCCCCAAGGGGAAGGGAAACGTCACCGCCCGATCTTCAGGGCCCGACGTCGTTGACGTCGGTACGGCCATCGTCGATCACGGCGGGCAGGTCCACGGCGATGCCGAGCGCCTGGGCCAGGCGCTGGTCGCGACGATAGACGTCCTCGCGGAACGCCACCCGGCCCTGGCCGTCGACGAAGGCGGTCCAGTAGAGCAGCCTGACGCTGATCTCGCGGCCGACCTGGATGCGCCGGGTCACGCGCGTCGACTGGGCCCTGTCGAACTGGTCGAGAAGCTCGGGATTGGGGGCCAGCAGCAGCCGGGCGAACTCGACCGCATCCTGAACGCGGACGCAGCCGTGCGAACGCTGGCGCATCGAAAGATTGAACACCCCCTTGGACGGCGTGTCATGCAGGAAGATGGCGTAGCTGTCGCGCAGCTCGAACTTCACATAGCCGAGCGCGGCGTTCGGACCGGCGCGCTGAATCACCGTCCCGTTCTGGATATACATGTTCTGGCTGGCCAGATAGGCGGGCCCGCGCGGCAGGATCTCGCGCCGGGCGATGCTGGCCGGCACGTACCAGGGCGGGTTGGCCACAACCGAGGCGAACGGCTTTTCCAGGCTGGGGGTCTGGTTGGCCGGGGATCCGACGACCACCCGGTTGGAATGGACCGGTCGCCCGTCCTTCCAGTAGACCATGATGGCGGCGGCAGTGTTGACCTCGATCCGCTCGGGATTGAGATCGCGCTTCAGCCAGCGGCGGCGTTCCAGGTTCAGGGCAATCTGGCGTGCGCGGTCCTCGGCCGAGGCCCCGAGCGAGCTCTGGGTTCCGGGGCCCATCCGGCCGTCGGCGGCCAGACCGTGTCGGGTCTGGAAGCCGCGCACGGCGGTCTGCAGCTCGGCCCCGTAGACGAGGCCCTCGGCGGTCAGGCGCGGGCCGTCGGCGGCACCCAGATCGCCCTCGGCCACCAGCCGGGCGATGATCGCCGGAATGCGGGTGTCGCTGTCGAAGGGCTCGATGGTGCCCGCGCGAGCGGTGAAGCGCGGCCAGCCGCCCTTGCCGATGAGGCGGCGATAGCGCACATAGCCGGCCGAGAGATTGGAATAGCCGATGTCGGTCGGGGCCAGGCCCTCGAACCACTCCACGATCCGGTCCTGGACCAGGGCGTCATTCAGGCCGAGAGCCAGATCGACCCGGTTCTTCTGCATTTCCCACAGATCCTCGACCGTTTCCGGGCGGACCCGGCCCTCGGCGAGGACGCGCCCATAGGTCAGGGCGGCGGCGGTGGTGCGGACGTCGGCGCTGTCCGGATCGGCGGCGAGGCCGATAAAGTCGAAGAAGTCGTCGCGCGAGAGGCCGTGGCGCTCGGCCCGTGACGAGGCCTGGGTCAGGCGACGCAGGCGATCGGCGGTCCACACCGGACGCCAGCCTGACAGCTCGTAGAAGGCGCGGACATCGGGCTGGATCGTCACCGGCAGCCGCGACAGCTGGGCCATGAAGGTCGCGTACCAGGGGCTGGGCGGCGCCGCCACGGCCTGCTGCGGCAGGGCCCCGGTCTGGGCGACGGCTGACCCGGCAAAGGCCGAGACGGCGGCACCGAGGGTGAGTTCGCGTCGATTCATACTCGTCTTCGCCTTCGTTCGACGCCCCGTGGAACCCCATGTCCGCGACGGAGCGCCGAGCGACGACATGTTATCGACGTTGCGCGCAAACAAAAAGCGCCGGTCGCAGGACCGGCGCTCTTCGTGATGTCTTTGTCGCAGCCTACTTCTTGATGAAGCCGCCGAACTTGTTGTTGAAGCGCGACACGCGGCCGCCGCGGTCCATCAACTGCTGGTTGCCGCCGGTCCAGGCCGGGTGGGTCGACGGATCGATGTCCAGGTTCAGCGTGTCACCTTCCTTGCCGTAGGTCGACCGGGTCTTGAAGGTCGAGCCGTCGGTCAGGGTGACGGTGATGAAGTGGTAGTCGGGGTGCGTATCCGCTTTCATGGTCTCGGTCCGGTCTCTGCGCGTTGACGATGCCGACCGTCGGTGCGCTTTTTTGTTGGGTGTCGCTAACGCTCGTCCCGGATCAGGTCCGGGGCTCGCTGCATGAGCGACGGAGAATGAGAAATCCCGCCAGAGGTCCCGGCGGGAATGAGCGGCGGCGTTTACACCGCAGGGCGTTCCGGGGCAAGAGCCCTCCATGACAGCCGCCACGCCGAACCTCTCATCCGCTCCAACGTCGGCGGAGGCCTCCGGTCGTCCGGGTGCCGGGGCCGTCCTGATCGAGCAGATCGGCGAGGCGGGGGCCCGGCGCGAGAAGGCCAAGGACGTCCGGCCACTGCTGCGGCTGTGGCCGTATCTGATGCAGCACCGGATCGATGCGCTCATCGCCGGCTTCTGGCTGCTGGGCTCGACGGCGGCATCGCTGGGCCTGACGGCGACCGCGCGGGGTGCCATCGACCACGGGTTCGAGAACGGCGGGCGTGATATCGATCGCTGGTTCCTGTTTCTGGGACTGAACGCCGTTATCCTTGGGGTCGCCACGGCCGTCCGCTATTTCTACGTCACCAAGACCGGCGAGCGGATGATCGCGGACCTTCGCAAGGCGCTGTTCGACCGCATCCTGACGCTCGACCCGGTCTTCTTCGCCCGGATGCGCACCGGGGAGGTGCTGTCGCGCCTGACGACCGACATCGCCCTGGTCGAGACGCTGCTGACCACCTCGGTGTCGTTCGCGATACGGAATTGCCTGACCCTGCTGGGCGGCGTCGCCCTGCTGTTCGTGGTCAGTCCCAAGCTGACAGGCCTGGTCCTGCTGACCGTGCCGTTGCTGATCGCGCCCATCTTCCTGTTCGGACGGTCAGTGAGGACGCTTACGGTCCGGTCCCAGGACCGGTTCGCGAGCGCCGTGGGCTTTGCCGGCGAGAGCGTGGACGCCATCGAGACGGTCCAGGCCTTTGGCCGGGTCCGGAGCGCGGTCGTCCGCTTCGGCAGTGTGGTCGAGGAGGCGTTCGGCGTCTCGCTGGTGCGGATGCGGGCACGGGCCTGGATGACGGCGGTGGTCATCGTGGTGATCTTCGGCGGCGTCACCCTTGTGCTTTGGCTGGGCGCCCAGGACGTGGCGCGGGGGGCCATGACGCCGGGCGCCCTGTTGCAGTTCGTGCTGCTGTCGGTGTTCACCGCAGCGGCCGCAGGCGCGCTGGGCGAGAGCTGGGGTGATGTACAAAAGGCGTCGGGGGCCATGGCGCGCATCGACGAACTGATGCGGGCCGAGGCGTCGATCGCTGCCCCTGAACACCCCGTCGCCCTGCCCAGCCCGCCCGAAGGCCGGGTGGCGATGGCGGGCGTCCGCTTCGCCTATCCGGGCCGGCCGGACCTGCCGGCGCTCCAGGGTTTCGACCTGACCGTGCGACCCGGCGAAACGGTGGCCCTGGTCGGCCCGTCCGGGGCGGGAAAGTCGACCGTTTTCCGCCTGCTGCTGCGCTTCTATGATCCGCAGGAGGGTGCCGTCAGCGTCGACGGTGTGGACGTGCGGACGGCCGACCCGGCCGAGGTGCGCAGCCGTTTTGCCTGGGTCTCGCAGGAGACCCCGTTGTTCTCCGGCTCGGCGCTGGAGAACATCCGGTTCGGCCGCGAGAGTGCCACCGAGGACGAGGCGCGGCAGGCGGCCGAAGAGGCCCAGGCCCTGGGCTTCATCGACGCCCTGCCCGAAGGCTTCGAGACGCCGTTGGGCGAGCGCGGCAAGAGCCTGTCGGGTGGACAGCGCCAGCGGCTGGCCATTGCCCGCGCCCTGGTCCGTGACGCGCCCATCCTGCTGCTGGACGAGGCGACCAGCGCCCTGGACGCCGAGAACGAGCGCCTGGTCCAGGCGGCGCTGGACCAGGCCATGGAAGGCCGGACGACCCTGGTGATCGCCCACCGTCTGGCCACGGTGCTGCGGGCCGACCGGATCGTGGTCATGGAGAACGGTGCGGCGGTCGAGGAGGGCACGCATCACGAACTGGTGGCCAAGGGCGGGCTCTACGCACGTCTGGCGGCGCTGCAGTTCCGCGAGGGGTGAGGGGGAGGAGACGTCAGTCTCTGGCTTGCACTGCCACGCCCGGAAAATCGCTGAACACCGCATCGACGCCGAGCGCGTAGAAGCGCCGCAGCCAGCCGGGCAGGTCGCCGCGATAATCGACCGGCAGGAACACGTCCTCGGCGCGGAAGGTCCAGGCGACGACCTTAAGCCCGGCCGCGTGAGCGTCGGCGATCAGGGCCGTCGGCTGTCCCGCTGCGCCCGAGGCGTCGCGCGCCAGGATCATGGCGGTCTCGACTCCGACCGCATCGGCATAGGTCGCGATTTCGGCGAGGCCCGCCGGCGTCGCCATCGCCGCATAGGTCCGGTCCGGATGGTCCACAGGGCCACCGGCCAGGGACATCAACTGCAGCAGGGGCGCGTCGGTGCTGCGGTCCAGGGACCGCAGGGCATCGACCTCGAAACACTGGATCATCACGGGGCTGTCGGCCGCCATCAGGCCGTTGGCGGTGAGCACGGCCAGCAGGGCCGGCTCCATCGGCAGGCCCGCTGCGGCGAAATAGGAGGGGTGTTTCAGCTCCGGGGCCACGCCGATGGTCCGGCCGGTGCGGGCGGTTCCGGCGCGGGCGATGTCGATCACCTGCTGAAAGGTCAGGATCGCCTCGTCGGCGAAGGCCGTATTGCCGGGCCGCAGCTCCGGCAGGCGTTCGCGCGCCCGCAGCGTCCCCAGCTCGGCCAGGGTGAAGTCTTCTGTGAACCAGCCGGTGACCGGGATGCCGTCGATGGTGCGGGTCCTGCGACGGTCGGCGAAGGCCGCGTGATCGGCCACGTCGGTCGTCTCCGAGATCTCGTTCTCGTGGCGGACGACCAGCTGGCCGTCCCGGGTCATGACCAGATCCGGCTCGATGAAATCCGCCCCCTGGTCGATGGCCAGGTCATAGGCCGCGCGGGTATGTTCCGGCCGTTCACCCGAGGCCCCGCGATGGGCGATGACGAGAGGGTGAGCCATGGGCTGGGCGAGGGCGGGAGACGCCGCGATCAGCAGCAGCAGGGGCAGGATGAACCGGATCATGGCGTCAGGCTAGCCACGCCCGGTGACAGCGGAGTGAAGCCTCAGGAGGCCTGCAACACCCGGCGCAGCTGCGGATGCAGTTCGGTGTTGGACGCCAGGATCGAGACGCCCGTCTTGGGGTCGCCGTCGGCCTCGATGGTGGTGACGCTGCCGCCGGCCTCGGTGACGAACAGAATGCCCGCCGCCACGTCCCAGGGCTTGAG
>JBBSCK010000108.1:0-8659 GCA_038250335.1 Caulobacterales bacterium
CGCGCGGCAGCAGACGCTCCCGCGCATAGGACCGGGCCGCCTCACGGATGGCGCGCTCGTCCCCGCTCAGCCGCCCCTCCAGGTCAAAGGGATCGTCCCACTGGAAGGTCCGGGTTACGGATGCGGTGCCGTCGGCCATGGCGGGGTCCTCGGATCTGGTCGGGCCGTCACGCGAGGGTGACGGCCCGACCCTGTTTCACGCGCCGGTCTAGGCCAGAATGCGCGCGACGGGTAGAGACAGGCTTTGTCGCAAGCTAGGCTGCATGGATGATCCGTCCCCTGACCCGCCTGTTCGTCGACCACCCGCGCGAGGTGGGCGAAACCTATCTGCATCACGCGAGGGTGGCGACGCGTATGGGGATGCGGCTGGCCAGGCTGTCGGGTTGCGCCTTCGTCCATGCCATGGTGCCCGGTCTGCACAGGACGACGGTGTCGGCCGAGATCAAGCGCCTTGCCGACGACCTCGGTTATCGCGCCGACATCGCGCGCGAAAGCCGGATGCCGGACGCCGACGCCTTCGATCCGGGGCTTTGAGATGAGCCCACCACAGGCTTTGGCCGGCGTTCGCGTCCTCGACCTGTCGCGTGTTCTGGCGGGGCCCTGGGCCACCCAGGTGCTGGCCGACCTGGGGGCCGAGGTGATAAAAATCGAGCGGCCGGGCGTCGGTGACGACACGCGCGCCTGGGGCCCGCCCTTCACGGTCAGGACCGACGGCTCGCGCGGCGACAGCGCCTATTTCCTGTGCGCCAACCGGGGCAAGAAGTCGGTCGAACTGGATATCGCCTCGCCGGACGGGGCCGAAACGGTGCGGCGACTGGCCGCGACCTGCGACGTTGTGGTGGAAAATTTCAAGGTCGGGGGACTGGCGAAATACGGTCTCGACTATGCGTCGTTGTCAAAGGACCGCCCGGGTCTGGTCTATTGCTCGATCACCGGCTTTGGCCAGACCGGCCCCCGCGCCGCCCAAGCCGGCTATGACTATATGATCCAGGCCATGGGCGGGCTGATGAGCGTGACGGGCCAGGCGGACGGCGTGCCCGGTGCCGAGCCGATGAAGGTCGGGGTCGCCGTCGTCGATCTGGCCACCGGCCTCTATGCGTCCAGCGCCATCCTCGCCGCCCTTCTGCACGCACGGGCCACAGGACAGGGTCAGCATATCGATATCGCCCTGTTCGATGTCCAGGCGGCGATGCTGGCCAATCAGGCGACCAACTATTTCGTTTCCGGCGCCGCCCCGACCCGCATGGGCAATGCCCACCCCAATCTGGTCCCCTATCAGCCGTTCGCCTGCACCGACGGCATGGTTGTAATCGCGGTCGGCAATGACAGCCAGTTCCGGGCGCTGTGCGGTGTGCTGAATGCTGAGGCACTGTCCGCCGACGCCCGCTACGCCACCAACCCCGGTCGCATCGAACACCGCGTCGAACTGGTCGCCGCGATCTCGGCTATCATATCGGCCTGGACCATGGCCGGGCTGATGGCCCGACTGGAGCCGGCGGGCGTGCCGTGCGGACAGGTCAACACCATCGACCAGGTGTTCGACGAACCCCAGGCGAGGCATCGAGGGCTTCAGGTGGAGCAGACGCGCGACGACCTGTCGGAACCGGTGCGGACGGTGGCGTCGCCGATCCGGATGTCGGTCACGCCGCCCCGATACGACACTGCGCCGCCTCGACTGGGTCAGAACACCGCTACGGTGATCGGATCTCTCGAACCCTGAGGCGCCTCAGTTGGCCCGTGCGACTCGCTCGGCAATCTCATCGCTTGAGAGAGGGTCAGGTCCAACCGACCAATCGATCAGCACCAGCCCCTCGATCCGTCCGAAATGACGGACATTGCCTGTCACGACTGTCCAGCCACGAGCCAGAGCCTGCCCCGCGATCAGCGTGTCGATGTCGCCTATGGGGCGTCCATTACGGCGAAGCAGGCCGCCAATCCTTCCGGTGACTTCGGCATCGTCACCCGTCAGTTCAATCACGTCGATGCCCAGCAAAGCCTCGTCGATGCGGGCGCGTTCAATGACAGGGTTCGGGTTTAGCCAGGACCCCACGACAAGCTCATGCAGCACCACTGCCGAGACCACCGGCTTTGCTCCAAAACGGACCGCTTGATGCAGGCTGTTCCGAGTTGATGACGATGACCGCCGCCGGATGATGTCGATCATCAAGGCAGTGTCCAGCGACAGGATCACCACCAGGTCTTGGCAGGGGTAATCGTCTGGGGCGGCGGATCGGGGAATTCGTCATCCGACAGGGAATCCAGACGCGCCCAATGCTCGCTCCATTCGGCATCTGTCTCAGGCATCCGACGCTCAGCAGGCTTGGGCTCCAGGATCACAGCATCGCCCTCCTTGCGGATCAGAACCTCTTTGGTATCAAAGCGATAGGCTTTCGGCAGGCGCACAGCCTGACTGCCACCGTGAACGAAGACCTTGGCTGACTCAGGTACGCCTGATCGTTTTGGATCGGCCATTGACAGACTCCGTATCTACAGCATGTAGATACGCGCCCAGGCGACCCTGTGCAAGATACGGACCCTAAAGGTCCAGCAGGGCCCGCGCCGGGTCTTCCAGCAGGTCCCGGACGCGCACGAGGAACGTCACCGCCTCCTTGCCGTCGACGATCCGGTGATCATAGCTGAGCGCCAGATACATCATCGGCCGGATCACCACCTGACCGTTCACCGCCATCGGTCGCTGGACGATGTTGTGCATGCCCAGGATACCCGACTGAGGCGCATTCAGGATCGGGGTCGACATCAGCGAGCCATAGGTGCCGCCGTTGGTGATGGTGAAGGTGCCGCCCTGCAGCTGGTCCAGCGTCAGGTCGCCGTCGCGGGCGGCCTTGCCCAGGGCGGCGATGCCCTTTTCGATCCCGGCCAGCGATAGGCTATCGGCGTCACGCAGGACCGGCACGACCAGTCCCTTTTCGGTGCCGACGGCGACGCCGATGTCATAGTGGTTCTTGTAGATCAGGTCCGTGCCGTCGATCTCGGCATTGACTGCAGGGATCTCCTTCAGGGCGGCGACGACCGCCCGGGTGAAGAACGACATGAAGCCCAGCTTGACGCCATGGGCCTTTTCGAATGCGTCCTTGTACTGGCTGCGAAGCGCCATGACGGAGGTCATGTCCACCTCGTTGAAGGTTGTCAGCTGGGCGGCGGTGTTCTGCGATTCCTTCAGGCGGCGCGCGATGGTCTGGCGCAGACGGGTCATCTTGACCCGCTCCTCGCGCGGCTGGTCGGCGCGGGGAGCGGAGTTGGCGGGCACCGGCGCTGCCGGGGCAGGAGCCGGAGCCGGAGCCGGAGCGGGTGTAGCAGCGGCGGCCAGGGCGTCAGCCTTGGTGATGTTGCCCTTGGGGCCCGTCGGGACGATCGCTTTCGGATCCAGAGTGTTCTCGGCAACGACGCGCTGCACCGACGGCGACAGCGCCGGTCCGGACGCCGGGGCGCTGGCGGCAGCCGACCCGGCCGGGGCAGCGGGCGTGGTGGCAGGCGTCGCGGCGGTGCCCGAGCCGGAGATCGTGCCGATCGGCTGCCCCGGCGTCACCGTGGCACCCTCGTCGACGCTGATCGACAGCACTCCGTCGGCCGGGGAAGAGATTTCGACGGCGACCTTGTCGGTCTCGATCTCGACCAGCAGTTCGTCCTTTTTGACGGTGTCGCCGGTCTTCTTCGACCACTGACCCAAGGTGCCCTCGGCCACGCTCTCGCCCCTGGCGGGCACCGCGATGGTCAGGGTATTGCCGCCGCCACCCGAGGGTACAGGCGCATCGGCACGCATGACCGGCGCGTCAGCCTTGGCGGCTGGCGCAGAAGCCGGGGTTAGGGCAGGGGCGGACGCGGCTTCGGCCTTGGGAGCCGGCGCGGCTGCGGGACGTGCGCCGGCAGCGCCCTCCGTGACCGAGCCCAGGATCGCACCCGGCATCACGGTGTCGCCTTCCGCGAACCTGATCTCACCCAGGGTGCCGTCTGAGGGCGACACGACTTCCAGGGAGACTTTGTCGGTCTCAAGCTCGACCAGCATCTCGTCCTTTTTGACAGGGTCGCCGACCTTCTTGCTCCATTTGGCAATGGTCGCCTCGGAGACGGATTCGCCGAGGGTTGGGGTCAGGATGTCGGCCATGGGTCGGTTCCGGTCGTTCAGGCGGTGGGCGTGATATAGGCGATGGAAGCGTCAGGCGGGAGACCGCCCCCCCTCCGATCAAGGCGAAGGTGTCAGGCGAGGGCCTCTGAGGTGAAGGCCTCGAGTTCCTTGAGGTGGCGGCTCATCAGGCCAGCGGCCGTCGAGGCGGACGCCGGACGGCCGACGTAGCGGGCGCGTTTGGACTTTACGTCCAGCTTATCCAGCGTCTGCTCCAGCCAGGGATCGACGAAGGTCCAGCCGCCCATGTTTCTGGGCTCTTCCTGGCACCAGACCAGCTCTGCGTTCGGGAAGCGCGCCAGTTCCGTCGAGAGCGACTTGATCGGCCACGGATAGAACTGTTCCAGGCGCAGCAGATAGACGTCATTGACGCTCTTTTTTTCGCGGGCGTCCAGCAGATCATAATAGACCTTGCCCGAGCACAGCACCACGCGACGGATGTCGCTATCGCCCTTGATTGTGATCCCGCTGATATCCGGCCGCGTCTGGGCGTCGTCGTGCAGCACCCGGTGGAAGGACGAGCCCTCGGCCATGTCCTTCAGGGTTGAGACCGCCTTCTTGTGCCGCAACAGCGACTTGGGCGTCATGATCACCAGCGGCTTCCGGAACGGCCGGTGCATCTGGCGGCGCAGGATGTGGAAATAATTGGCCGGGGTGGTGCAGTTGGCGACCTGCATGTTGTCCTCTGCGCACTGCTGCAGGAACCGCTCCAGCCGGGCCGAGGAATGCTCCGGGCCCTGACCTTCATAACCGTGGGGCAGCAGCATGGTCAGGCCGCACATTCGCAGCCATTTGCGCTCACCCGAGGAGATGAACTGGTCGATCACCACCTGGGCCCCGTTCACGAAGTCCCCGAACTGGGCCTCCCACAGCACCAGGGTGTTCGGGTCACTGAGAGCATAGCCGTATTCGAAGCCGAGCACCGCCTCTTCCGACAGGGCCGAATCGATCACCTCGAACTGGGCCTGGTCGGCACCGAGGTTGTTCAGGGGGACGTAGCGGTCCTCCGTGGTCTGGTCGATGATACCGGAATGGCGCTGGCTGAAGGTGCCGCGCACCGAGTCCTGGCCGGACAGGCGGACAGGGAAGCCCTCGTCCAGCAGGCCGGCGAACGCCAGGCTCTCGGCGGTGGCCCAGTCGATGTTCCGGCCGGTGTCGATAGTCTCGCGCCGGGCCTCGATGACGCGTTTCAGCGTCTTGTGGATGTCGACCTCGTTGGGGATCGTGGTCAGCCGATGGCCCAGTTCCTTCAGCCTGGCTTCGGGCACGGCCGTATCGCCGCGCCGTTCGTCGCCCTCGGGCAGGCCGATGCCTTCCCACTGACCGTCCAGCCAGTCGGCCTTGTCAGCCTGGAACGTCTTGCCGGCCTCGAACTGGTCGTCGAGATACTGTTCGAAGCGCGCCAGTTCGGCGTCGACCTCGGCCTGGGTGAGGACCCCGTCCTCGACCAGACGCCTGGAATAGATCTCGCGCGTCGAGGGCTGGGCGCGGATTTTCGAATACATGATCGGCTGGGTGAAGGTGGGGTCGTCGCCCTCGTTGTGGCCGAACCTGCGGTAGCAGAACATGTCCACCACTACGTCCTTCTTGAACTTCTGGCGGTATTCTGTGGCCACCTTGGCGGCGAAGACGACGGCCTCGGGGTCGTCACCGTTGACGTGGAAGATCGGGGCCTGGACCATCAGGGCCACGTCGGAGCAGTAGGGGGTCGAGCGGCTGTTGCGCGGGCTGGTGGTGAAGCCGATCTGGTTGTTGATGACGAAATGCATCGTCCCGCCGGTGCGGTAGCCCTTCAGCCCCATCAGGGCGAAGCATTCGGCCACGACGCCCTGACCCGCGAAAGCCGCGTCGCCATGGATCAGCAGCGGCATGACCCGGGACCGGTCCAGGGCCCACTGGCTTTCGGGCAGGCCGGCATTGGCCTCGCGGATGTCGAACGCCTGTTTGGCGCGAGCCTTACCCAGCACGACGGGATTGACGATCTCGAGATGCGACGGGTTGGCGGTCAGCGACAGGTGAACCTTGTTGCCGTCGAACTGGCGGTCCGAGCTGGCACCCATGTGATATTTGACGTCGCCGGACCCCTCGATGTCCGAGGGCACGGTCGAGCCGCCCTGGAACTCGTGGAAGATGGCGCGATAGGGTTTGCCCATGACGGCCGCGAGCGTGTTCAGCCGGCCCCTGTGGGCCATGCCGATGACGATCTCGTCGACGCCGAGCGCCCCGCCGCGCTTGATCATCTGCTCCAGCGCCGGGACCATGGCCTCGCCGCCGTCAAGGCCGAACCGTTTGGTGCCGGGGAACCGCTTGTGCAGGAACCGCTCGAAGCCCTCGGCCTCGATCAGCTTGTTGAGGATGGCGATCTTGCCTTCGCGGGTGAAGCCGTTCTTCTCGAAGGCGTCGGGGCCCTCGAACCGCTGCTGCAGCCAGGACTTCTCGTCCGGCTCGGCAATGTGCATGAACTGGATGCCGATATTGCCGCAGTAGGTGCGCCTCAGGATCGCCAGCACCTCACGGATCGTGCCGGTCTGCAGGCCCAGGACGCCGTCCAGATAGATCGGCCGGTCCATGTCGGCTTCGGTGAAGCCGTAGAACTCGGGCGTGAGCTCGGAATTGTTGGTCGCGGCCTCGATGCCCAGCGGATCCAGCGTCGCCTGCAGGTGTCCCCGCACGCGGTAGCTGCGGATCAGCATCAGGACCCGGATGGAATCATGGGCGGCGGCGCGGACCTCTTCGGCTGAGGCTCCGGCCGGGGCGGGCCCCGCTGCAGCGGCGGGCTTTGCCTTCGGGTCGGGTCTGGGCGCGGGCCAGCGGCCATCGAACACCCCCGTGTCCTCGGTCGCCTCGGTGACAAGGGTGCGGCCCCATTTGCCGGCGGCGGAGGACGCCTGCACGGTGGCCGCCGAGTCTCTCAGTTGGTCAAAAAAGCCGCGCCATTCGGCCGAAACACTGGACGGATCGGCCGCCCATTTGTCGTGCAGGTCCTCGATGAAGGCGGCGTTGGAGCCATACAGGAAGCTGGTCTCGGCAAAGACCTGGTTCAGCCGACCGGCATCGTCCGCCATTGTATTCGTCGTCCCGACTTCGGCCCCGGGTTGTTAGCGGTCACATCCGCGTGAGGCCGGCGCGGTTGATATAGACGCTGTTTCCTGACCGGTCATGACCGAAGGAGGGCGAAAGCGGAGAAAAATGCCCTGTTGCCCCGCCACCTCCCCGTCGCGGAGCGATGGGGAGGTGGCGGGGCGCATCTTCGCGCCGTGACGGAGGGGTACTGCGCGCAGGAGAGCGTGGGCCTTAGCCCTTCAGCACTTCAACCAGGGTCTTGCCCAGACGTGCGGGTGACGGCGAGACGGTGATGCCCGCCGCCTGCATGGCCGCGATTTTCGATTCAGCATCGCCCTTGCCGCCGGAGACGACCGCCCCGGCGTGGCCCATGGTGCGGCCCTTGGGGGCCGTGCGTCCGGCGATGAAGCCGGCCATGGGCTTCTTGCGGCCCTTCTTCGCCTCGTCGATCAGGAACTGGGCTGCTTCTTCCTCGGCCCCGCCGCCGATCTCGCCGATCATGATGATTGAGGTTGTCTCGGGGTCGGCCAGGAACATTTCCAGCACGTCGATGAACTCGGTGCCCTTGACCGGGTCCCCGCCGATGCCGACGGCCGTGGTCTGGCCCAGGCCCTCGTTGGTGGTCTGGAACACGGCCTCATAGGTCAGGGTGCCCGAGCGCGATACGACGCCGACCGAGCCCTTCTTGAAGATGGAGCCCGGCATGATACCGATCTTGCATTCGTCCGGGGTCAGGATGCCGGGGCAGTTCGGGCCCAGCAGACGCGATTTCGAGCCTTCGAGGTGACGCTTGACCTTGACCATGTCCAGCACCGGGATGCCTTCGGTGATGCAGGTAATGAAGGGGATCTCCGCGTCGATGGCCTCGATGATGGCGGCGGCCGCGCCGGCCGGCGGGACATAGATCACCGTGGCGTCCGCCTTCGTCGCGTCGCGGGCCTCGGCGACCGAGGCGTAGATCGGCAGGGTCTCGCCCTGCGAGCCGGTCCAGGTCTGGCCGCCCTTGGTCGGGTGCACACCGCCGACCATCTGCGTGCCGTGATAGGCCAGCGCCTGTTCAGTGTGGAACCCGCCGGTCTTGCCGGTCAGGCCCTGGACGATGATCTTTGTGTTCTTGTCGACGAGGATGGACATGGGTCTATCGATCTCTGGAGGTATCTGTCAGCAGGGTGGGGGTGGCGAGGCGGGAAGCCTCAGCCGACCGCCGCGACGATCTTCTGGGCGGCGTCGTCGAGGTCATCGGCAGCCTGGATGGTCAGGCCCGACTCATTGAGGATCTTCTTGCCCAGCTCGGCATTTGTGCCTTCCAGACGGACGACTAGCGGCACCTTCAGGCCCACTTCCTTGACGGCTGCGACCACACCCTCGGCGATGACATCGCATTTCATGATGCCACCGAAGATATTGACCAGGATGCCCTGGACGGCGGGATCGGCCGTGATGATCTTGAAGGCA
>JBBSCK010000109.1:0-8549 GCA_038250335.1 Caulobacterales bacterium
CATGACGACGCTCAACATCGCCCTTTCGGCCCTCGCCGTCGCCGCCGGCCTGACTGTCGCGCCGCCCGAGGCGAGCGCCCAGACCGCCGCCCGGGTGGAAAGCCAGACCCGGCCCAATTTCGGCCTGCTGCTGGACCCGCCTTCCACCCAGCGCGTGCGGCCGCGCCAGCACAGCCGCTGGACTTACGGCAACCGCTATCCCGGCTGGAACGCCCCGGTGCTGCCGCACAGCTATCGACCCGGTGGGTCTGAAGAGATCGTTCTGGTGGACTGCGGTGGCAACCCGGGGACAGGGGCGGTCGAAGCCGCCGTTCAACGGGTGCGGCCCGGCGGAACGCTTGTCATTCGCGCCCGGGGCGGGGCCTGCGTGGGCTGGCTGAACGTGGACAAGCCCCTGACCATCATTGGCGAGGCGGGCTTCGACCCGCGCCGCTGGAGCGAGCATCCGCCGGCCAGCCTTCAGGCGCCGGACGGCCTGCCGTGCATCACGGTGGCGCAAGGCGTGCGGCTGGAAGTCAGGGACCTCGTCCTGTCCTCCCCCAGCGGCGGCGACGCGGCCTGTATCATCAACTATGGCGGTCAGGTCATCATGAGCCGCGCGGGCATCCGTCATTCGGGCGATGAGGCCGCCATTCTTTCCGACGGCGGTCTGGTCGACCTTCGCGACGTGGTCATTGACGCCCAGACCATCTCGCCCGCGATTATCGCCGACGGAGCGACCCTGACGACCTGGGAAACTGTAGTCACGGGCGCTCAGTCGGGCATTGAGCTGACGCCCGGCGCGGGCGATCCTTCGCGGATCGTTTCAACCACCCTCGTCGGCGTCGAAAGCCCAAACAACTTCGGTCCCCGCGCGATCGGAATCGCGGTGCGCGCGCGCCGTGACTACGGCCGGATCGAGATCTCCAACACCAAGGTCTGCGGCTATGTCGAGGGCGTCGCCATCGAGGGGGCCTCGGTCACCATCGACACCTCCAAGATCTGCAAGGGCGACAAGGGCGTGGTGCTCTATAATGGTGAGTTGAGCCTGACCAACAGCCGGGTCAGGGCCGACACCGTCGGGGTGGCCCTGTCGTCTGGCCGCGCCGTCGTCACGGACAATACCTTCGTCGGGGTGCAGCAGGTCTTTTACCGCGAATCTCGCGCCCAGCTGACTGCCTCGGGCAACCGGGTCTGGTCCGACAATCCGATCTGCCGTCCGACCTATCGTCCTGTCTATCAGGACCGCCATGAACCTTACTGGAGCCCGCCGTCCGATCAGGGCTACGTGTGCCAACGCACGCCCTACCCCCGCGACTGGTGGGACGACATGGATGGAGCCTACGGCGATCCTTACGACGATTATGCCTATAGCCCGACCGGCTATGACCGTTTCGAGCAGGGTTACGGCTGGTACGACGGCCAGGGCCAATATGTAGACCGGCCCGCCCCGTCCGGCGAAGACCGCTGGCGCGGCGGCCGCGGATGGCGTCGATAGGAGACCGATCCGCAACGAGCACGCCGGGCCGTTCGCCTTTCACGCGACGGACGGTCGCCGCCGTGCTAGGGTGACCGCTGTTCGTGGAACGGACTCCCGTCCTGCGAACGGGAGGCTCACACATGCGTCACACCATGGTCGCGCCACTGGCGCTCGCCGTCTTGCTGGCCCTGCCCACCCCGATATGGGCACAGGCTCAGGTGCGGCCCCAAGGCCAGGTCGCTCCTGGATCGGCGATCACCCGCCCCGGACCTAGCGTAATCCGTCCGGGAACCGTCGTCGCCCAACCCCTTCCCCAGGTCCCCCGATCTCTCCCCAGAACGGGCTTGACCAATCTGCCGCCGCCGCCGCCGCCCGCGCCTGACCCGCGGGGTGCCGATATGGACGGCGACGGGCATTCGAACGTTAGCGATTGCGACGACTACGACGCCGAACGCTTTCCCGGCAATCCAGAGGTTCCCAACGACCGGGACGAGGACTGCAACGACTCGACCGTCGGGGTACTGGACGCCGACGAGGACGGCTACACCTCCTATCTCGCGTCGAACCCCAGCATCGGCGGGTATCCGACTACCGGCCCGGACTGCGACGACAGCCAGGCCGGCATTCGACCGGACGCCCAAGAACTGCCCAACCGTCTGGATGACGACTGCGACGGCGTCGTCGACAACCTGATCGGGACCTGGTGGACGCCCGGTCGTCAATAGGCGCACGGGAGGCGGTAGGCGCGGAGGGACTCGAACCCCCAACCAGACCGTTATGAGCGGTCGGCTCTAACCATTGAGCTACGCGCCCGCCGAGCACCACGGCCTAGCAGGGGCCGGGCCACGGCGAAAGACCGGCGGAGCTGTCTGAGCGTTCACCCCGATGAACGATTCCTGCCGCGCGGAACCGGCATGGCGTTCAGCCGCTTAAAGCCAAGGTTACACTACGGCCTGTACCGAGAACGGGGGCCGTCCCGGATCGCTGTCTCCAAGGATCGAATGATGACCCGCACCCTTCCCGCCCTGATGCCCAAGGCCCTGCTGATCAGCGCCGCCCTGTTGGGCCTGACCGCCCCCGCCGCGCTCGCCCAGTCGGCCGATACGATGGCCATGCATGCGATGGCCCCCAGGCCCGCGCTAAACCTGTCGGCCTCCGGCGAGGTCAAGGTCGCCCCCGACATGGCGACGATCACCTTCGGGGTCACGACCGAGGCCCCGACCGCCCGGGCCGCCATGGCCGACAATGCGGCCCGGATGACCGAGGTATTCACCGCCCTGCGGCGCGCCGGGATCGCCGAGCGCGATATCCAGACCTCAGGCCTGAACCTGTCGGCGCAATACGACTACGTCGAGAATCAGCCGCCGCGCCTGCGGGGCTATCAGGCGTCCAACCGCGTGACGGTCGGGATCATGGACCTGGACGCGGTCGGGACCACCGCCGACGCCGTGGTGGCGGCCGGCGTGAACCAGATCGACGGCATCGCCTTCGGCCTGAAGGATCCCAAGGCGGCCGAGGACCAGGCCCGGCTGCTGGCCGTCCGCGCCCTGCAGGACAAGGCCCAGCTGTATGCGCGCGCCCTCGGCGTCGAACTCGGGGCCATCCGCTCCCTGAACGAAGGCGGCGGCTACCAGCCCCAGCCGCCCATGCCGGTATTCGCCATGGCCCGCATGTCGGAAGATGCGGCCTCCACGCCGGTGGCGGCGGGCGAGCTGACCGTGCGTATCGACATCTCGGGGACCTACGATCTAGGGCGGTAGATCGGCCCGCGTCTCCTCCACGTCGCCGCTTGGCGATGGGGAGGGGGACCGCCCGCGGCTTCGCGGGGGGGTAAGGGGCGCTTGACGCACTCCTGAACCCGGTTCGTCCAGGAACCCTACCGTCACGGCGCAAGCTGCGCCGCGCCACTTCCCAATCGCTTCGCGACAGGGAGGAGACGCCATTCGCCACCCATCTTGTTGCAGTTTGCTCCACGGCCCCTATGTTACTCCCCGAGCAACAGTTCGGCGGGATGGCCCGCCGGCGGAGATACGACATGATCGAGCGCAGACCGTTCGACAGCCTGGGCGGTGCCAACCACGGCTGGCTGAACGCCAAACACCATTTCTCTTTCGCCAGCTACCATGATCCCGCGCGCATGAGCTGGGGCAATCTGCGGGTCTGGAACGACGACGAGATCGCCGCCGGATCGGGCTTTCCACCCCACCCCCACGCGGACATGGAGATCATCACCTATGTCCGTGAAGGGGCCATCACCCATGAGGACAGCCTCGGCAACAAGGGCCGTACCGAGGCTGGTGACGTTCAGGTGATGAGCGCCGGGACCGGCATCCGCCACGCCGAATACAATGCCGAGCCGGAACTGACCCGCATCTTCCAGATCTGGATCGAGCCCACCCGGCGCGGCGAGAAGCCGGCCTGGGGGGCCAAGCCGTTCCCGAAGGGCGACCGGGCCGGCCAGTTCGTGGTCCTGGCCTCGGGCTTCGAAGATGACACGGACGCCCTGCCGATCCGCACCGACGCCCGGGTCCTGGGCGCGACCCTCAAGGCCGGCGAGAGCGCGACCTGGCCACTGGGCGCGACCCGGCGTGGCTATCTGGTGCCGGCCAGGGGCGAGGTCGAGGTCAACGGCGTGCATCTGAATGCCCGCGACGGGGCCGCCATCACCGGTGAGGCGATGATCACCGTCACCGCCGTCAACGATGCCGAGATCGTCCTGGTCGACGCGGCTTAGAGCATACTGCCCTCTCCCCTTGGGGTTGTGGGAGACCGCGCCGGGGGGCGCAGCCGTCGTCCTCGGGCGGTGGGGTGTGGGGTGACGTCGGCCCTTACTGGCAAGCATCGGGAAACCCCTCACCCTTTCGCGCGAATCCGCTCGCTTCGCTCCCGGGCGCTCAAGCCCTCTCCCGCAAGGGGAGAGGGGCAGAGACTCACCGGTCCTTTTCGCGCTCGATGTTCAGCGCGGCCTGGGCGGCGGCCAGTCGGGCGATCGGCACGCGGTAGGGGCTGCAGCTGACGTAGTCCAGGCCGACCTGTTCACAGAAGGCGATCGAGGCCGGGTCGCCGCCGTGTTCGCCGCAGATGCCCATCTTGATATCGGGCCGCACCGCCCCGCCCCGTTCCGCTGCAATGCGGATCAGGTCACCGACGCCCTCCTGATCCAGCCGGACGAAGGGGTCGGTCTCGAAGATGCCCTTGTCCATATAGGCCTGCAGGAACCGGCCCGAATCGTCACGGGAAATGCCGAAGGTCGTCTGGGTCAGGTCGTTGGTGCCGAAGGAGAAGAACTCCGCATACTCGGCCAGATCCCCGGCCCGCAGCGCCGCGCGGGGCAGTTCGATCATGGTGCCGACCAGATAGTCGACCCGGTCCCCGGCCTTGTCGAACACCTCCCTGGCCACCCGATCGGTCAGTTCGCGCAGATATTTCATCTCCAGACCCATGGCGACCAGCGGGTGCATGATCTCGGGGATCGGGGCCTCGGCGGCGGTTTTCTTGACCTCAAGCGCGGCCTCCAGAATGGCCCGCACCTGCATCTCGTAGATCTCGGGATAGGCCACCCCCAGCCGACAACCCCGGTGGCCTAGCATGGGATTGGTCTCGTGCAGTTCCCTGGCCCGCCGCTTCAGCTTGGCGGCGTCGATGCCCGACGTGGCGGCCAGGGCGTCGATGTCTGCGTCGGTGTGGGGGATGAACTCGTGCAGGGGCGGATCCAGCAGCCGCACCGTGACCGGCAGGCCGGCCATGATGGTGAACAGCTCGACGAAGTCCGACTTCTGGAACGGCTCGATCTTGGCCAGCGCGGTGCGGCGCCCGGCCTCGTCATCGGCCAGGATCATTTCGCGCACGGCGGCGATCCGCGCCTCGTCGAAGAACATATGTTCGGTGCGGCACAGGCCGATGCCCTCGGCTCCAAAGCCCCGTGCGGTCCGGGCGTCCAGCGGGGTTTCGGCATTGGCGCGAACCCTGAGGCGACGCACCTTGTCGGCCCAGGCCATCAGGGTCTGGAAATCACCGGTCAGCTCGGGCTCGATCATGGCCACGGCTCCGTCCAGCACCTCGCCTTTCGACCCGTCGATGGTGATGATCTCGCCGGCGCGGAACACCCGGCCCCGGGCGGTGAAGACCTGGTCCTTCTCCGAGATGTGAATCTCGCCCGCGCCCGAGACGCAGGGGCGTCCCATGCCGCGTGCGACCACAGCCGCGTGGCTGGTCATGCCGCCGCGCGCCGTGACGATGCCGCGCGCCGCATGCATGCCGTGGATATCTTCCGGGCTGGTTTCCTCGCGCACCAGAATGACGGCGTCGCCCAGCTGATTCAGCCGCTCGGCCTCGTCAGCGTCGAAACAGATCTTGCCGGTCGCGGCCCCCGGGCTGGCGGGCAGGCCGGCGGCGACCACCGTGCGGGCGGCGTTGGGGTCCAGCGTGGGGTGCAGCAGCTGGTCCAGCGCCGACGGCTCCACCCGGCTGATGGCCTCTTGCTGGGTGATCACACCCTCGGCGGCCAGATCGACGGCGATCTTCAGCGCCGACTTGGCGGTGCGTTTGCCGTTGCGGGTCTGCAGCATCCACAGCCGGCCCTGTTCGACCGTGAACTCGATGTCCTGCATGTCGCGGTAGTGGGTCTCCAGCTTGCCAACGACGTCGACGAACTGGGCGAACACGGGCGGCATGGCCTCTTCCATCGAGGGGGCGGTCTCGCCCATCTCCTCGCGGCCGGCCCGGGTCAGGGACTGGGGCGTGCGGATGCCGGCGACGACGTCCTCGCCCTGGGCGTTGATCAGGAACTCGCCATACAGCCGCGCCTCTCCGGTCGAGGGGTTGCGGGTGAAGGCCACACCCGTGGCGGACGTTTCCCCCATGTTGCCAAAGACCATGGACTGCACATTGACGGCCGTGCCCCAGCTTTCGGGGATGTCGTGCATGCGGCGATAAAACTTCGCCCGGTCGTTCATCCAGCTGGCGAAGACGGCCGAGACCGCGCCCCACAGTTGGTCCTGCGGATCCTGGGGGAAGGGCTCGCCCAGCTCGCGATCGACCACTGCCTTGTATTCGACGACGATCTTTTCCCAGTCGGCGGCCGACAGGTCGGTGTCCACGGTGACGCCCAGACGATCCTTGTGGGCGTCCAGAACCTCCTCGAAATCGTCGTGGGACAGGCCCAGCACGACACTGGAATACATGGTGATGAAACGGCGATAGCTGTCGAAGGCGAAACGGCGATCACCCGACAGTTTCGCCAGGCCCTCGACGGTTTCATCGTTCAGGCCGAGGTTCAGCACCGTGTCCATCATGCCCGGCATCGATGCCCGGGCCCCGGAGCGGACGCTGACCAGCAGCGGATTAGCGGCGTCACCGAAGGTCTTGCCGACCACCGATTCGACCTTGGCCAGTCCGGCGGCCACCTCGGCGGCGAGCCCGTCCGGATAGGACTGGCCGTTGGAATAATAGTGGACGCAGGCCTCGGTGGTGATGGTGAAACCGGGGGGCACCGGCAGGCCCAGCGACGACATCTCGGCCAGGTTCGCGCCCTTGCCGCCCAGCAGGTTCTTCATCGACGCATCGCCGTCGGCGGACCCGCCGCCGAACGAATACACCCACTGAGTCATAGACAGTCCCCTGAGTTCGAACATCTGTGGCGGGTAGGCCCCGCTCGGTTGGCGCCCTGACTACCGTGCTGCGGGCGCGAAGGCGAGGCCGGGTTGAAACAAGGCGTGATGACGGGGGTTGGTTCCCGGGCCGGAGGTCGAGGTGGGGAGTGAAAAAACAGAGTCCACTGAGTCCACTGAGTCCACTGAGTCCGGATCGCGGGGGTCCCGGCGGGTCACGGGACGCAGACTGTCACGTGGGTGCGTCAGAAGCGGTCGCAGGGGAGCGGGAAGCGGCAACGGGCGCGGTTGTTGACAGGATCGGCGCTGAGGAACCCCTCCGTCAGCTCGCAAGGGCTCGCTGCCACCTCCCCATACTTCGCACGGGGAGGAGACAGCGGTAATGTCTCCTCCCCGACCCGCAGGGACGGGGAGGTGGCTCGGAGCGAAGCGGAGAGACGGAGGGGTTCTGTGCGCACCCAGGGGACTGTCAGCCGGGCGCGGGTGCTTCGTCGGATGCTGACGCCCCCCGAGGCGCGGCTGTGGGTCCATCTGCGCGGACGCCAGCTCGGGGGCCTCAAGTTTCGTCGCCAACATCCGATCGGGGCCTATGTGCTCGACTTCTACTGCGCCGAGGCGAGGCTGGCGGTCGAGGTGGATGGGCAGGTTCATGCCAATCCGGACCGGGCCGAGCACGACAGGCGGCGCACCGCGTGGCTGGCGACACAGGGAATCGGCGTCCTCAGGATCGCAGCGGAAGACGTGCGAACCAACCTCGACGGCATCGCGACCTGGATCAGGACCAATGCCGAAGAACGCCTCTGCGGCTGAGAGCCCCTCCACCGCTTCGCGGTCCCCCTCCCCATCGCCAAGCGGCGACGGGGAGGAGACGCGGACACATCGTCTCCTCCCCGTGCGTAGCATGGGGAGGTGGCGGCGAGCGCTTGCGAGCAGACGGAGGGGTTCTGCCCTACCCTGCCACCTGTCCGAAATCGGCGACGCGGCCCATGACGTCGCGCACCTGACCCAGCAGTTTCAGGCGGTTGTCGCGCTCCGCCGGCACGTCGGAGTTGACCATCACATCGGTGAAGAAGGCATCGACCGGCCCCCGCAGGGCCGCCAGCGCGGTCATGGCGGCGGCGAAATCCTCGGTCTGAAGCGCCGTGTCGACAGCGGTGCGCGCCGCAGCGGCGGCGAAGGCCAGCGTCGTCTCCGCCCCGGGTTGGCCGGGCAGGCCGGTCTGGACCATGCCGGTCGGCAGGGGGCCCTTTTTCTCCTCGGCCTTGAGGATGTTGGAGGCGCGCTTGTAGCCGGCCAGCAGGTTGGTGCCGTCGTCGGTCGACAGGAAGGCGTCGAGGGCCTCGACTTTGCGGACGATGCGGACGAGGTCGTCGTCGCCCAGCGCGAACACGGCGTCGACGAGGTCGTGGCGCTTGCCGTGATCGCGGAGGAGGACCTTCAGGCGGTCGGCGAAGAAGAAGATCAGAGCTTGAGCCGTAAAG
>JBBSCK010000110.1:0-8548 GCA_038250335.1 Caulobacterales bacterium
CAGGGTCGTCTCTCGCTCGCGCGCGAACGACCGGCGGCGCGAGAGGCGAGCCGGGGGCGTTCGGGTTGTCGGTTAGCCGGTCGGTGTAGAGAGAGCGTGGCGGGCACGCAAGATGAAGGGCTCGCGTGACGAAAAAGGGCGACCCCCCGGAGGGAGCCGCCCCTGTCGCTGGCCCATCGAGGGCAGATCAGTAGGTCGTGGCGAACCGCAGGAAGAAGTAGCGACCCACACCGGAAACCGGCGTGGCGACCGAGGCGATGAACGGCTCTTCGTTCGTCACATTGTTGACGCCGAAGGTCACCGCATAGTCGTCTGCGGCCTGCCAGCGCACCGACAGGTCGTGGATCCAGATCTCGTCGGCGAATGCGAAGGCGAAGTTCTGGGCATTCTCGATCTCCACACCGGGCAGAGCCTGCTCGCCCAGATACTGGTGGGAGGTGTTGAAGGTGAAATCTCCGATGGACCAGCGAACGCCGGCATTCAGAGCGAGCTCCGGATTGTTGAGCTGAAGCTTGACCGGATTCGCCTGGGTGGGGTTGTTGGCGAACGGATAGTCGTTGCGGTCCTCGACCTGGGACCCGCCCACCGACAGACCCACGTCGCCCCAGGCAGGTTGGCCAAGGTCGGCGAAATCGAAGGCGTAGGTGACGTTGAAATCGATGCCGGACGCCTCCAGCCCTGCGAAATTCAGCTGGGTGGTGGTGATGGAGTTGAACCCGAGGAAGGTTGGGCTGGCGTTGCGGTTACGGGTGAACTGGCCGCAGAAGACGTTATTGAGGCTGGGGGCGTCATAGCAGCTGTCGACGATATCCTGGGCTGTCACCGCCTGGATGGCGTTCTCGATCTCGATATTGAAGTAATCGACGGTGATCGCCAGACCCGGAATGAAGCGCGGCCGAAGGACGACGCCATAGGTAAAGCTGTCCGAATCCTCTTCGGTCAGATCCGGATTGCCTCCCGTGCGCCCGGCGAACTGGCTGGTCAGGGGATCGGTGAAGCCGGCGGGGATGCCGTCGGCGCGACAGTTGGCCAGACGGTTTGCCGGCGCATTGCCGAGACGGATGTTGTTCTCGTCGCATGGATCGATTGGACGGGCGTTGAACGAGGAGATCGGCGAGAACAGCTCGCTGATGTTGGGGGCGCGTACGGTCTTGGCCTGTCCGCCGCGGAAGCGGATGTCGGGGATCGGTGCCCAGACCGCATCGACCTTGTAGGTGGTGGTCGAGCCCACGGTTGAGTACTCCCCCGCCCGCGCCGCTCCGGTCACCGTCAGTTCATGGAAGAACGGCAGGTCCGCCAGCAGCGGTACCCGGAGTTCGGTGAAGATTTCCGAGACATCGAACTCACCGCTGACATCGGCCGTGGTCCGACTTTCAAAGTTGAAGCCCTGGTTGACGAAGTCGTCACCGTCAAAATCGCTCTTCTCCTTGCGGTACTCGCCGCCCAGGACGAATCCGACCGGGCCACCGGGCAGCTCGAACAGAGCGCTGGAATCGCCGGTCACGACGGCCGTCAACACCGTCTGTTCGATGGTGAAGACATCGACGCCGGTGTAGGCGATGAAGTCGAGAGCTGCAGCGCTGGCCTGGTTCAGACCGAACAGGTTGAGCGGGCGGCAGGCGGACCCGGTGCCCGGGGTGAAGGTGTTGAAGGGGATCGTTCCGCCCGGGTTTGGCCCCAGCTGTCCCTTGCTTGGCAGGGCGTTGGGATTAAGCGTCGAGCGGCAGACGGTTTGACCGTTCGGAGCCAGCACCGCATCAATGGCCGCGAAATAGCGGTCTTCCAGACGAACAGCGCTGCGTGACTCGCCTTCTGTCCGGCCATAGTTGAGCGAGATGTCATAGGACAGGTTCCAGCCCAGATCGCCCCGCGCACCCACGACGGCGCGATAGGTCTGGCGCTCGTCTTCGATCGCGGGATCGAACAGATCGGTATTGTCCCGGCCCAGCAAGACCTTGGCGAAACCTGCGATCGACGGATCAGCCGCGATTTCGGCATTGATGTAGCGGCGAATGTCGGCCGGAATGAAGGGGTTATCGAGCGAGATCGGGATGGAGTCGTCGAAGGTGTTGTAGGGGTTGTAGCTGGTGGCTTCCGTCAGGACGGCCTTGAGCTCGGCATAGGGACGGAAGGCCGAGCTCACCTCATAGTTGAGGAACACATTCGCGGAAACCTGGAACTCGTCCGGGACCAGGGACTGGCCGTTGAAGGTCTGGGCTGCGCCGTCGCCGCCCGACTGGTTGATGCCCCCAGCATAGATGCCATCCATGAAGGGTCGAACCAGACCCGTCGTCGGATCGATCACGTAGCAGCCATAGCCTTCGCGACCGGCGCGGCTTTCCTGGCAGTCGTTGATGCCGTCACGATCCAGATCCTGGGTCGTGGAAAAGAACCGGGCCGGCGTGGAGAAGCCGCTGCCGTCCAGGTCGAAGCCGATCAGGCCACCGACATTGGACACATCGAAAGTCGGGCGGTTGATGAAGGTTCGAGCCGACGCGGCGCGAGCCCGGGCGACCAGCGCCGGGTCTGTGTTTGCGAAACGCGGGTTGGAACCCACCAGGATGGTGCGGCCCAATGCGCGTGTCTGTCCCGGGGGAATCGCGTCGCCCTGCTGAAAGAACAGGGCCGGGTTCGGATAGTCGTCGGCGAGAAAATTGTCGCGCGAGAAATCGCGGTCGCCATAGAACACGGCCTGGCGGTCATAGCCGTCCAACGACAGGGTGACGTTGCCGCGGCCGCCGTCGAAGTTCCGCCCGAACAGGGCCGAGCCGTAGATTTCATTGCCGTCGCCCTCGCCCGACAGGCCGGCCTGCATGGTGAACCTCGACCCTTCGAAATCATCCTTGATGATGAAGTTGACCACCCCCGTGACGGCGTCGGAGCCATAAACCGCAGAGGCACCGCCCGTCAGCACGTCCACCCGGTCGATCAGGCCGGACGGGATCGAGGAGATGTCCACCGCCGCAGAGCCGGGCAGGCCTGCCACATGGCGGCGACCGTTCACCAGCACCAGGGTCCGGTTGCCCCCCAGTCCCCGGAGATTGAGCGTCGCGGCATTGCCGTTCGCCTGAGACGAACTGGTCGAACTCAGCAGCGCGGGCAGCGTGTCGAGAATATCGGAGATAGCCACTGTGCCCCGCGCAGCGATGGTCTCGCTCGTCACGACCTGAACCGGCTGGGGGGCCTCCAGTATCGATGCGCCGCCGAGCCGCGATCCGGTGACGATGATCTCTTCAACCTCGGTCGTTTCCTGGGGATCCTGGGCAAAGGCCGGGCCTGCCGTCAGCGCGAGGGCGGCGGCGCCCATCAGAAATTTCGTCCGTGTGTTGATTCTGCTTTGCATGATCTTTCCCCGCCCCAAGCGTTTGTCGCTACGGCAAAGGTCAGTTTTTTGCTGCAACGCGGCATGGTCAACAAAGGATTGCACGCCGCAGATATTTTGACGTCCGAGGGTCACCGCAAAGACACAATTCTGACAGGCAGATCGCGGAACTGCGGCCTGACCGGCCCGGTCAGGCCATGGTGCCGGCTTTCAGCTGCGACAGGGGTCAGGCGTCCCGCCCGGCCAGCCAGGCCGGCAGGTCGGCGATGCTCTCCAGCGCGCCGAACCGCGGGTGCTCCACAGGCGGCTCGGCCATCTCGTGCGCCCAGGTGATCTGATAGGGGATGTGGGCGGCGAAAGCCCCGGCCGCGATGGCCGGAAGGACGTCGGACTTCACCGAGTTTCCCGCCATCGCGGCCTCGGCCGGCCCGGTGCCGTGGCGGGTGAAGACGCGGTCGTAGGTCCCGCGATCCTTCTCCGACACGATCTCGACGGCGGCGAACAGGTCGCCGAGACCCGAGGCGGCCAGTTTTCGCTCCTGATCCAGCAGGTCGCCCTTGGTGATCAGGACCAGACGGTAGCGTTCGGACAGGGCGTGCAAGGCCTCGTCCACAGCGGGCAGTGTCTCGACCGGATGTGCGATCATTTCGCGGCCGGCCGCCAGGATCTCGCGCACGACGCCCGGCGGCGGATCGCCCTCACAGAGTTCCATCGCCGTCTCGATCATCGACAGGGTGAAGCCCTTGATGCCGTAGCCATAGAGCCGCAGGTTGCGCTGCTCAATTTCGGCCAGGCGCGTCTCGATCAGCGCGTTCTCGTGCTCGCCCAGCAGATCGAGGAACCGCGCCTGGGTCAGGCGGAAGAGGGTCTCGTTGTGCCAGAGGGTGTCGTCGGCATCGAGGCCGAGGGTGGTGATAGGCATGGCTGGAGGTCCGGTTGCAAGCCGGTCCTCTCGCGCTTGCCCAGCGCGCGGTCAACGGGTCGCGTTGCCCTCTCGGGCGCAAGGGGCCATGGCGACCGGATGACCACAGATCTGAAAGACACTGCCGCGGTGGTGATCGGTGCCTCGGGCGGCGTCGGCGGTGCAGCCGCCGACGCGCTGGAGGCGTCTGGGCGGCACGCCCTTGTCCACCGGTTCGCCCGCTCCCTTTCGGGGCCCGGTCATCTGGACCTTGAGGACGAGGCCACGATCAGCGCAGCGGCGGCCCGGGTGGCCGAGGGCCCCGCCCCGGCCCTGGTGTTTGTGGCCACCGGCGTGCTGCATCATGGCCATGAGCCCGAGCGGTCCTACAAGGCCATGACGGCCGAGCACCTGCTGCGGGACTTCACGATCAACACCGTCGGCCCCGCGCTGGTGGCGAGGCATTTCCTGCCGCTGCTGCCGCGAGACCGGCGCAGCGTGTTCGCCGCCCTGTCCGCCCGGGTCGGCTCGACCGGCGACAACCGGCTGGGCGGCTGGCACAGCTACCGGGCGTCCAAGGCGGCGCTGAACATGATCCTGCGCAATCTGGCGATCGAGCTGGCGCGGACGAATCCCGAGGCGATCGTGGCGGGGCTGCATCCGGGCACGGTGGATACGGGACTGAGCCAGCCGTTCCAGCGCGGCGTGAAGGCGGAAAAGCTGTTTACGCCCGCCTATTCCGCCGAACAGCTGCTGCAGGTGCTGGACGGGCTGACACCGGTCGACAGCGGCGGCGTCTTCGCTTGGGATGGGGTGCGGGTTCCGGAATAGACGACGGAACTGGATCCGGCATGCATGGCCGCCTCGGCCCAAGGCCGGGTTTGACCCGACCGGGGCATGGCTTTAGTGACGCCGCCGTTTGATCGCCGGGATTCGGTGTAAGGGACGGCTCATGACCGCACAGCTTCTTCCCGGCGCCACCGGCGTCCTCGCCCTGGCCGACGGCACGATCTTTCAGGGACTGGGCGTCGGCGCGACCGGTTCCGCCCTTGGCGAAGTGGTCTTCAACACCGCCATGACAGGCTATCAGGAGATCCTGACCGACCCCAGCTACATGAGCCAGATCCTGGCCTTCACCTTCCCCCACATCGGCAACACCGGCACCAACGTGGAGGATATCGAACAGATGGGCGGCGGGTCTGACACCTCGGCCCGCGGCGCGATCTTCCGCGATCTGCCGACCGATCCGGCCAACTGGCGTTCCGAGGCCAGTCTGGATGACTGGATGAAGCGGCGCGGCGTGGTGGGGCTGTCGGGGATCGACACCCGCGCCCTGACCCAGCGGATCCGGGACCATGGTGCACCCCATGGCGTGATCGCCCACGACCCCGACGGCCGGTTCGATCTGGAGGCCCTGGTGGCGCAGGCCGGGGCGTGGACCGGGCTGGTCGGGCTGGATCTGGCCAAGCCCGCCTCGACGCTGCAGGCGTTCGAATGGGACGAGGGGCTGTGGGAATGGCCCGAGGGGCACTCCAAGACTCACGGGCGCAAGACCGTGGTGGTCGTCGACTATGGTGTGAAGCGTAACATCCTGCGGGCGCTGGCGTCCACGGGTGTCCGGATCACTGTGGTCCCGGCGACCACGACCGCCGAAGAAGTTTTGGCGCGCAATCCCGACGGCGTGGTTCTGTCCAACGGGCCGGGCGATCCGGCGGCGACGGGCGAATATGCGGTGCCGGAAATCAGGAAGCTGGTCGACAGTGGAAAGCCCGTCTTCGGCATCTGCCTCGGCCATCAGATGCTGGCTCTCGCCCTGGGCGGAAAGACCGTGAAGATGGATCAGGGCCATCACGGGGCCAACCATCCGGTCAAGGACCTGACGACCGGCAAGGTCGAGATCGTGTCGATGAATCACGGCTTCACCGTCGATCGCGAGAGCCTGCCCGAAGCGGTGGTCGAGACCCACGTGTCCCTGTTCGACGGCACCAACTGCGGCATCCAGCTCAAAGACCGCCCGGTGTTCAGCGTGCAGCACCATCCGGAGGCCTCCCCGGGCCCGACCGACAGCCTGTATCTGTTCGACCGGTTCAACGACCTGATGAACGGGCGGGCGTGAGCTGGACGCCGCCAACCACTCTGCGGGAGCGGATCAAGCGGGCCGTGTTCAGCCCACGTCAGGAACTGAAGCGGGTCATCAAGCGGGAACTTCGCAAGGGCGAACCGGAACTGAGGCTGCTCGCTGATCTGGTCGATCCCGGTCGCGCTGCGGTCGATGTCGGGGCCAATCGGGGGGTCTGGACGCACCAGCTGGCCGCCCTTTGCCCGACGGTCTATGCGTTCGAGCCCAATCCCAAGATGTTCGCCATTCTGGATGCGGCGCGCCCGGCCAATGTGGTCGCCCGTCAGATTGCCCTGTCGGACCGATCCGGTCTCGCTGATCTGAACATCCCGCGTTCGGCTCGCGGCTATTCCAACCAGCACGCGTCGCTCGAAACAGGCTGGCTCGGCGGCAAGACTTTCGGGGTGGTCGAGGTTGCAAAAGCCCGCCTCGACGATCTGGTTGTTGAGCCATGCGGTTTCATCAAGATCGATGTCGAGGGGCACGAAGCGGCGGTGGTCGCCGGAGCCGCAGGCCTGATCGAGCGTGATCGGCCGACGCTTCTGATCGAAATGGAAGAGCGCCACTCCAATCAACCGATCGAGCAGTCGATCGCTGATGTCCGGGCCCTGGGCTACGACGCCCTTGTCTTCAAGGACGGCGCTTTGACGGGGATCGAGGCGTTCGATCCTGACGCCGATCACCGGGCGGCCGTGGAAACGGCGCGCTACATTTTCAATTTTGTTTTCAGGCCCCACAGCCACTAGCGGCCGTGGAACATCGTCTGACATCCCGGCAGGGAGCGTCTGAAGAACTCCGCCGCTCGCTGCCTGCCCGAGGCGCGCCTATCGCAGTCATCGTTTCGCAAAGGCGGGCGTGATACGGTCGCTTGATGCGTCGTGTCCTCCTTGCTCTGACCGCCTGTCTCACCCTGGCCCTCGGGGGGTGCGCCAGTGGAGCGCGCTCGTCGTTTGACGCCCAGGACCGGCAAGGCGCGCGGCCGATGGGACTGGTGGCCGCCCCGGGCCATCCGATCCGGGTCTATCTGGACGCGCAAGACCGGGCGGCCCTGTTCCAGCAGGCCTTTCGCGAGGGTGTGCCGGTCGGACCGGACGGCCGGCTGGATTTCATCGCCCTGTCCGGCGGCGGCTCCAACGGGGCTTTCACCGCCGGGTTGATGAAGGGCTGGAGCGAGACCGGCGAGCGCCCCGATTTCGAGGTCGTGACCGGTGTGTCCACCGGGGCCCTGGCGGCCCCGTTCGTCTTCCTCGGCTCCGCCTATGACGACGAACTGGCCGAGGCCTACACGGGCGGGGCGGCCGCCGGTCTGCTGCAGCCGCAGGGGTTGGGCGCGCTGGTCGGATCCGGCATCTACAAGCCCGAACCGCTCCGGGCCCTGGTCGAACACTATGTCGACGAGGCGCTGCTGGCGGCCGTGGCAGCCGAATATGCCAGGGGACGCGTCCTGCTGGTGGCTACCACGGACGTCGATTCCCAACGCGGCGTGAGCTGGGATCTGGGTGCCATCGCCACCCAGGCCTCGCCGAAGGCCCTGGCCTTGTTCCGTGACGTGCTGATCGCCTCGGCCAGCGTTCCGGGGGCGTTTCCGCCTGTGTTGATCCCTTCGGACAATGCCGGCCTCGCGTTTGAGGAGATGCATGTCGATGGCAGTGTGACGACGCCGTTCCTTGCCGTGCCCGAGACTCTCTGGTCCTTCCGCGAGCCGTCCGGGACGCTGCGGTCGGCGCACTTCTATGTGGTCGTCAACGGGCGGACCAATCCGACCTTCGCCATCACGCGCGACACACCGCAGGGCGTTCTGGGGCGCAGTCTCGACATCCTGCTGCGCGCCTCGATGATCACGACGCTGGCGGGCAACCGCGCCTTCGCTGACACTAACGACCTGTTCTTCCGCTACGCCGCCCTGCCCGACGATTCGGAGGCCTCGGCGCTGGACTTCAGCGTGGAGTCGATGAGCGCCGTCTATGAGGTGGGTCGACAAGGGGCGATTACGGGCGACGTCTGGCGCTGACGATCTTGGCCTTCAGGGAAGCGGCGCGAAGCTGCTTTCCTCGCGCAGGGCGCCGGCCCTGCGCACCGCAACCGGTGCGGCGTGCAGCCAGTAGTCGGCGTCCTCGGGCCGGTCGGCGCGCCTGCGTTCCATGCCGCGCAGGCGCCGCTGCGCGGCATTCTCCAGCAGGCGGGCGTGCAGCGCACGCGGATTCAG
>JBBSCK010000111.1:0-8481 GCA_038250335.1 Caulobacterales bacterium
CCGGCCCCGTTCGGCCCCATGATGGCGTGCACCTCGCCCGCCGGGACGTCGAGGCTCAGCCCCTTCAGAATGGGTTTGTCAGCAACGGAAACGTGGAGATTGGAGATGGAGAGCATTTTTCGTTCAGGCGTCCGTATCGTCTTGTTTGAGTTGCATGCGGGGGTCCCGCAGCGATGAAATGTCGATCCCGTCTGGCGTGACGCGATAGACGAAGACCTTGTGCCAGTCCGAAACGCTGAACTCGCGTTCACCGTCACCTTGGCCCGGTCTGCCCAGAAAGGGGCGGCGCGCCAGCAACCTGGAGAGCGATTGGATCTCGCTGGCTGCACGGGCGGCGGCGTTCGGGTCACGTGGCTTCAAATAGGTGATCAGATCCTTGAACTCCCGCGTCGCCCGCGCCGACCATAGGGCCTTCGCCATCAGCGCAGCAGTGCGTCGATCTCTGCCTCGACCTCCTCCTGTGAGAACGCGTCGCCCCGATCGATCTGGGCAAACCCTTCATTGATCTCGGCCCGATCGTCTTCGGTCCAGGCGTTGACCGGCGGCAGCCCGCGATCGGCATAGTCCAGGGCCGCCGAAGCGATCAGGTTCTCGACCGTATCGCCTGTCTGTTCGGCGATACGCTGCAAGCCATCGACGATCTCTCCGTCGAGCTGAATCTCGTAGGTCTGGACTGAGGGCTTACGAACAGCGGTCATGGCGTCCTCCTGCCTTCAACATAGCACATCCCGGCCCCGTCCGGCCCATTGGCGGCATCCCCCTCGCCCGCCGGAACGTCGAGCGTCAGCCCCTTGAGGATGGGTTTGTCGCCGACGGAGCGGTGGAGGTTTTCAATCTTGAGCATTGTTTCCTCTTGTTATCCGACGGAGCCTTCGAGGCTGATCGCCACCAGCTTCTGGGCCTCGACGGCGAACTCCATCGGCAGTTTCTGCATCACGTCGCGGACGAAGCCGTTGACCAGCAGGGCCACCGCCTCCTCCTGCGACAGCCCGCGCTGCTGGGCATAGAACAGCTGGTCGTCGGACAGGCGGGTGGTGGTCGCCTCATGCTCCAGCTGGGCCGAGCCGTTGCGGGCCTCGATATAGGGGATGGTGTGGGAGCCGCAGTCGCCCCCGATCAGCAGGCTGTCGCACTGGGTGAAGTTGCGCACCCCCGTCGCCTTGGGATGCACCGAGACCAGCCCGCGATAGGTCGAGTCGGACTTGCCCGCCGACACCGCCTTGGCGATGATCCGGCTCTTCGAATTCTTGCCCAGATGGATCATCTTGGTGCCGGTGTCGGCCTGTTGGTGGCCGTTGGTAATGGCGATGGAATAGAACTCGCCCGAGCTGTCCTCGCCGCGCAGGACGCAGGATGGATATTTCCAGGTCACGGCCGAGCCGGTCTCGACCTGGGTCCAGCTGACCTTGGACCGGTCCCCCCGGCAGTCGGCGCGTTTGGTGACGAAATTATAGATCCCGCCCTTGCCCTCGGCGTCGCCCGGGTACCAGTTCTGCACCGTCGAATATTTGATCTCGGCATCGTCCAGCGCGACCAGTTCGACCACCGCCGCATGCAGCTGGTTCTCGTCGCGCATCGGGGCGGTGCAGCCCTCCAGATACGAGCAATAGGCCCCCTTGTCGGCAATGATGAGCGTGCGTTCGAACTGGCCGGTGTTCGACGCATTGATCCGGAAATAGGTCGACAGCTCCATCGGGCAGCGCACGCCCGGCGGGATGTAGACGAACGACCCGTCCGAAAAGACGGCGCTGTTCAGGGCCGCAAAATAGTTGTCCGAGACCGGCACCACCGATCCCAGATATTTGCGCACCAGCTCGGGATGCTCCCGCAACGCCTCGGAAATCGGCATGAAGATGACGCCGACCTTGGCCAACTCGGCCTTGAAGGTGGTGACCACGCTGACGCTGTCAAACACGGCGTCCACGGCATAGCGCGGTGCGCCCTCGACCCCCGCCAGGACCTCCTGCTCCTTCAACGAAATGCCCAGCTTGGCATAGATGGCGAGGATTTCGGGATCCACCTCGTCAAGGCTGGCCGGACCGACCTTCTGTTTCGGCGCGGCGTAGTAGAACAGGTCCTGATAGTCGACCGGCGTGTATCTCACCGAGGCCCAGGTCGGCTCTTCCATGGCCAGCCAACGCTCGTAGGCGGCGAGGCGCCATTCGAGCATCCATTCCGGCTCGCCCTTCTTCTCGGAGATGAATCGCACGATGTCGGCGCTCAGGCCCCGAGGCGCGTACTCCGTCTCGATGTCCGAGGTGAAGCCGTGCTCGTACTTTTCCAGTGCGGCAACGGCGTCAATGGTTTCCTGAACAGCAGCCATGGCTTAGGCGGTTTCCTTGACGCGATCGGCGATGCGCGCGCGCTGGTTTTGATAGGCGGTCGTCCAGGCCGAAGCGAAGCGCGACCAATCGTCTTCGACCGTGCCCCAGCCGCCGGAGATGCGGACCCCGCCGGTGGCCAGGTCGAGCCGCCCCATACCGACAATGGCGCGCGACGGCCGGGTCTTGCCCGACGAGCAGGCGCTGCCCGCAGAGACCATCACCCCGCCGAGGTCGAGGGTGATCAACTGCTGCGGGCTGTCCCAGTCGCTCACGGCCAGAAACAGGGTGTTGGGCAGACGGGGCGCGGCCTGCCCCATGATCGTGGCCCCGGCGGCGGTCACGACCGCCTCTGCCGCGTCCCGCCAGGCCTGATGGGCCGCCACGGCGGGCAGATCGCGCAGAGCGCACTCGGCGGCGACGCCGAAACCGGTGATGCCTGGCACGTTCTCGGTCCCGGCCCGAAGCCCGCGCTCCTGACCGGAGCCCAGGACGATGGCCGTGGCCGACAGACCGGCGCGCATCACCAGCGCCCCCACGCCCTGTGGGCCTCCCAGCTTGTGCCCCGACAGGCTCAGGCTGTCGGCGTCCAGCGCACGCATGTCGACCGCGATCTTGCCCGCCGACTGGATGGCGTCGACATGGAGCCAGCCCTTGGCTGCGCGGACCAGTCGCGCGGCCTCGCGGATCGGCTGGATCACGCCGCTCTCGTTGTTGGCATGGTGGATGGTCACCGCAGCGCGACCGGGCAGACGCAGCAACTCCTCCAGCCGGGCCAGCACGATGACACCGTCGGCGTCGACCGGCAGGACCTTGACGGGCTTGCCCGAGGCCATCGCCGCCTCGGCCACGCAGGGATGTTCGGTGGCACAGACGATCAGCCGCTCACAGCCGCCGGCCAAGGCGCTGGCGATGGCCTGGGCATTGGATTCCGTGCCGCCGGACGAGAAGATCACCGCAGTCGGATCCGCCCCGACCAGTTCGGCCACCCGGGCTCGCGCCGTCTCGACCCGGGCCCGCGCCCGCCGTCCGGCCGCATGGACGGCCGACGGATTGCCGTTGTCGGCCAGCGCCTCGGCCATGACGGCCTGAACCTCGGGCCGCACCAGGGCCGAGGCGTTGTAGTCCAGATAGACCCCGCTCATGCCGCCGCCTCCATGATTTCGCTTCGCCGACTGGTGCGGTTCAGGATCACGTCCTCCAGCGAGACGCTGGACAGATAGCGGTGGATCTCGTCGCCCAGATCTTCCCAGAGATGGTGGGTGATGCAGCGGTCACCGGCCAGCATACAGCCCTTGGGAGAGGAATGGGCGGCGCAACGGGTCGCACGGATCGGCTCATCGACCGCCAGAACGATCTCGGACACCACGGTGTCGCCGGCTGCCTTGGCCAGCCGATAGCCGCCGCCCGGGCCGCGTACGCTGCGCACCAGCCCGCTCTTGCGCAGCCGGGCGAACAACTGTTCCAGATAGCTCAGCGAAATCTCCTGCCGCGTGGCGATCTCGGCCAGCGACACGGCACGCCCTTCGGCGCCCTCGCCCCGGCCGTTTCTCGCCAGATCGGCCATCGCCATCACGGCGTATCGTCCCTTGGTCGACAGTCGCATCGTCCACCTTCAAAAATCGCGCGCTTTCATGGGGGTCTGTGCTATGACCCGCCGCTTCGCGAGGCGCCCCGGTCGTCTTGAACCGTGCAGGATGGATGTAGAAAGTCCTACCCCGGCGGTCAAGTATTCGGCGAGCCCGAAACGACAGTTGAACGGATTCCAGAGCCCCATGCCTGAAGTCATCCTGCCCGGCGCCTCCGGTCGCATCGAGGGCCGCTACTCCCCCGGAAAGCGCGCCAATGCCCCGATCGCGCTGATCCTGCACCCCCACCCCAAGGCGGGCGGGCATATGAACAACCCGGTCGCGGTGACGCTTTACCAGCTGTTCCAGAAGCGCGGTTTTGCCACACTGCGCTATAACTCGCGCGGCGTCGGCAAGTCCCAGGGCGAGTTCGACAGCGGCATCGGCGAGCTGGCCGACGCGGCCACGGCGCTGGACTGGCTGCAGTCCAACAATCCGGCCGCCTCCCAGACCTGGGTCGGTGGCTATCAGTTCGGGGCCTATATCGGCATGCAGCTCCTGATGCGCCGGCCCGAGACGGACGGCTTCATCTCGGTCTCGCCGCCGTCCAACATGTACGATTTCAGCTTCCTCGCCCCCTGCCCGGCGTCGGGCCTGTTCCTGCACGGCACCGCCGACACCGTGGTTCCGCCGGTCGAGGTCGAGCGCGTGGTCAACAAGCTGCGCACCCAGAAGGGCATCATCATCGACTACGAACTGGAAGAGGGTGCCAGCCACTTCTGGCAGGACCATATCGGCGCCGTCGATCGCCGCGTGGGCCTGTATCTGGACAAGCGGCTGGAAGAAAAGCCGGCGTAAGCGTTCCCTCTCCCATGGGGAGAGGGCTTGAGCCTCCGGGAGCGAAGCGATCGGCAAGGCGAAAGGGTGAGGGTTCCCTCCCCAACGCTGCGGACGATCGCCCCTCACCCTTTCGCGCAGCCAATCGCCCTCTGGGCTCTTGGGCGCTCAAGCCCTCTCCCCATGGGAGAGGGAACACCCCACGACCGATTTTGACGTAGCGGCCTGCGACACTGTCCGGCGCAGGTCTTTGACAGCCGCATCCCGCATCCTCCGTTGCATCAGGACGATGTGGACTCAGTGGACTCAGTGGACTGTATTTTTCGTCCACCTCATCCAGCGGGTCAGCCCTGCCGATAGATGAGGAAGGGTTCGCGCGCCTCGATCCAGCCCTGCTCATCGGGGATCGCGATCGCATCCAGATCATCTGGCGTCGCCGCCGCATCATCGACCCACGCCCGCAGCCCCGGCCCGCCGTTGATCACGTCGATCGCGAGCTTTCCGAACGCGTATTCATAGGGGAAGTCCCGCCACAGATCGTAGTCGCGATACAGCCGCCGGATGGCCTTGAAGCCCAGGGCCTGGACCCGCCACGGCTGAAAGGCGGCATGGTCGTAGGCCGGTCCCTCGACGTGGATCTGGATGCCACTGCACAGTCTGCCGACGTGTTTGTGGAAGGTCGGCTCAAACCACATGTCGCGCAGGACGCAGCCCTGCAGCCACTCCGGGGCCAGCGCCTTCATTTCGGCGATCACGGCCCGGGCGTCGATGTCGGGGGCCCCGAACAGCTCCAGCGGCCGGGTCGTGCCGCGACCTTCGGACAGGGTCGCGCCCTCGACCATGACCGTGCCGGGATAGGCGCGGGCCATCGACAGGTTCGGGGCGTTGGGGCTGGGGTTGATCCAGGCCCGCTCTCCCAGCGGCCAGCCGAAGCCGGGACCGGCATCGGGGTCATAGCCCAGCATCTGGATGACGCGGTAGTCGAGCTTCAGGCCGAAATGGGCGATGAACCAGTGGCCCAGTTCGCCCAGGGTCATCCCATGCCGCATCGGCATCGGCCCGGCCCCGACGAAGCTCTCCCAGCCCGGCAACAGCGTGGTGCCCTCGACCGGCCGTCCGGCGGGATTGGGACGGTCCAGAACCCAGACCTCTTTCCCATGCGTCGCCGCCGCTTCCAGAACGTACAGCAGGGTCGTGATGAAGGTGTAGATGCGGCAGCCCAGATCCTGCAGGTCGATCAGAACCACGTCGAACGTCTGCATCGACGCCTCGGTCGGCCGCCGCACCGCGCCGTACAGGCTGAAGACCGGAAAGCCGTGGACCGGGTCGGTCGCGTCCGGGCTCTCCATCATATTGTCCTGCAGGTCGCCCTTCATCCCGTGCTGGGGACCGAAGGCGGCGGTCAGGTTGATGCCCGCCGCCATCAGGGCGTCGACCGAATGGGTCAGGTCGGCCGTGACCGAGGCCGGATGCGCCACCAGCGCCACGCGCCTGCCCCTTAGCGCGGCCTGCAGGTCTGGTTCGGACAGAAGGCGGTCGATGCCGAATTTCATGGCAGGTCCAGAACAAAGGAATCGGGGTGGTGAAAGTCAGGCCTATCGGACGGATGGGCCAGCGCCCACCAGGTCTTCGTGCCGTCGACGGTCTCGATCACGGCAGACAAGGCCAGTCGCGTTGCGGACGGTGCAAGCTCGACGAAGGCCTCCAGCGCCACCCTGTCCTCGGCCCCGTCCAGCCCGTGGAACCGGGCGGTCTCGCTCGCCTCGATCATGTTCTGCCGATAGCCGGTGAAGGCATAGGCAGCCCACTGGCCCGAGGGCGACAGGTTGAACTCGCGATAGCCGTCTGCGGTTTCGACGAAGACCTCGAAACAGGTGTGCTCCCACAGTCGATCCGCCCGTCCGGGCGACTGTTCGAGCGGCCATTTCACGGCGTCGACATCACCCTCGACCACATAGCGCAGCCTCAGGCTATTACCCTGCCGCTCCAGTTTGACGGTCAGGTCTCGGACCGGTCCTGCGCCCGCCGACGGATGCGGGATCAGCGTCGCAGTGACGATCGTGTCTGGTTCGGTTCGCTCCCCCATCATGCCGTGCTACACGCCCCCTCCTCTCCTCGCCAAGCCCCTGCTGACCTCATGACCGACGCCGTTTTCAAGTCTGACTTCCTCAAGACCCTGCAGGCGCGCGGCTATATCCATCAGGTCACCCATCCGGCCGAGCTGGATGCGGCGGCAAGCGGGAGTATCGTCTCGGGCTACATCGGCTTTGACGCCACGGCCCCGAGCCTGCACGTCGGCAGTCTGATCCAGATCATGATGCTGCGCCGGCTGCAGCAGGCCGGGCACCGCCCCGTCGTCATCATGGGCGGCGGGACGACCAAGGTCGGCGACCCGACCGGCAAGGATGCCTCGCGCCCCCACCTGACCGACGAAACCATCGCGGCCAATATCGCCTCGATCCGCACGGTGTTCGCACGCTTCCTCACCTTCGGCGACGGCCCGACCGACGCGGTCATGCTCGACAACGACGCCTGGCTGTCGACATACGGCTACATCCAGTTCCTGCGCGACTACGGCACGCATTTCACCATCAACCGCATGCTGGCCTTCGACTCGGTCAAGCTGCGGCTGGAGCGCGAACAGCCGATGACCTTCCTCGAATTCAACTACATGCTGATGCAGTCGGTGGACTTTCTGGAGCTGAACCGCCGCCACAACGTCACCCTGCAGATGGGCGGGTCGGACCAGTGGGGCAATATCGTTTCGGGCGTCGATCTGGTGCGCCGCGTGGATCACAAGGCCGCCTTCGGCCTGACCACGCCGCTGCTGACCACGGCGTCGGGTGGCAAGATGGGCAAGACGGCGCAGGGGGCTGTGTGGCTGAACGCCGAACAGCTGAGCCCCTATGACTACTGGCAGTTCTGGCGCAACGCCGAAGACGGCGACGTCGGCAGGTTCATGCGCCTGTTCACCGACCTGCCGCTGGACCAGATCGCCGGGTTCGAGGCGCTGGAAGGGGCCGGGATCAACGAAGCCAAGAAGGCGCTGGCCGACGCCGCCACGACGATGCTGCATGGGACCGAGGCCGCTTCGTCCGCCCGTGCGGCGTCGGAAGGTGCGTTTGAACGCGGCATGCTCTCGTCCGACTTGCCGACCATCGACCTGCCGTCGGGCGAGGTGATCGGGGCCATGCTGGTCGCCGTCGCCACCCGCGCAGGCCTGACCGCCTCGAACGGCGAGGCGCGCCGCCTGGCCCAGGGCGGCGGCCTGCGACTGAATGACGAGGCGATCCCGGACGGGGCGCGCCTTATCGAGGCGTCCGACATCAATGCCGACGGCGTCATCAAGCTCGCGGCCGGCAAAAAGAAGCTGATGCTCGTTCGCCCCATCTGATCGGAGAACTTGAATGACCGACGTCACCGCAGGCTCAAAAGCCCCCGCGTTCGATATGCCTGCCGACGGCGGCGGCCAGGCCACCCTGTCCGGCCCGACCGTTCTCTATTTCTATCCCAAGGCTGATACGCCAGGCTGCACCAATGAAGCCAAGGACTTTTCCGAGCACGCCGACGCCTTCGCCGCCGCCGGAGTGACCGTCATAGGCGTGTCCAGGGACCCGGTGAAGAAGCTCGACCGGTTCAAGGCCAAATACGACCTCAAGGTCACCCTGGCCTCGGACGAGGAAACCGGCGTCACGGAGGCCTTCGGCGTCTGGGTCGAGAAGAGCATGTACGGCAAGACCTATATGGGGATCGAG
>JBBSCK010000112.1:0-8429 GCA_038250335.1 Caulobacterales bacterium
GGCATGCGCCGCGACGTCTACTGGAAGGACATGGGGGTGGTGAACCGGCCGTCGGGCCAGCCTACCCTGGCCCTGACCGGTCATGCGGCGGAGCATCTGGTTCGGCTGACGCCGCCCGGCCACACCGCCCGCATCCATCTGACGCTGTCGGACGAGCACCCCTATGCACTCGCCTTCGTGGTGATCGAAGCCTTGCCGATGGCGTAATCAGTATATACCCGTGCGCGGCGAACAGACCGCGATCAGCGGCCGGGGACAGGCTTTCAGACGATGAGCGACGAGCACAAGCGCGACCCCGAGGCCGACGCGGCCGAACCCGCAGTCCTTCCGCCCGAAACCCTTCACGCGCCGGAACTGGACGCCGCGCCGACCGAAACCGCCGTTGGGTCCTCCGAGCCTGGTGGCGGCGAGGTCGATGCGGCGGAGGCGGCCTTCGCCGCGTCAGAGACAGGCCTGCCCGTCGCCGCCGCCCCTGAGTCCGCCGAACCCGTCGCGCGGTCACCCGAGGCCATCCTGATTCCGGCCGCCGCCGCCGTGGCTGTCGAGACGCCGCGCCCGATCTGGAGCGATGCGGGCGACGCCCCCTTTGACGACCGCAAGGAAAAGCTCCCCGGTCCGGCCAGGGTCCGTGTCAAGGACGATGACGACCACGGCGGCTCGGCCGGCAGCGAGGCCGTGGAAATCGTCAAGACGGTCGTGGTGGCCCTGGCCATCGCCTTCGTCCTGCGGGTTCTGCTGTTCCAGCCCTTCACCATTCCCTCGGCCTCCATGGAGCCCAACCTCTATGAGGGCGACTACATCGTCGTATCGAAATGGGCTTACGGGTATTCGAAATACTCTTCAGGCCTGCCGGTCAACCTGCCGCTCGGCGAGGATCGGGTGTTCGGCCGGGCCCCGGAGCGCGGCGATATTGTCGTGTTCAAACTGCCGCGCGATGACAAGACCGACTACATCAAGCGCGTGATCGGCCTGCCGGGCGATCGCATCCAGATGATCAGCAATGTTCTTCACATCAACGGCGCGCCGGTGGATGACATGGTGGTGAACCGGGGCGAGATCGCCGACGTGTTTGGCCCCCGCGCCATGACCCAGTCGCGTGAGACACTGCCCGGCGGCAGGAGCTTCAACATCCAGGACTTCGGTCCCGGCGGCGATCTTGACGACACCCCAGTCTATGAGGTGCCGGTCGGCCACTACTTCGTGATGGGCGACAACCGCGACAACTCCATCGACAGCCGGGTCCAGGAATCAGCCGGCGTGGGCCTGGTCCCGGATGAGAACCTGGTCGGCAAGGCCGAGATCATTATGTTCTCCTGGACGCCTGGAGCCTCGCTGTTCAACCCGATCAGCTGGTTCGCCAATGTCCGGCCCAGCCGCTTCTTCCGGCCCCTCGACTGATGGCCAACGCACGGGCAGGGGCGGTGGCCGAACTGGTCCGCCGCCTCGGCCACGATTTTCGCGACCCCGCCCTGCTGGAGCGAGCCCTGACCCATTCCAGCGTGGGGGAGGGGGCAGACAAGGCTGCCGGAAAGCCCGCACGTCACAACGAGCGGCTGGAGTTCCTTGGCGACCGGGTTCTGGGCCTGCTGGTGGCTCAGCGGCTGCATCAGGATTTCCCGGCGGCGGACGAGGGCGAGCTGTCCTCGCGCCTGCACGCGATGGTCGACAAACACGCCTGCGGACGCGTGGGTGAACGGCTGCATGTGGGCGACGCGCTGCGCCTCTCGCCCGGCGAGAGCAAGACGGGGGGGCGTCGCAAGGAAGGCGTCGTCGCCGATGCGGTCGAGGCCCTGCTGGCCGCCGTCTTCCTTGATGCCGGGCTCGACGCCGCGCGCGCCATGTTTGACCGCGCCTGGGCCGAGGAGCTGGCGGCACCGGCCCCGCGCGCGCTGAACAATCCCAAATCCGCGCTGCAGGAGTGGTCGCAGGGCCGTGCCCTCTCCCTGCCGACCTATCGTGTCACGGGCCAGACCGGCTCCGACCATGCCCCGACCTTCACGGTTGAGGTCTCCATCGACGGCGTCGAACCCTTGACCGCTCCCGGACGTTCGCGTCAGGACGCGGAAAAGGCGGCCGCGACCGCCATGCTCCAACGTGAAGGCGTGATTTGACCGAACCCACCCATCCCCGCGCGGGCTTTGCCGCCATCATCGGCGCACCCAACGCCGGCAAGTCCACGCTGGTCAATCGGCTGACGGGGTCCAAGGTCTCCATCGTCACCCAGAAGGTCCAGACGACCCGCTTTCCGGTGCGCGGCATCGCCATGGAGGGCGAGAGCCAGATCGTGCTGGTCGACACCCCCGGCATCTTCACCCCGCGCCGTCGTCTGGACCGCGCCATGGTCGCCTCGGCCTGGGGCGGGGCCCAGGACGCCGATGTCGTGGTGCATCTGGTCGACGCCGCGTCGCATATCGCGTCTGAAGGCAAGCAGGGGGAGGCCGCAGACCGCCGCTCGGCCGAGGACACCGAGACCATCATTGCCAACCTGAAGTCCACCGGGACCCAGGTGATCCTGGCGCTCAACAAGATCGACGGGATGCGCCGCGACACCCTGCTGGCGCTGTCCCACGCCCTGTTTGAAACCGGTGTCTATTCCGAGGTCTATATGATCTCGGCCCTGAGCGGCGACGGCGTCGACGACCTGAAGGCCCGTCTCGCCCTGTCGATGCCCGAGGGGCACTGGCTGTACCCCGAGGACCAGTCGGCCGACGTGCCGATCCGGGTCCTGGCCGCCGAGATCACGCGCGAGAAGGTCTATCTGCGCGTCCACGAGGAACTGCCCTATTCGGCGGCGGTGGAAACAACGGCCTTCGACGAGAAGGCCGATGGCTCGGCCCGGATCGAACAGACCATCTATGTCGAGCGCGAGAGCCAGCGGCCCATCGTTCTGGGCAAGGGCGGCCAGACCCTGAAATGGATCGGGCAGAAATCGCGCGAGGAGCTGATCGAATTGCTCGACAGGCCGGTGCATCTGTTCCTGACCGTGAAGGTCGATCCGAAATGGCAGGACAGCCGCGCCCTGTACGCCCAGTTCGGCCTCGACTTCGACGTTTAGAGTGTTCCACGTTCCGAAAACCGCCGGGAGCCATCCCCGGCTTGTTCTCAGCCTGGTCGCCGCAGTCTTCCTCGTCGGTGGTGCGGGTCTCGCGGCTGCCCTGACCAGCCGGCCGATGCCGACCGCCTCGTCGCTGGCCGCACCCCTGCCGCCGCGTCCGGCGGTGACGGTCGTCGAGGCGCTGCCGCAACTGGCCGAACGCCTGCGCCGCGAGGGCGAGGCCCGTCGTTTCATGGGCGCGGTCCTGGTCGCGCGGGGCGATGAGGTGCTGTTCCGCCAGGCTTACGGAACGGCCGATGTCGCCACCGGCGCGCCGTTACGCATCGGCTCTCGGTTCCGGCTCGCGTCGCTGTCGAAACAGTTCACGGCCGCCGCGATCCTCAGGCTTCAGGACGAGGGCCGCCTGTCGGTCGACGACCCGGTCTGCAAATGGGTCCAGCCCTGTCCAGCCGCCTGGGCCCCGATACGGCTGCATCACCTGCTGTCGCACACCTCGGGTATCCCCGACCTCATGGCGCGGCCCGGCTGGGGCACCCGTCGGGTGACGCCAGCGACGATGAATGAACTACTCTCGGATTCAAGGCAGTACGGCCTGTCGTTCACTCCGGGCGAAAAGCTTCGCTACAACAATGCCGGCTTTAACCTCGCGGCCGATGTCGTGGAGCGTGTCAGCGGCCAGAGGTTCGGCGACTACCTCCAGACCGCCTTCTTCGGTCCGTTGGGCATGGCCGACACAGGGTATGAGGACGGCTCCGACCAAGGGATCGTCACCGGCCATGCCACCTTCCCCCAGGGTCTGACTGCCCAGCGTCAGCCGAATGTCTCCATCATCCCGGGTGCCGGAGCCATCTATTCGACGCTGGACGATCTGCTCGTATGGCAGCGCGCCCTGCATGGCGCCCAAGTGCTGACAACGGCCAGCCATGCCCGGATGATCGCCGACCATTCGCCGCCCCCGCGTCCGGAAGACGCCGGTCGGCGGAGTCGGATCTGGGGCTACGGGCTGATGGCCAATACGCTCGGCGATCGGGTCGATCCACCGTTCGGCGAGCGGCAGATCTACCACACCGGCAGCTGGTCGGGGTTCCGCAACCTGATGAGCTGGCAGCCGGACCAACGGATCGCCGTCATCGTGCTCAGCAACAACTATCATCAGAGGACCGAGGTCTTTCTCATCACCCAGCAGGCCATGGCCGGTGCACTGGGCAAGCCGTTCCCGACGGCGATCCTCGACGACTGAGGGGGTTCGGCGTCAGGCTGGCGTCGCAGGGATGCGGTTCCTGTATCCGACGATTGGGTCTAGCAAGGCCGCGTTGCCTCAGGGGAGTTTCCGATGTCGATGATCCTTGCCACCTTCGCGGCACTGGCGGTCCAGACGGCCTCGCCCGAGGCCGAGGTCGCCGCTGTCCTTGATCAACTGAATGCCGCGTCCTCCGCCGCCGACGGCCCGGCCTATTTCGCCCTCTACACGCCTGACGCGCGCTTCGTCGGCACCGACGCGGGCGAGCACTGGTCGATCGCGGCGTTCCGCGTCTATGCCGGGCCCTGGTTTGCCCAGGGCAGGGGCTGGTCCTATCCGGCCACGGAGCGTGTGATCACCATCGCCCCGATCGCGTGCCGCTGCATCGCCTGGTTCGAGGAAAAGCTGACCAACGATGCCTATGGCCGGACGCGCGGCTCGGGCGTCATGCGACTGACCGAGGACGGCTGGAAGATCGAGCAGTATGTTCTCAGCCTCCCTGTGCCCAACGACCTCGCCAGCCCCATCGCCCGGATCATCGGGGCGTTTGAGGATGCCAGGACGGTCGCAGCACCCATCCCCTGATGGAGTTTCACGAGGAGGCCTATGTCCTTTCGGCCCGCTCGCATGGCGACACGGGCGTGGTAGTCGACCTGCTGACCGAGACCCACGGCCGCCATGCCGCCTATGTCGCCGGCGGGGCGTCGCGGCGGATGAAGCCCTTTCTGCAGGCCGGGGCGCGGGTGATCGCCGACTATCGTGCCCGGACCTCCGACCACCTCGGCTCGGCCCGGCTGGAGCCGGTGGGGGAGGGACCCAGCGCGCTGTTCGATGATGCCCTGGCCCTGACCGGCCTCGCCGCCGCTGCTGCTGTGGCGCAGGGCGCGTTGCCGGAGCGGGAGCCGCATCCGGGGGCGTTCCTGGCCTTCGAGGCCCTGATGGGGGCGTTCCAGCTTCCGGACGTCTGGCCCGCCATCTTCGTGCGGTTCGAGGCGGGACTGCTGGAAGACCTCGGCTTCGGCCTCGACCTCAGCCGCTGCGCCGTCACCGGAGGCATGGACGACCTGATCTGGGTCAGCCCCCGCACCGGTCGGGCCGTCAGCGCCGACGCGGGCGCGCCCTATGCCGACAAACTGCTGAAACTGCCTCCTTTCATGCTGGGGGCTCAGGCCGGGCTGGGCGAGGGGGATGTCGGTGCCGGCCTCGACCTAACCGGCCATTTCCTCGAACAATTCGTTTTTCATCCGCAGAACAGGCCGATCCCGCCGGCGCGGGTGTGGATGATCGACAAGCTGGCGGAGCAGGGGCGGCTTTAGCGACTAGACTTCGGGCTCCCCCTCTGTGATTCGAACGCTCATGACCGTCCATACCCCCCCGCCCGAAGGCGGCCGCATCGTCGACGAGCCCTTGGGCGAGGCGCTGTCGCGCCGCTATCTGGCCTACGCGCTGTCGACCATCACCAACCGGGCGCTGCCGGACGTTCGCGACGGGTTCAAGCCGGTGCATCGGCGCATCCTGTACGCCATGCACCAGATGCGGCTGAATCCGCAGGCTGCGGCGCGCAAATGCGCCAAGGTCGTGGGCGAGGTCATGGGCGGCTATCACCCGCACGGCGACGCCTCGATCTATGACGCCCTCGTGCGCCTGGCCCAGGATTTCGCCCAGCGATATCCGCTGGTCGACGGTCAGGGTAATTTCGGCAACATCGACGGCGATAACCCCGCCGCCATGCGCTACACCGAGTGCAAGCTGACCCCGGCGGCGATGCTACTGATGGACGGAATTGATCAGGATTCCGTGGACTTCCGCCCCACCTATGATGATCAGGATGAAGAGCCGATCGTGCTGCCGGCGGGGTTTCCGAACCTGCTGGCCAATGGATCGTCGGGCATTGCCGTGGGCATGGCGACCTCGATTCCGCCGCACAATGTCGGCGAGCTGATCGACGCCTGTCTGGCCCTGCTGGACCGGCCCGAGACAACGACGTCCGAGCTGGCCCAGATCGTTCCGGGCCCGGACTTCCCGACCGGCGGCGTGGCCGTCGAGGGCCATGCTTCGATCCTGGACGCCTATGAGACCGGCCGTGGCGGGGTGCGCCTGCGCGCGCGCTGGGAACGTGAGCCGCTGGAGCGCGGCGGCTACCAGATCGTGGTCACCGAGGTTCCCTATCAGGTCCAGAAGGGCAAGCTGATTGAGGCCCTGGCCGAGCTGATCGAGCAGAAGAAGGCCCCCTTGCTGGGTGACGTGCGCGACGAGTCCGCCGAGGACATCCGCATCGTGATCGACCCCAAGAGCCGCAACATCGACGCCGACAGCCTGATGGAGAGCCTGTTCCGGCTGTCGGATCTGGAGGTCCGCTTCCCGGTCAATATGAACGTGCTGGACGCCTCGGGCACGCCCCGGGTCATGGGGCTGAAGCTCTGTCTCCAGGCCTTTCTCGATCACCGGCGCGAGGTGCTGAACCGGCGCTCGCAATGGCGGATCGAGCGGGTCGAGAAACGGCTGCACCTGCTGGAAGGCCTGCGGATCGTCTTCCTCAATCTGGACGAGGTGATCCGCATCGTCCGCGAGGAGGAGCAACCCAAGGCCGTGCTGATCGCCCGGTTCGGCCTGTCGGAAACCCAGGCGGACTTCATCCTCGATACCCGCCTGCGCCAGCTGGCGCGGATCGAGGAAATGACGATCGAAAACGAATACAAGGCACTGGCTGCGGAACTTGCCGTGCTGCAGGCGTTGTCATCCTCGCCCGCCAAACAGTGGAAGAAGATCGCGTCGGAATTGGCGGTGACCCGCAAGGCGCTGATCTCTCCGCGTCGCACCACCATCGCCGAGGCCGTCGACGCCTCGGCGTTCGTGCCCGCCGAGGCTTTCGTTGCGCGCGAGGCGATCACGGTGATCCTGTCCGAGCGCGGCTGGATCCGGGCGGTGAAGGGCAAGGTCGAGGATCCGTCAGAGCTGAAGTTCAAGGAAGGCGATGCGCTCGGATTTCTCGTGCCCGCCTTCACGACGGACAAGCTGCTGGTCGCGGCGTCGGACGGCCGCGTCTTTACGGTCGGGGCCGACCGGCTGGCGTCCGGCCGGGGTCACGGCGAACCGCTGCGCCTGATGGTCGAGCTGGAGGAGAGTGCGGGCATCATCGCTGTCCTGGCCCATCAGCCCGGGGCCAAACTGCTGGTGGCCTCGAAGGCCGGCTACGGTTTCATCGCGCCTGAAGACGAGCTGCTGGCCCAGAAGCGGGGTGGCAAACAGGTACTCAACGGCGAGCTTCTGGCGCTACTGCGGGTCCAGGGCGACCATGTCGCCACGATCGGCGAGAACCTGAAGACCCTGATCTTCAAGGCTGATGAACTGCCCGAGATGGGCCGTGGCAAGGGCGTCAAGCTCCAGGCGTTCAAATCCGGTGGGCTTGCCGACATCGCCGTGTTCGACGGGGCCCACGGGCCGGAGTGGGTCGATGGGGGGGGGCGTCGCCGCAACTGGCCCGACTGGAAGGACTGGCTGGGCAAGCGCGCCGGGGCCGGCCGGATGGGACCGCGCGGCCTGAGGAAATTCCGATGACCCCCACGCTCTATGGCATTCCCAACTGCGACACCGTCAAGAAGGCCCGCGTCTGGCTGGACCAGCATGGCCGGGCCTTCGCCTTCCATGACTACAAGAAGCTGGGCGTGGACCGCCCGACCTTGGCCGGCTGGGTCACCGAGCACGGCTGGGAGACGGTCCTGAACCGCGCGGGGACGACGTTTCGTGCCCTGCCGGACGCGGACAAGGCGGGGCTGGACGCCGAGCGGGCCATCGCCCTGATGCTGGCCCAGCCGTCGATGATCAAACGGCCGGTGCTGGATCTGGGCGACTGCACGATCGTCGGGTTCAAGCCCGAGATCTACGCCGCCGCCTTCGACTGAGGGCCCGGACGTCTGGCGGATCGGTCCGCCTGCCAGTATGACCCGCAGGGGCGGCTCCGACGGGGGCCGCCCTTTCCGCTTTTGAGACAGACTGATGCTCGACAAGTCCTTCGACCCCACAGCCGCCGAACCGCGCCTCTATGCCCGCTGGGAGGCCTCGGGGGCCTTCGCGCCGAAGACCGACGGCGCGGCCGAGGCCTATTCGATCGTCATTCCGCCGCCGAACGTCACC
>JBBSCK010000113.1:0-8392 GCA_038250335.1 Caulobacterales bacterium
ACCGAGGCTTCGGCAGCGCGAGGCTCCTGATGGGTCAGCCACCAGGCGACGCTCAGCGAGGAGGCGGTCGCCATGCCCATAACGATCGCGGACTGGATATCGAAACGCACCAGAGACACTCCGCCGGCCGGGCCGCTTCTGCGGCGTCCGTTAGCATGCATGGTGAGGGTTGGGATGCGGTGAAGCGACGTGGCTGACGAAAGGTTACCTGTCAGAGGCCGAGGCGGGCCGGGTCGATTCGGTCTCGGCGGAATGGAAGTTCCGCCATGATTTCAGCGCGTTGAGCGTCACTAAGTGCACTCCAGCCGCCGATCTCGGACAGGGTGCGGAAGCAGCCCAGGCACAGGGACGTCGGGCCGTCGACGATGCACACCTTGTTGCAGGGCGTGGCGACCGGCCGGGGCACGGGTGCGTCAAGCGGTGACATGATTACGAAAACTACTCCGATGCCGGACTAAAAACTTGCAAAATTGTCATGATATGCGATCCTGTCCTCGACGCGAAACGACTGAGAGGGTGAAAACCCCTGCGAGCACGACGCGTCTCTTTTCATCGTTCAGCGAAAGGAGACGCCACCATGAACGACCGAGACAAGAACCTGCAACACGCCATGATGTCCTTTGCCCTGCTGGGCGGGATGCTGGTGAACACCAGACAGACCCGCGCCAGCGACCGCGTGGTCAGCCATCCGTCCAACTTCGTGCCCTTCCGGTTCGACAGGAAGCGCTGAAGTCGGCCCCGAATGCAAAAAGCCCCGGCCATCGGCCGGGGCTTTCGCTTGGCAGTGACAGAGCAATCAGGCCCCGGGGGCGGGAGTCTGCATCGAGCGGCTGGCCGGGACACCGACGGTCGGCGTCCGGGGCGTACCGGCTGTCTCGCCGGGCTTCATGAACTTGACGAGGACGCGTTGCCCGATCAGCAGGGGGGCGTCGCCGGCGGTGACGACCACCTCGACCACCCGTTCGTCGGAGCGTTGCGAGGGGTCGTCCGAGGCCAGCTTGCGGGCCCCGAACACCGCGGCGCGGCGCAGCACCGTCCCGACATAGACCTTCGACGGGTCGCCTTCGGGAGTGATCTCCACGGCCTGGCCGGTGGTGACGTTGGGAATGTCGCTCTCGACGATCTCGGCGCGGGCGATGCGAGGTGCGTTGGGCTCCAGATCGAACAGATTGGAGACGTTCAGGGTCGAGGCACCGGCACCGGGGTTGGCGTAGCGTCGCACAATGCGACCGTTGGCGGGGGAGCGGATCACGGTCAGTTCGACGTTGAAGGCGGCCTGGTCGCGACGCGCCTGGGATGTCCGGACGGCCGCCTGCTGGACCCCGAGGCGGGCCTCGGCCTGGGCGATCTGGTCGCGGGCCTGGTCCAGCCGCTGGCCGGCGACGAAGTTGGTGGCGACCAGCCGCTCCAGCCGGTCGTACTCGCGCTGGGCGGTGCGGATATCGACCCGGATCAGGTTGAGCTGGCTCTGGGCCGACGCGAGGTCAGCGGCGGCGGTCTGCAGCGCCAGGCGAGGCTCGTCGTCTTCCTGACGGGCCAGGATCTGGCCGGCGACGACGCTGTCGCCTTCCTGCACCAGAACCTCGCGGACGATGCCGCCCCGGCGGGCCGCGATCTGGACGATGCCGCCCTCGATATCGACCTTGCCATTGGCGATGGCGGCATAAGGGCTCTCGACCTTTTCCGATTCGGCCTTCTCTGCTTCGGCCTTCCTGGCCGCGCCCTGACCCTGGATGAAGATGAAGCCGACGCTCAGTACGATGATCAGCACGATGCCGATCCAGAGCCATTTGTTCTTCAGGAAGCCGGGCATTGGTAAGGTCCTTGGGACGGGGTCTTAGTGGGACGCCAGAGTGGCGTTCGGATTGGGTGTGCGGCGCTCGTCGCTGATGATGACGCCGTCCTCGATCTTGATGACCCGGTCGGCCCATTCCTCAAGCCGGGGGTCATGGGTCACGCAGATGACCGCCGCGCCATGCTCGGTCGCGGCGCGTCGCAACAGGCGTATGACGATCTGGCCGTTCTCGCCGTCGAGGGCCGAGGTCGGTTCGTCGGCGAACAGGATCTGGGGGTCCTTGGCCAGGGCGCGGGCGATGGCGACGCGCTGCTTCTCGCCGCCTGACAAGGCCGAGGGGCGCTGATGCAGGCGTTTGCCCAGTCCCACCTCCTCAAGCGCCACGGTGGCGCGCTTTCTGGCCGCAGCAGAACTCAGACCCTGGAACTTGAGCACCGTGGTGACCTGCTGCAGGGCGGTCAGGGCAGGGAACAGGTTGAAGCCCTGGAAGATGAAGCCGCAGTTATCCAGACGGAACTTGTCGATCTTGTCGGCCGAGAGCTTCCACAGGTCGTCTACCCCGAGCGTGTCGACCTCACCTTCCTCCGGGCGGAGGAGGCCGGACAAGGCCGCGATCAAGGTGGATTTGCCCGATCCGGACGGGCCCATCACCATGGTGAGGTCGCCGTGGCGAGCGTCGAAATCGACCCCCTTGAGGACTTCGACGAAGGCCTTGCCGGACTTGAATCGCTTGCGCAGCCCCTTGGCCTCGATCGCGAAATCGCCCTGCTTGCCGTGGGCCCGGGTGTGGCCGCGTCCGGGGAGGGTTGGCGTCAGGTCGCTCATCGCAGCAGGTCCGCCGGTTGGCTCTTCCTCAGCGTTCCCAGCGACAGGAACCCCGACAGCATAGCGATGGCGATCAGGCCGCCACCCACGATCAGGATCAGAAGCATCGGGAAATACAGAAGGATGCCGTTGGCCCCGGCCAGAAGGGAGACCAGCCAGGTGAGGGCACCCGCCGCGAGCAGACCGGTGACGCCGACCCAGAAGCTGAGCTCGACCACGATCCGTTGCAACGACCCCATGGAGGCTCCCAGCGCGCGCAGGGAGGCGAACTCCTTGATATTGGCCATCACCGCGCCTTGGAGCGTCTGCCATGTGATGGCGACGCCGATGACGATACCCATGACGGTGACACCCCCCAGGATGACTACAAGGACGCCGTTCTCAAGGATGGCTCCCTGATTGGCTCGCGCCAGTTCCGACCGCGTCCAGGCCCGATAGGAGCCGCCGCCCATTTCGTTGAGCTGGGCCGCAACGATCTCGGCCCGGGCGGGATCGGCGAGCCGGACCATCAGGGGGCCGACCCGGGGACTGGAATCGCTGGTCCCTCCGAGCGTACGCAGGGTGTCGCGTGACATCACCAGCGTGGCCACGATCAGATTTGGGTAGCCGCGCGTGATGCCGACAACACGCACCGTCTGGCCGTTGTAGAGCGCCCGGTCGCCCAGCTTGACGCCCAGCCGTCCCATGGCGCTCTCGTCGACGGCGACGGAATAAGGCTGACGCAGCGCGTCGATCAGTTCCTCGGAATAGTCGGTCGGAATGGTTACGGCTCCCGGCGTGGTGTCGATCACGTTGACCGCGACCTGTTCGGCCCGGGGTGCGCCGCGCCGGGCGCGTTCTGCCGGTGTTTCGGTCGGGTCAAACTCCTTGATGCTCTGGAACTGGCCGCCACTGCCGGCCAGGGCCCGGACCTCGACCACATCGGGGTGTCGATAGACGAGGGGAATGAATCGCCGGGGCACGCCTGAGACGCCTTGCCCCAGGGCCTTCGCGCCGGGCCCGAGGATCAGAACGTCGGCGCTCGATCGGTCGATCTGTGCGGTGAAGCCCTTGCCGATCCCCATGAAGACCCCGGTCATGGCCAGAACCAGCAGGCCCGACAGGGCGAGGGCCATAACGGCGGCCATATAGCGGCGCCACTCGTAGAGCAGCGTGGAGAGTGCGAGCGACATGGGTGTCTGAATCGTCCCTGACTTGTGGCGTTATCTGACGCCCGCCGAGCGTCCCTCCAAGTTAAATCTGGGTAAGGCGTCTGGCCCGGGGGCCGTTACGCTTGCCCCGACCACCCCCTGCGGACTAGCAATCAGTCCCGTGCGACTGTCGGCGCGGTCGGCGCCTGGAGAATGAACATGACCTTTCGTACCCGCGGTACCGCTGTTTCGATCGCCGCGCTCGCCTGCGCCGCCCTGTTGGCCGCGCCGGTCCGGGCCGAGGAGGGCATGTGGACCTTCGACAATTTTCCGATCGCGCGAGCCAATCAGACCCTGGGGACCGCCATCGACCAGGAATGGCTGGACCGGGTGCGTCTGAGCTCGGTCAAGTTTGGCGGCTGTTCGGCGGGGATCGTGTCTGCTGCCGGCCTGGTGATGACCAACAATCACTGTGTGGCGACCTGTGTCGCCAATCTGTCGACCCAGGCGGTGAACTATGCCGAGACCGGCTTTACGCCCCGCAACCGCGAGGAAGAGCTGAAATGCCCGGGCGGCACGGCCGAGATCCTGACCGGGATCGCCGATGTCACGGAGCGGATGCAGGCGGCCGGAGCCGGGCTGACCGGGCTGGCCTTCACCCGCGCCCGGGATGCCGAGGCGGGCAGGATCGAGACCGAGGCCTGCGCCAACCCCGACGGCAGCAGCGTGGTGGACCGGCGCTGCCAAGTGGTGACGCTGTACCGGGGCGGCCAGTTCAAGCTCTACACCTACAAGAAATACTCAGACGTCCGTCTGGCCTTTGCGCCCGAGGACCGCGCCGCGACCTTCGGCGGCGATCTGGACAACTTCAGCTTCCCCCGCTTCGCAATCGATGCCGCCTTCATCCGGCTGTACGAGAACGACGCGCCGGCGGCGACGCCGACCCATTTCGTCTGGAACGCCGACCGCCCGGTCGAGGGCACGCCCGTGTTCGTGGCCGGCAGCCCCGGTGCGACCCAGCGGCTGCTGACCATGGACCAGCTGGCGACGGTGCGCGACGTGGTTCTGCCGATGGACCAGCTGATCGCGTCGGAACTGCGCGGGCGGCTGATCCGGTTCAGCCAGGAAAGCGACGAGAACGCCTTCGTCGCCATGGACCCGATCGTGGGTCTGGAGAATACCTACAAGCGCGGTCTGGGGCGGATGCGGGCCCTGACCGATGCCGATTTCATGAGCCGTCGGGGCGGGGCGGAGGCCCGGTTCCGCGAACGCGCGGCGGCCGATGCGGACCTGACCACCCGGGTCGGCAACCCCTGGGCTGACCTCAGAGCGGTCCAGCCGGTGGCGAGGGAACTCTATCCTGCCTTCGCCCTGCTCGAAGGCGGGACGGGCATCGGCACGACGCCCGTCGCCGGCGGGTCGCCGCTGTTTGCGTGGGCGCGGACGCTGGTGCGTGGGGCCCAGGAGCGCGAGAAGCCCTCGGCCGCCCGCCTGCCCGAGTTCGGCGACGCGCGCCTGTCGGCCGTGCAGTCCGCCCTGTTCGCATCCCGCCCGACCTATCCGGCGCTGGAGCAGGCGCGGATGGAATGGTGGCTGTCCAAGACACGCGAGTGGCTGACCGTCGACGACGCGCGCGTGCGCGCACTGCTCGGCCGCGAGTCGCCCGAACAGTTGTCCGCTCGCCTGATCGCGGGCACGACCCTGGCCGATCCGGCGGTGCGCCGGGCCCTGTGGGAGGGCGGCCTGGTCGCGGTCGAGGCGTCGGACGATCCGCTGATCCGCTACCTGCTGTCGATCCAGGATGAGACCCGGGCGATCCGTTCGGACTGGGAGACGCGGGTCCAGGCCCCGACGGATCAGGCCTCCGAGCGGTTGGCCTCGGCCCGCTTCGCCACCTATGGCGACAGCGTCTATCCGGATGCGACCGGCACGCTGCGGCTGACCTATGGCCGGATCGAGGGGACCGATGTTCCGGGCCAGCGTTTCGGCCCGTTTACGACCTTCGGCGGGCTGTGGGACCGGGCGACGGGGGCTGCGCCCTTCGACGTGGCACCCCGGCTGCTGGCCGCACGGGACCGGATCGACCCGGAGACGGTGCTCAATATGGCGGTGTCGTCGGACACCATCGGCGGGTCCTCGGGGTCGCCGGTCGTCAATGAGGCGGGCGAGATGCTGGGCGCCAATTTCGACTCCACCGTCCTGACCCAGCGCAACGCCTACGGCTACGACCTTGCCGTCAACCGCAGCGTGATTGTCACCACGGGCGCGGTGACCACGGCCCTGCGCGACGTCTATGACATGGGCCGGCTGGTCGAGGAGCTGGGGGTCGACTGAGCCTCAGTCCGGCTTGGCCAGCGACCGGCGGGCGGTGTCGAAGTATTGCCACCCGGTCCAGACTGTGGCGATGGCGGCGAACCAGATCAGGCTGTCGGCCAGCAGCTGGAACCAGGGCAGGTATTCGAAATCCAGGCCGAAGCCGTCCCAGTTGCGGGCGAACAGCTGGGCCCCCAGGGCCACCAGCTGCAGGGTGGTCTTCCATTTGGCCAGCGCCGTGACCTCCAGCGTCACCCGCCCGGCGATGGTCTCGCGCAAGGCCGCAACCGCAAACTCGCGGAACAGGATCAGGCCGCAGGGAATGGCGATCTGAGGCACGCTGCCACTGGTGAGAACGCCGAGGATGGCCCCGGTCACGAGGATCTTGTCGGCAATGGGATCGAGGATCGCGCCCCAGCGGCTCTCCGCTTTCCAGCGTCGCGCAAGATAGCCGTCGACCCAGTCGGTCGAGGCAGCCACCACGAAGATGAAGAAGGCCGCCCGATACAGGCCGAACTGATCCTCAGGGCTCAGATAGGACGACAGGACGGGCACCCCGCCGGTTGCCCCGGCCAGGATGAGGAACATCACCACTCCCGCGACCAGACGCAGGCCGGTGAGGATGTTGGGGATCGGATTGGCGTGGCGGGTGGGGAGCATAGGGGCTTTCAGGACTGTCCGGATGGCTGATGCCATGCTTTGCCTTGGGAGGCGAACGCCTGATCAGCCCAGCGGTTCGAATCGCTCCGCCGATGTCAGCGCCCGAAGTATCCCCTCGGAGATGCCGAAATGCAGGCCAGTCAGGACCAGGGTGCCTGCCGCCTCGCGCTCTGCGATCCAGGGAAAGGTCCGCAGGTTGTCGAGCGACAGGCGGACGATCGCTTCCTCTGACGCCTGTTCGACCTCGGCCGGGTCGACGGTCTGTGTCACGCGACGCACGACCGGCGCGCCTTGTGCCACCCAGGGGGCGACGAAGTCCTGGCAGTCCTCGGGGGTCCCGTCCAGCATGGCTTTGACCCCGCCACAGTGGGCGTGGCCCATGACCATGATGCGCGCGACCTTCAGCACCTTGACGCCAAACTCCAGAGACGCCGAGACGCCGTGCAGAAGGCCGTCGGGCTCATAGGGCGGGACCAGATTGGCGACGTTGCGGACCACGAACAGCTCGCCCGGCGCGGTGTCGAAGATCAGGGCCGGGTCGGCGCGGCTGTCGGAACAGGCGACAACGAGTGTATGCGGCTTCTGGCCCTCCTGGGCCAGAGCCTCGTACTGGGCCCGGGCGTCGGGCCAGTGATCCTCGCGGAAGCGGTGATAGCCGGAGAGCAGGGCTTCGCGGGATCTTTGGGGCATGGAGGTGCTTCTAGGCCGGGCTCAGGCCTTGCGGAAGAACCCGTGGATCCGTTCGGCCAGGGGCTGGTTGATCCCGTCGACCTTGACCAGATCGACCACTGCGGCGCGGCCGACGCCCTTGGCCGAGCCGAAGGCGTGCAGCAGGGCCTTCTTGCGGCCGGGACCGACGCCCTCGATCTCGTCCAGCGGGTTCTTCTTGATGTCCATGGAGCGCCGCGTGCGGTGGGCCCCGTTGGCGAAGCGGTGCGCCTCGTCGCGCAGGCGCTGGACATAGTAGAGGGCGGGCGATTTCAGCGGCAGCATGAAGGGCGGTTTCCCGGGCACGAAGAACCGCTCCATCCCCGCATCGCGGTCCGGCCCCTTGGCCACGCCGACGGCGAGGATGTCATCCAGGCCCAGGTCGGCCAGCACCGCCTGCACCTCGGCCAGCTGACCGGCCCCACCGTCGATCAGCAGCAGATCCGGGCGCACGACCTCTTCCTCGCCCGCCTCCTCGTCCTTGACCAGCCGGCTGAAGCGCCGGCGCATGACCTCGCGCATCATGCCGTAGTCGTCGCCGGGGGTCAGGTCCTCGCCCCGGATGTTAAACTTGCGGTATTGCGACTTCTGGAAGCCCTCCGGGCCGGCGACGATCATGCCACCCACGGCATTGGTCCCCTGGATGTGGGCATTGTCGTAGACCTCGATCCGCTCCGGCGTCCCGTCCAGACCAAAGGCCTCGCAGACCTCCGCCAGGATTTTGCCCTGGGCCGAGCCCTCGGCCATCTTGCGGCCCAGCGCCTCGCGGGCGTTGGTGTGGGCATGGTCGACCAGGGCCAGTTTGTCGCCGCGCAGGGGGCGAGCGATCTCGACCTTGCGCTCGGCCTTCATCGAAAAGGCCTCTTCCAGCAGTTCCAGCTCATGCGGCCGGACGTTGGACAGGATCAGGCGCGGGACCGGCTTGTCCTCGTAGAACTGGCCGAGGAAGGCGGCGAGAATC
>JBBSCK010000114.1:0-8385 GCA_038250335.1 Caulobacterales bacterium
CATGGCGGCCGGGACGGGAAGGCCGGCGGCGGCGAGGATGGTGGGCGCGACGTCGATGTTCAGTCCGAAATCGCGGCGGCGCTGGTTGCGCTTGACGCCGGGGCCGGCGAGGAGCAGGGGCACACGGATGGACTCTTCATGCGGGTACCATTTGCCGGCGAGGCCGTGTTCGCCGAGGTAGAAGCCGTTGTCGCCGAGGAAGATGAACAGGTCCGGTTCCGAAGCCAGCACCGCATCCCAGATCGGCTGGGGCTTGTCGCTTTTGGCGCAGGACCCGAAGGCAATCCGCGTCAGGGTCCCGGTCGATTGCGGGTGAGGATCGGGGGCGGCGTGAACGGCGCTGGCTGCGAGGGTGACGCCTGCGGTGCCTGCCAACAGGCCGCGTCGGGAAAGGCTGGTCATGGCAGGTGTCTCCAGGGTCTTCATTGGATGAGCGAAAAGGGGGCATGCCGCCAGGACACGCCCCCCCTCCGTCAGATGGACGAAACCGCCTCTTAGAAGTGGCGGCGCAGACTCACGAACGCCTGGCGCGGCGCGCCCGGCAGGAAGGTCTGGCGACCGGCCGTGTTCTGGAACCCGCCCGAGCCGACCGTCGAGATATGGTCCTCATCCAGCAGGTTGGTCACGTTGAACTGGACCTCGGTCCCCTCCAGCCAGTTGCCGGTGCCGACGAACCGATAACCGGCGGTCAGCTCGACCAGGGTATAGCCGTCGACGCTCTCATCGTTCAGGTAGCTGGAAAAGCGCTCACCGGTGTAGGCGGCTGCCAGGGTCCCGAACAGGGCACCGTCGTCATAGGCCAGTTCGGCGCGGAACAGGGTCTCGGGCGTGTTGACCACGGTCTTTCCACCCGTCGCCGCGACCAGGACACCGGCGCCATCGAACACGTCGTCCTCATAGGTCGAGTCATTGTAGCTGAACGAACCGAAAGCAGACCAGGCGTCCGAGAAATTCCATACAGCGGCGGCCTCGAAACCCCGGCTCTGGACGGAACCGACGTTCTGGATGCCGTTCCCGAGGCCCAGGATCGGGGCACCGAGGGAGACGCCCAGCAGACGGTCCGCGAACTGGACGTCATAGACGGCGATCGAGCCCTGCAACTGGTCGAAGCGGAAACGCCAGCCGGCCTCGAGCGTCCTAGAGCTTTCCGGCTCGATCGTGGTCCGCAGCGCTGCGAAACCCGCTGCCGAGGCCGAGAACGGACCGCCGGTGTTTGAGGATTCGAACGCTCGGATGTTCTCGGAGTACGACACGAAGAGTTGCTGGTCGCCGTTCAGGTCGAAGGTCGCGCCGACCTGCGGCAGGAAGTTGTCTTCGGCCTTGATCGTCCCGGTCTTGTTCGGACCGGTCACCGTGCTGGCGGTGTTCTCGACCGACAGCGACTTGAAGCCGCCGAACAAGGTCAGGGCCTCGGTCACGGACCAGCTGTCCTGAACGAAGAACAGACGGGTCTCAGTTTCGAAGTCGTATTCCCACTGGGTGAAGAACGGGTTCGCCAGAAACTCGAGCGAGTCCCGCGTGTTGGCGGCGCGGGCCAGACCGTAGAAGCGACGGGCCTGGTTGAAGTCATTCTGCTCGACCCAGAAGCCAGCTTCGATGGCGTGGGCACCAAGGTCCAGGCTGGCCGAACCGATCAGACCCTGGCGGTCGATGTCGTATTCCGTGGTGCGGACCGAGATCGGGCCGGGCGCGGTGATCGCCGAGCCGTCCTGGTCGGGCGCACCGACCGGCGTGCCGACATAGGGTGTCCACCAGAGCCCTTGGCCCTTATTCTTGTGGCCGTAACCGCTGAGCGACACCGAGAAGGTGTCGGTGATCGGATATTTGATCGTCAGGGCACCGAGGGTGTCGTCGCGCAGGCCGGACGCGTTGAAATAGGCGTCATCCACGGTACCGATCGGGCTGGGATAGACGGTCCCGGCCCCGGCATTGGTCACGGGCGCACCGGTATCGCCGCGGTTGTTGGCGATGTCGGCGATCCGGACGGCCAAAGCGTAGTCGCCCGAGATGTTGTCGAAGTCCCGGCCCAGGCGACGGACCTGCTCCAGGGACAGGTCCTGATAGTCGTTCTCGCGGCGTTCCGACTGGTTGTAGAAGCCCGTGATCTCACCTCGGCCGATCGGCTGGAGCAGGCTCGCGTTAAACTGCCACTGGTTCTGCTCGCCGACACCCTTCCACTTGTCCATGGAGTGATCGACATAGGACAGGCTCAGCGCCGTGTCGGCCGGGCCGAACGCACCCGTATCCAGGCGTACGAAGCCGCGCAGGGTCTGCTCGCTGCCGTAGGTTCCGGCGACGTCGACACCGAACTGGTCGGCGGGGCGGCGACCGACGAACTGCACCGTACCGCCAAGGTTGCTGCTCGAGGCAGTACCCAGCGCGCCCGAGCCCTGGGCCACGTCGACCCGGCCGACGTTCTCGGAGATGATGGCGCGCGAAATATGCAGACCGTTGTGGTTGCCGTAGCTCATATCGCCCAGCGGCACGCCGTCGAGGGTGAAGCCGAGCTGGTTCTGGTTGAAGCTGCGCAGAACGATCCGGGCGGACCATTCATAGTTGCCGAATGCGTCGGCCGACTGGAAACTGACACCGGGAAGGCGTTCGATCGCCTTCAACGGGCTGGTGCCGGGAGCCTCGATGGCGATGGCGGCTTCGGTGATCGAGGCCTGCTGACGGGTCTGGCCCAGTCCGAACACGACGACGTCCGCCAACTGCGAAGCGTCGCCCGGGTCCGAAACGATCGCCTGAGCGACGGCCGGAGGCGAGATCAGGATTGCCCCCGTGAGCGCGAGCGCGAGCGTCGAGACGCCGGCGAGAAGACGATGAGTGGTCATATGAGTCCTGCGAATCCTGCCCGCGTCACTTGACGCCTCACGCCGTTAGGTCAGGTCTGAGACGCGGCCGTAACGGCTAAGCTTCAGTCCGATGACGACACGCGATCGCCTCAGCTTTGTGGCTGCTTGTGGCGGACCGGCTTCACTTGATCCGAACACTGCTCTTTCATCGCTGACCTTCTGTCCCTTCCGGACGGTCGCCGCTCCCATGCGATGGACCACTATCTGGAAGAGAAGGCCGGCTGGATCGCCTGGAAAGGGATCCGCATCCAGAACTGGCACCGGCCGCTGTCGACCTACATGACGCTGCTGCTGGATCAGGGGCTGGTCCTGACCCATTTCGCCGAACCGCCGGCGTATGGCGGGGACCCGGTGTGGCAGGCCCACTACAACCGCGCGCCGTGGTTCATGATGATGGAGTGGGCGAAGCCCTGACGGGTCTCAGGGCCGGCGGGTGGTCAGGGCCTCGACGTCAGGCCGGACCCGCTCCAGCGCGGGCTCGGTCGCGGTGCCGATGTGGATGAAGCCGGCGATCTTTTCGCCGTCCTTGACGCCGAACAGGGCCACGGCATCGGCGTCATAACTGTACCAGTCGGTGATCCAGCAGGACGAGAAACCCATCGCACCGGCCGCGTGTTCCACGTTCATGCAGACCGCACCGGCCGACAGTTCCTGTTCCCAGACGGGCTTGGAGCCAGGCGCGGCGGTGGAGATCACCAGAACCGTCGTCGGGGCGGCCGTGAGCTTGGCCAGCACGGCTGTCGCCTTGGCGGGCAGGCCCTTGTGTGTCGCGAGGCCGGCGAGGCGTTCGGCGAGGTCGGCGCGGGTCAGGGGCCCCAGAACGATGAACCGCCACGGAAACAGCTTGCCGTGGTCGGGGGTGCGGGCGGCCAGGGTCAGGAGGTCGGCGATCTGACCGGCGTCAGGGCCGGGCGCGGTCAGGGACTGGGCCGGGGCCGAGCGGCGCGTGGCCAGCCGATGCAGCATCTCGGGCGAGGGCGTCGGCGCGGGCAGGGGGTCGCCGAGGTCGGGGCGCGGGGGCAGGGTCATGGCGTCTAGCTAGGCGTCGCGGGGCTTTCGCGCCATACCCGGGGGATGAGCGACGGCGATCCCTTCGACGATGAACGGCCGGTGGCCGGCTGGGCCGAGGGGCTGGCCCCCGCGCGGCCGTGGGCGGACAACGGGGCTGCGACGGTGTTCGAGAACCCCTGGATGCGGCTGACGGCGCACGAGGCTGTGGCCCCGACCGGGCTGGCGGCGACCTATGTGGTGATGCGGCCCCGGAACCTGGCCTGTGGGGTGCTGCCGGTCCATTCGGACGGGACGGTGACCCTGGTCGGTCAGGCGCGGTTTGCGCTGGCCAACTATTCCTGGGAGATGCCGGAGGGCGGCGTACCGCAAGACGAGGATCCGCTGGACGGGGCGAAGCGGGAGCTGGCCGAGGAGGCGGGTCTGGCCGCCGCAACCTGGCGCGAGGTGCTGCGGATGGAGCTGTCCAACTCCCTGACAGACGAGCGGGCCATCGCCTGGCTGGCCTGGGATCTGACCGAGGTCGGGACGGCCCCGGACCCAACCGAGGTCATCGCTGTGGCGCGCGTGCCGTTCATGGCCCTGATCCGCGAGATCGACCGCGGGGCGGTGCGTGACGCCTTCACGGTGGCGACGGCTCTGCGGGCCTACCATATGGCGCGTGAGGGACTGCTGCCCGGCTGGCTGGCGCACGCCATGCTGACGCGGGTATGATCGGGGTCCAAGGGAGCGTCTGATGCCCAGGCTGGAAGTCGTCAACGACCGGAATACGGTGTGGAGCCAGCTGCGCGCCTCGGCCGAGGCGGCTGCGCGCGAGGAGCCGCATCTGGGCTCGCAGCTGAACGCGGTGATCCTGTCGCACGCCGACCTGACGGCAGCGCTGAGTTTCCAGATTGCGCGCAAGCTCGGCGACGAGGAACTGCGGGCCATGACCATCCGCGAGGTCTGCCAGTCGGCCTTCGCGGCGGACCCGGGCATTGTCGCGGCGGCAGAGGCCGACCTGCAGGCGGTGGCCGAGCGTGATCCGGCGATCAAGACGCTGCTGCAGCCGTTTCTGTACTTCAAGGGATACCAGGCGCTGCAGGCCTCGCGCGTGGCCCACTGGCTGTGGCGGCAGGGGCGCGAGACCCTGGCCTTCCACTTCCAGAGCCGGATTTCGGAACTGTTCCAGATCGACATCCATCCCGGCGCACGGCTGGGGGCGGGGCTGTTCCTGGACCACGGCACCGGCATCGTCATCGGTGAGACGGCGGTGGTGGGCGACGAGGTGTCGATGCTGCACGGGGTAACGCTGGGCGGGACGGGGGCCGATCGCGGCGACCGCCATCCCAAGATCGGCCGGGGCGTGCTGCTGGGGGCCGGGGCCAAGGTTCTGGGCAATATCGTCGTCGGCGACTACGCCAAGGTGGCGTCGGGCTCTGTGGTGCTGAAGCCTGTGCCGGCGGGCTGTACGGTGGCGGGTGTGCCGGCGCGATTGGTCAACTGCCCGACCGATGCGACGCCGGCGCGGACCATGGACCACACGCTGGCCGACCTCGTCTACGACTTCGTTATCTGAGTATCCTGTCTCATCCCCGTCGCCGCTTGGCGACGGGGAGGGGGACCGCGAAGCGGTGGAGGCGCGCTTGACCCCAAGGGGCTCGGCCGCTCCACGAACCCCTCCGGTGCCCTTCGGCGACGGGCAGGCGACGGCAAGCCGTCAACGCAGCTGGTACGTCACCGTCGCCACCACCCGCACCCGCTTGTCCAGCGAGGTGGATTCATTGTCGACGTCCTCGCGCGCCAGGATCTCGAACGACCCCTGGGTCGCCTGCCGGATGGGGCCCAGCGGCGCGCCGGCATCCTTGGCGAACTGTTCGGCCCCTGACCGGGCCGAGGCGGTGGCCTCGGCGATCATCTCCGGGCGCACGGCGTTCAGTTTTGTGAAGACATAGGTGGGGGCCGTGAAGTCCAGCAGCACGCCCTGACGGACCAGATCGTTCATCGCCCGCTCGGTCTGGGCCACGCGGGCCACGTCGTTGGTCCGCACCGTCACCGTCTGGGCGACGATATAGTGGGGTGTGCCCGGCTGGGCTGCATAGGCCTGGGCCCGGGTGTCGGTGACCTCCAGCCGACCGACGGTGATGATGTCGTCGGCATAGCCCTGCTGGCCCAGGAAGGTGCGAACCCTGGTCAGGTCGCTGTCAATCTGACCCTGGACCCCCGGGAGCTCTTCGCCCGCCACGGTGAAGCGCAGCGACAGGATGGCCAGATCAGCGACCACATCGCGTTCCGCCAGGCCGCGCACGGTGACCTGCCGGTTGCCGGTCTGGGCGTTGATGATCCCGCCGCCGATGGCGAAGCCCGCCCCGATCAGACCGATGGCGATTAGCCCCCCGAAGATGGCGGGCGAAAGCAGGTTGCGGTCGGTCGGCATGGCGGTTTCCCCGGAATGAGCCACCATCCTGCGCCCCCCTGTCAGGGTTCGCCAGTGACCCTTTCTGATGCCGCGTACTCCAGCGCCAGCAGGCGGCAGGCCGAGGCCAGCGGACGTCGCCCGCGGCCCTGGTCGACCCATGCCAGCAGCCCCGCCTGACTGAGGCCGCGCGCGGCGGCGACGCGGTCCAGCACGGCCCAGAACTCGGGCTCCAGCGCCACGGAGGTGGCATGGCCGGCAAGGACGACGGAGCGTTTCCTGAGCATTTTGTCTCCGTTACGAGGGCTTGGTGGGATCGGGTCGGTTGCGATAGACTACGCCACCCGAGCGAGGATGTTTTCGATGACGATGGACAGCGCCGTCTACCCCGATGACTTCCACACCCTGCGTCCGCAGAAGCTGCAGCCCATGGCCGCCTTTCGGGCGTTCCGCAAACTGATCCGCGACAAGGAGGACACCGCCCAGGTGTTCGAGATCATGAAGGCCCTGTCCGGTCGGTCGCAGGCGCGCGGCTATGGCCGGATGTTGCGGACGATGGAGGGCGGGCGCCAGGCCTTTCTGCGCGACGAACTGGCGGAAAAACTGGACGACCCGGTGTGGCTGGCGCAGTTCGCGTTCGGTACGGTCGGGGCCGAATACAGGGCCTTTCGCGAGGCGCGCGGGTTCACCGCTGACGGTCTGGCCGAGGTCGAGCGCGAGGTGGTGCCCTTCATCGACGCGCCACACCCGATCGTCTGGTACTCGCGCCGGCTGCGCGACATCCACGACATCTGGCATGTCCTGACCGGCTACGGCACCGATGCGCTGGGCGAGGCCTGCGTGGTGTCCTTCTCCTACGGCCAGACGCGCAATCTGGGTTTTGCCTTCATCGGCTATGGCGCGGCGCGTGAGATCCAGCGCGAGAACCGTCGAATCCCGGGGCGCAAGGCGGTGCTGCAGGCGTGGCGCAACGGGCGGGCGGCGCGCTGGCTGCCCGGGCTGGACTACGAGGCCCTGTTCGCCGAGCCGCTGGATACCGCGCGGACGCGGCTGAAGATCCGCCCGGCGACGGTCTATGCCGCCGTGCCCGAGGCCGAGCGCAGGGCCGTCAAGCTCGGGGCGTGACATAAGCCCGCCTGTGAGACCTGCGTAGCCAGATCTCTGTTGCCTCGGACCTCTGCGGGCGGCATGGATCGGGATCTTCCCCCGTGCCCGCGAGTCCGCCTTGAGCCTGTCCGACATCCTGCGCCGTCCGTCCGGCGATGTCCTGGCCATCGGCGGCGTCGCGCTCTGCGCCGTGATCTGGGGCACGACCTGGTATGCCATTACCTGGCAGCTGGGCACCGTCGATGAGGTCGCCTCCCTGACCTGGCGCTTCGGGCTGGCGGCGCTCGTATTGTTCGGGGGCTGTGCGCTGACGGGGCGGTCCCTGCGCCTGAACCGGGGCCAGCATCTGGCGGCCCTGGGGCAGGGGGCTTTCGTCTTCGCGATCAGCTACTCATTCACCTATGCGGCCGAAGGCCATGTGACCTCGGCCATCGTTGCGGTCGTCTTCGCCGCCCTGGCCTTTCTCAATCTGGTGCTGTTCCGGCTTGTGGTGGGCCAGAAGGCGTCGCGCGCGGCCTGGATCGGTGCTGGCCTGGGGATTGTCGGCGTCGCTGTCCTGTCGGGCGGCGAGGCTCTGGGTGCAGGCTTTGACGCGCGGGCCCTGACCGGGATCGGTCTCGCCTTCCTGGCGGTCCTCAGCTCTGCGGTCGGAAACTATTTTTCCTGGCGCGGGCAGGAGCAGGGGTCGGCGATCCTGCCCCAGACCGCCTGGGCCATGGGTTACGGCACCGCGATGCTGGCGCTGTTCGGCCTGGCCACGGGTGCCGCTTTCACCATCGACCCGTCACCCGGCTATCTGATCTCGCTGGTCTATCTTTCGGTGCTGGGGTCGGTCGTCGCCTTCGTGATCTATTTCAGCGTCGCCCGGGCCCGGGGCTATGCCCTCGCGAGCTATATCTCGGCCCTGACCCCGCCCATCGCCATGGGGGTGTCGGTCCTGTTCGAGGACGCCCGTTTCGGCTGGTCGGCGGCGGCCGGGCTGGCGCTGGTGCTGGCCGGACAGGCACTGTTGATCCGGGC
>JBBSCK010000115.1:0-8317 GCA_038250335.1 Caulobacterales bacterium
AGGTGGCTTCGAAGGCCAAGCTGTTCTCCGGCGCGGCGGTCGGCTTCGGCGCTGGCCCCAACGAGCAGGTGAGCCTCGTCGACGCCGCGATGCCCGGCATGCTGCCGGTGATCAACCGCTTCTGCGTCGAGCAGGCGGTGAAGACTGGCCTCGGCCTGAAAGCGCAGATCAATCGTCGCAGCCAGTTCGATCGCAAGAACTATTTCTACCCCGACCTGCCCACCGGCTATCAGATCAGCCAGCTGTATTTCCCGATCGTCGGCGAGGGCGTCGTTGAGGTCGAGGCCGAGGACGGGTCATTCTTCAACGTCGGCATCGAGCGGCTGCACCTGGAGCAGGACGCGGGCAAACTGATCCACGACCTGTCGCCGACCGAAAGCTATGTCGACCTGAATCGCGCAGGCACAGCCCTGATGGAGATCGTTTCGCGGCCCGACATCCGCTCGCCCGAGGAGGCCGTCGCCTACGTCAAGAAGATCCGGACCATCCTGATCTATCTGGGCACCTGCGACGGCGACATGGAGAAGGGCAATCTGCGCGCCGACGTGAATGTATCGGTCTGCCGCGTGGGTCAGTACGAAAAGTTCAAGGCGACCGGCGACTTCAGCCATCTGGGCACGCGCTGCGAGATCAAGAACGTCAACTCGTTCCGCTTCATCTCCCAGGCCATAAACCATGAGGCCCGCCGCCAGATCGAGATCCTCGAGGATGGCGGCAAGATCGTTCAGGAAACGCGCCTCTATGACCCGACAGCGGGCGAGACCCGCTCGATGCGCTCCAAGGAAGAGGCGAACGATTACCGCTACTTCCCTGACCCGGACCTGCTGCCGCTGGAGCTGGAACAGGCCTGGATCGACAACATCAGGGCGAACCTGCCTGAACTGCCGGACGAAAAACGCCGCCGGCTTATGGCCGACTATGGCCTGTCGCAGTACGACGCCGTGGTCCTGATCTCGGAACAGGCCAAGGCCGACTATTTCGAGGCGGCCGCCGAGGGCCGCGACGCCAAGCTGGTCGCCAACTGGGTCACCAACGAACTGTCGGCAAGGCTCGCAGCCGACGGCAAGAACTTCTCCGAAAGCCCCCTGCCCCCCGCCCATGTCGCCGAACTGGTCGCCCTGATCGAGGAAGGCGTCATCTCCTCGAAGATCGCCAAGGAAGTGTTCGACCACGTCTGGGCCGGCGAGGGGTCTCCGCGGAAGGTCGTCGAGGCGCGCGGTCTGGTCCAGGTCAATGACACGGGCGCGATCGAAAAGGCCGTCGACGAGATCATCGCCGCGAACCCGGACAAGGCTGCCGCCGTCGCCGAAAAGCCCCAGGCCCTCGGCTGGTTCGTGGGTCAGGTCATGAAGGCCACCGGCGGCAAGGCCAATCCGGCCAGCGTCAACGACATCCTGAAGGCGAAGCTGGGCCTCTAGGTTTCAGGCCAGAGGCTCCGATCCGTCAACGTTCACAGCGCGCCGCTGCGGCAAGCTGTGGGGCGAGGACCGAGCGAACGGCCAGCGGCGCGTCTGTGGCGATAACCACTGCGCCCTGGTCAAACAGGGTGCGGTATTCGCTTACGTCTCCGTCTGCCGCGTAGCGGTCGTCCAGTCGACGGCCGGGCGCACCGAGGGTGCCGAACTGGACCTCGACCCCCGCCTCGCCCAGGGCGCGCCACAGTGCCGGCCGCGCCTCGCGGGTTCCGGTCCACGCCAGGATCTGGGGTGTGCTCAACCCCTCGAGATCCGCCATGTCGTCTAGCCCGGCCGAGATCATCATCTCGGGGGCCAGTGCCGCCACGGCCCGGGCGGTTTCCGGCGAATAGGTGATCAGGATGACCCGGTCGCCGGCCCCGGCCGCCCGGACCTCGGCCACCACCGCGCGGGCCAGGGCGATCGTGACCGCCTCGGTTGACGGCTTCAGGTCGATACTGGCGATGACCCCGACCCGCCCGGCCGTGTCCAGCGCCTCGCGCAGGGTCGGCGGCGGGGCGTCTGTGACCACGCCGTCTGTGGCCTCCAGACGCACTGCCCGAACCTCGGCCAGCGTCAGGTCCGCGACCCGGCCCCGACCTGTCGTGGTCCGCTCCAGCGTCTTGTCGTGCATCAGCACAAGGGTGCCGTCGCGCGTCAGTGCCGCGTCGATCTCGACGATGGCTCCGGGAATGGCCCGTCCGGTCATCTCGATCGCGGCGATCGAGTTTTCCGGGTGATCGTCGGCCGATTGCGCCCGGTGCGCAGAAATCAACACGCCGCCGCCCTGCCGGATACAATCGAAATACGCCGCCAGCGCCGGAACCGCAGACACCTGCGCGACCGGGGCGGCGGCGCAGGCTGAGGCGAGCAATACGGACAGCAGGACAGGGACGACGAGACGGGGCATCGGGGACCTCAGGCTTTGCATGCCGCCCTCATAGCCGCGGCGGCTGCGTCCGGTAACCCTGCGCAGCCCTTGTGGGCACACCCGTGGCGACGCATGTTCGGGCTTGACGTTACAGGGGAGCGAATCGGTTGCAGGATCTGGTCGGGCCCGCGCTCGGAACCCTCGCCCTCGTGGCGGTCGGGGGCTATCTGCTGGGCTCCATCCCCTTTGGCGTGCTGATCACGCGCGCGGCCGGTGCCGGCGATGTCCGCAACATCGGGTCCGGCAATATCGGTGCGACCAATGTGCTGCGCACCGGCCGCAAGGACCTGGCCCTCGCTACCCTTCTGCTGGACGCCGGCAAGGGGGCGGTGGCCCTGCTGATCGCCCGCCAGCTTTTCAGCTCGGATTCAGCCGGTGCCATCGCCGGCGGCGCGGCCTTCCTCGGCCACCTTTTCCCGGTCTGGCTGGGCTTCAAGGGCGGCAAGGGCGTGGCGACCTTTTTCGGCCTGATGATCGCGGCCTGCTGGCCGCTGGGCCTGATGGCGGGTGCGACCTGGTTGATCGTGGCCTTTGGCCTGCGCTTTTCCTCGCTGGCGGCCTTGATCGCGGCGGCGGCTACACCGGCCTATGCGCTGTTACCCCTGCCGGTCCTGGGCCTGCCTGCGCCCCAGCCGGTCTTCTGGCTGGCTGTCGCCACGGGCGTCCTGATCTACATCCGTCACGCCGAGAATATCGGCCGACTGCTGAAGGGAGCCGAGCCCAGGATCGGCGCCCCGAAGACCTAGGGGGCGACCGTGGGCCTGTCGGAAGCGGAACGGTTCGCCCGCCTGCACCTCGCCCGCGCCGACCGGGTCGGTCCGGTCACCTTCCGACAGCTCCTCGACCGGTTCGGCAGCGCCGTCGCCGCACTGGACGGCCTGCCTGATCTCGTCCGCAAGGGCGGCGATCACAGCTATGTTCTTCCACCCGCCGCTCGGATCGAGGATGAGCTGGCCGCAGGTGCCCGGGCAGGCGCAGCGCTGATCGTGCTCGGCGACCCCGCCTATCCCGCGCAGCTTGCGGCACTCGATCCACCGCCGCCCCTGCTGTGGACCCGCGGCGACATCGGCCTGCTTTCGCGCGAGACCGTCGCTGTGGTCGGGGCCCGGATCGCCTCGGCGGGTGGGCAGAGGATCGCGCGGGGCCTGGCCCAGGGGCTGGGCCAGGCCGGCTATATGGTCGCCTCGGGCCTGGCGCGCGGCATTGACACGGCCGCCCACCAGGGCGCGCTGGAGACCGGCACGGTCGCCGTGCTCGGCGGCGGGGTGGACGACATCTATCCGCCGGACAACGCCGACCTCTATGGCCAGATCGTCGAACGCGGCTGCGTGGTCTCGGAGAGCCCGATGGGTGCCCGCGCCCAGGCCCGGGACTTCCCCCGCCGCAACCGGATCATCTCCGGCCTGTCGCGCGGCGTCATCGTGGTCGAGGCGGAGCTTCGGTCCGGCTCGCTTATCACCGCCCGTCTGGCGGGCGAACAGGGACGCGACGTCTTCGCCGTTCCCGGGTCGCCGCTCGATCCCCGTTCGAAAGGCCCCAATGAGCTCCTGCGTCAGGGCGCGATCCTGTGCGAGGGCGTCGAGGATGTCCGACGCGCCTTCGACACCCTGCGCACGCTGCGCGAGTCGACCCCCGAGCCGCCGTTCCCGGATCACGTCGAGGATGTCGATCCGGACTTTCTGGACAAGGTGGCCGCGCTGCTGTCACCGACCCCCACGCCCCGGGACGAACTGGCCCGGGCGCTGAACGCCCCCATCGGACCCGTGGCCGCCGCCCTGCTGGAGCTTAGCCTCGCCGGCCGGGCGACCCTGCTTCCGGGCGGATCGGCCTCGGTCTGACGCCAAGGCCCATGACCGTCAGGCCAGCCGAAACGCCACTCTGGCTGACGCGATCAGGGCGCTAATCCGGCGATCATGTTTCGCCTGATTGACATGCGCCACCGAGGCAACCACGTTCTGCGCCCCTCTTTCCAGACTGAGCCGTAATGAATCTCGTTATCGTCGAGAGCCCCGCCAAGGCCAAGACCATCAACAAATACCTCGGTCCCGGCTTCGAGGTGCTGGCCTCCTACGGCCACATCCGCGACCTGCCGTCCAAGGACGGGTCGGTGAAGCCCGATGAGGATTTCGCCATGGAGTGGGAGGTCGACGCCCGCGCCGCGACCCGCATGTCCGAGATCGCCGCCGCCGCCAAGCGCGCCGACCGCGTCATCCTCGCCACTGACCCCGACCGTGAGGGCGAGGCGATCAGCTGGCACGTGCTGGAAGTCCTGAACAAGAAGAAGGCGTTGAAGGACACCCACGTCGAACGCGTCACCTTCAACGCCATCACCAAGTCCGCCGTGCTGGAGGCGATGGCCAGGCCGCGCCAGATCGATATGGAGCTGGTCGAGGCCTATCTGGCCCGCCGCGCGCTGGACTATCTGGTCGGTTTCACCCTGTCGCCGGTCTTGTGGCGCAAGCTGCCCGGTGCCCGCTCGGCGGGCCGTGTCCAGTCGGTCGCCCTGCGGATCGTCGTCGATCGCGAGCTGGAGATCGAACGCTTCACGGCCCGGGAGTACTGGTCGGTCGAGGCCGATCTGGCCGCCGACAGCCCGCCTTTCACCACCCGTCTGGTCAAGCATGCGGGCAAGCGGATCCAGCGTCTGGACATTCCGTCGGAGGCCGTGGCCTTCGCCGCCCGAGACGCCATCAAGGCCGGCGACTTCACCATCAAGTCGATCGAGAAGAAGCCGGTTCGCCGCTTCCCCTCCCCGCCCTTCACCACCTCCACGCTTCAGCAGGAGGCGTCGCGCAAGCTGGGCTTCGACGCCCAGCGCACCATGCGCGCCGCCCAGAAACTGTACGAAGGCGTCGACGAGACCGGCGGCCTGATCACCTATATGCGGACCGACGGCGTGCAGACGACGCCCGAAGGCATCGCCCAGGCGCGCGAGGTCATCGGCGAGACCTTCGGCCCGGCCTTCGTCCCGTCAGAAGCCCGCTATTACAAATCCAAGGCCAAGAATGCTCAGGAAGCACACGAGGCGATCCGGCCGACCAACATCGCCCGCCGGCCCGATAGCCTTCGGCTCGAGAGCGACCTCCAGCGGCTCTATGAGCTGATCTGGAAGCGGATGGTGGCGTCCCAGATGGAGGCTGCGCGTCTGGACCGGACCACGGTCGATGTCGAGACGCCCGATGGCCAGACCGGCCTTCGCGCCACCGGCCAGGTCGTGACCTTCGATGGCTTCCTCGCCGTCTATGAGGAAGGCCGCGACGAAAAGCAGAAGGGCACTGAAACCGAGGAGGACGATGAGTCCACTCGCCTGCCGGTCCTGAAAGAAGGCGCGAAGGCGAAGGTCGAGGCCATCCGAACCGACCAGCATTTCACCGAGCCGCCGCCGCGCTATTCGGAAGCCACCCTGGTCAAGAAGCTGGAGGAGCTCGGCATCGGCCGGCCCTCGACCTATGCTTCGATCCTGACGACCCTGCGCGACCGCGAATACGTCCGCATGGACAAGAACCGGTTCATCCCCGAGGACAATGGCCGTCTGGTCACCGCCTTCCTCGAGCAGTTCTTCGGCCAGTGGGTTGAATACGACTTCACCGCTGCGCTGGAGACCCAGCTGGACGAGGTCTCGGCCGGGGACATGGACTTCAAGGCGCTGCTGCGCGAGTTCTGGTCCAAGCTCAAACCCGCCACTGCCGCAGTGCTGGAACGCCAGGGCGTCATCGACGAACTGGACGGGGTGATCGGCCCCTTCCTGTTCCCGGACAAGGAAGACGGCTCCGACGCGCGTCTTTGTCCGCTGTGCAAGACCGGCCGGCTGCATCTGAAAGCCAGCTTCAAGATGCGGTCGTCCTTCATCGGCTGCTCGAACTATCCCGAATGCCGCTACACGCGCGGGTTTGGTGCCGGTGAGAACGCGGGCGAAGAGGCCGCCGGCGACCGCGATCTGGGCATCGATCCCGTTACCGGCCTGCCGGTGGCGCTCAAGATCGGCCGCTTCGGCCCCTATGTCGAAACCGCCAATCCCGGCGAGGAAAAGCCCAAACGGTCGTCCCTGCCCAAGGGCTGGTCGCCGGCCACCCTGACCCTGGAACAGGCCGTGCGTCTGCTGGCCCTGCCCCGCCCCGTCGGCGATCACCCCGAGGACGGCAAGCCGATCACGGCCGGACTTGGCCGCTACGGCCCCTTCATCCTTCACGCGGGAACCTACGCCAACGTCGCCGACATCGACGAGGTGTTCGAGATCGGCCTGAACCGGGCCGTGGTCCTGCTGGCCGAAAAGCGCGCGGGCAAGTTCGCCGGTCGTGGGGCTGCAGTCGCACCGCTCAAGGATCTGGGGGCCCATCCGGAAACCGGCGAGCCGGTCCACGTCATGGCCGGGCGTTTCGGCCCCTATGTGAAATCGGGCAAGATCAACGCCACCCTGCCCAAGGGCACGGCCCCCGGGGACATGACGCTGGAGGTCGCCGTGCCCCTGCTCGCCGCCCGCGCCCTCGCCGCTCCGGCCAGGGGCAAGAAGGCTCCGGCCAAGAAGGCTGCGCCGAAGACTGCGGCGACAAAGAAGCCGGCCGCCAAGAAGGCTTCGGCCAAGAAAGCACCAGCGAAGAAGGCCGCGAAAGCCTGATCCTCCTTGTCTCCTCCCCATCGCCGAAGGGCGATGGGGAGGGGGACCGCCCGCCGTTTGGCGGGGGGTGGAGGGGTTCTTGACGCCCCACCGACCCTGCTTGCTTCAAGAACCCCTCCGTCACGGCGCCAAGCCGCGCCGTGCCACCTCCCCATTTGCTGCGCAAACGGGGAGGAGACCCGATATCCGGGCCAAATTGGTTCTTGCTTTGTTCCGTTCGCGCGCTATCTTCGCTCCATGCCCGCCCGCCCGCAGACGACCAAAGGACGCGGTGCCCGCAGCAATGCCTCCGGCCGGTTCGAACCGGTCGCCCATGAGGATTTCGACGATGGCTGGACCGCCGATGACGACACCCCAGCGCCCCTGCGGACGACCCTGACTGCTGAACACGCCCGGACGATCATCACGAAGAACACCAGCCCCGACATCGGTTTCGACCGGTCGATCAACCCCTACAAAGGGTGCGAACATGGCTGTATCTACTGCTACGCCCGTCCATCCCACGCCTTCATGGGCCTGTCCCCGGGCCTGGATTTCGAGAGCCGCCTGTTCTTCAAGCCCGAAGGACCGCGTCTCCTGGAACGCGAGCTCGGCGGGGCGCGGTATGTCTGCAAACCGATCCATATAGGCGGCAACACCGACCCCTATCAGCCGGTCGAGCGGACACAGAAGATCACGCGCGGCCTGCTGGCAGTGCTGCAGCGGTTCAACCAGCCCTTTTCCATCATTACCAAATCGAACCTGATTACCCGCGATATGGACATTCTGGGCCCGATGGGGCGCGACCGTCTGGCCAGCGCCCTGGTGTCGATCACGACGCTGGACCGCGACCTCGCCCGGACGATGGAGCCCCGCGCCGCCACGCCGTCCCGCCGCCTCGATGCGATCAAGAGGCTGGCAGACGCCGGGGTGCCGGTCGGGGTCGGGTTTGCGCCGGTCATTCCCGGCCTCAACGACCATGAGCTCGAGTCCGTGCTGGAGGCGGCGGCGGGGGCCGGAGCGACCACCGCCATGTATGTCACCCTGCGTCTGCCGCTGGAGATCAAAACCCTCTTCGCCGAGTGGCTGGCCGACGCCCGCCCCGACCGCGCCGCGCGCGTGATGTCGCTGATTCGCCAGACCCGCAGCGGCGGGGACTATGACCCCGACGGGTCGCAGCAGATGAAGGGCACCGGCCCCGTCGCCAACCTGATCGCCATGCGCTTCAAGGCAGCGGTAAAACGCTATGGCCTGAATGCGCCGCGCGCCGAGCTCGACATCACCCGATTTCGCGTGCCTGCCGACGCCCGGCCTCAGCTGGAGCTGTTCGGCTGAACC
>JBBSCK010000116.1:0-8256 GCA_038250335.1 Caulobacterales bacterium
GGAGCCTGTCCTCCGGCCGAGCGAAGCTCGGACCGGGGGGCGGTCCCCCTCCCCGTCGCCAGGCGGCGACGGGGAGGAGACGAACCGTCTGCACATCCGCGCCGCACAGCAAAACGCCCGCCGGGGTCCCGGCGGGCGTTGGCGTAGTCGAGGGTCGACCGGATCAGGCGGCGGCGCTGACCGGGGCCGGCGCGGTGTTCTCCGTCGGGTCGCGCAGGACATAGCCGCGGCCCCAGACGGTTTCGATATAGTGTTTGCCGCCGGCGGCCGTGGCCAGCTTCTTGCGCAGCTTGCAGATGAAGACGTCGATGATCTTCAGCTCGGGCTCGTCCATGCCGCCGTACAGGTGGTTGAGGAACATTTCCTTGGTCAGGGTGGTGCCCTTGCGGAGCGAGAGCAGCTCCAGCATCTGGTATTCCTTGCCCGTCAGATGGACGCGGTGGCCGTGCACCTCGACCGTCTTGCCGTCCAGGTTCACGGCGATCTCGCCGGTGTGGATGATGGCCTGGGCGTGACCCTTGGAGCGGCGGACCACGGCGTGGGTGCGCGCGATCAGCTCGTCCTTGTGGAAGGGCTTGGTCATATAGTCGTCGGCACCGCCGCCGAAGGTCTTGACCTTGGTCTCGATCTCCGAGGTGCCCGACAGGATCATCACCGGGGTATTGACCTTGCCGACGCGCAGCTGGCGCAGCACTTCCAGACCGCTCATGTCGGGCAGGTTCAGGTCCAGCAGGATCAGGTCGTAGTCATAGATCTTGCCCAGATCGATGCCTTCCTCGCCCAGATCCGTCGTATAGACGTTGAAGCCCTCGGACTTGAGCATCAGTTCGATGCTTTGCGCCGTGGCGTGATCGTCTTCAATCAGCAGAACACGCATGGATGCCCCTCCAGGCAAAGCTTGACTATATGACCCGATACGGACGTCCGGGTAACCTTGTTCCGGAGTTAATCGCTCAAAACCTTAAGAACGGTTAACAGCACCCCACTGAGGCGAATCGTAGGCTGATTTGCGAATCGGCGTCGACCTGTTCGAGTCAACGATTCGAATTATTTTCGCAGGCCATCGCCCCCGGCACGCCCCCCCCCCGCAGGCGACGCCCCCCGAGAGGGTGCGACCGAATCTGACGTCGGTCAGGACCATATTCCTAGCCTTGAGGCCGGCCGCCCCATTCTGCGGCGGGTGCTGGCTGTGGACGGGAGAGACGGACGTGAAGGAACCCTATCGCGTGCAGGTATCGGAACGGGCCCGGCGGCGCGCCGACCTGGTGATGCAGATTGTGGCGGTGCGGCTGGACACGCCGATCCCGGCCGTGGTGCGCGGGACCCGGGTCTCCCCGGCCGCCCTGAGAGCCCGACGGGTGTCGATGTATCTGGCCCATGTGGCCCTGGGCTGGCAGCTGGAGCGGGTCGGCCACGCCTTCGGGGTCAACCGCCAGACCGCGTCCAACGCCTGTCGCCGGATCGAGGATGCGCGCGACGAGCCGCATCTGGACGCCCTGCTGGATCAGCTTGAGGACGCCATCCGGGCCGTCTGCGAGGCCTCGCCGCCGGATCTGCCCGACGTGTCGGAGGCTGCGTGAGCGGGGCGGTGGCCCGGGCGCGGGTCCTGCTGTCGAAACGGGGCGGCTGGATCGATAGCCTGGACGGCGACGGTGCCTACCGTCTGAGGCTGGGCACGGACCGGCGGTCGCGTGTGGTCCTGACGATCGACGAAACGCACTTTCGCGCCCTGGTCAAGGAACCTGGTCTGCGCGCCCGTCCCGGAGGCGGCTGGATCGCGCGGCCGGAACTGCCTGCTGTGCCGCGACCCCCGATCGGTAGCCCCGGCCGGATCGAGGGCGAGCGCTGGCTGATGGAGCCGGACGGTCGCACCGTCGCCCGCCGGGCCAATCTGGGTGAGAGCCCGATCGCCTGGCTGGCGCGCCGCACCGACGCCTCGGGCCGCCCGTGGCTGGCGCCGGCCGAGGTCGCAGCGGGCGAAAGGCTGCGCGCCGATGCCGAGATGGCTCAGTCGGGGCCGTCGATGACGATGCGCTGGGACGCCCTGCCCCGATCGACCGGACGCGGCTCGGCCGCCCGGGTCGAACCGGGAGACCGCGCCCTGACCGCAGGCCGGCGGGTGGCGGAGGCGCTGGCGGCGTGCGAGCCCGCCGCTCGCAGCTTTGTCGAGCACATCTGCGTCCGGGGCCGGACGCTGCAGCTGGCCGAACAGGACCTCGGCCTCCGACGGCGCGAGGGCAAGGCGGTCCTCAGGCGCGGACTGGCGGCCCTGGCGCGTCACTACGGGATCGGCTGAAGCCCGCCGGCCCCGCCGTTTTCAGCCGGCCCCGAGGGCCGCCTGGCGGATCCGCCCGACCATGGCGTTCAGCCCGTTGGCCCGCTGACGGGTGAGGGCCTGGGGCAGGCCGAGGCGGTCCAGCGCGGCCTTTGCGTCAAAGGCCAGGATCTGATCGGCCGGACGGCCGCTGTAGAGTTTCAGCAGCAGGGCGACATTGCCCTTCGAGATGGCGCTGTCGCTGTCGGCGCGGAACGTCAGACGCTCGCCCTCGCGCCCGTTGGCCAGCCAGACCTGGGCCGCGCAGCCGGCCACCTTGTTGTCCTCGATCCGGTCGGCATCGGGCAACGGGGGCATGCCCCGGCCCAGATCGATGACATAGGCGATGCGCTGTTCCCAGTCCTCCAGCACGTCGAAATCCTCGACCAGTTCGGCCAGGGTGGCGTCGATGCTCGTGGCGGGGTCAGTCATGCACGCCAGATAGGGCCGCCCCGGGTCAAGGACAACCGGCCAGACCATCCCCGGACCGGACGCCGCAGTCGCCGGCGACCAGTCGCCTGATGCGGGTGCGGGCTTTGGACGACTCATCCGGGAGGCTAGTCTCGCCGGCCGGGCGCGCGCCCCTGCCCGGACGTCGACGGCCGGTATCCTGAGTGAGCCCCATTTCCGCACAGTCGCCAGAGAGGACAGCCCCGGCCCGCGACGCGGACGGTGTGCCGGCGCTGGCTGCGTGGCACGCCGGCTGGGCGGCCGCAGCCGGACTGTTTGCGCTCGGCGCGCTTTGGCTGGCCGGGCTAGGCGGGCCTGCGGTGTTCGGCACCCTGGCCATGGTGGTTCCCGGTCTGGCAGGCCTGGGTCTGCTGTGGCGCGACGGACCCGGCGAACGAGCCCTTGTCCTTGCGGTCTGGACCGTCGCGGCGATGGCGGCGGCCGTGCTTTCGGGCGGTCTGGCCGGCCCGCTGGTGGGCGTCATCATCCTGCCGTTCGTGGCCGGGCTGGCGCTGGGCGGACCGCGTCATGGAGCCTGGCTGGCCCAGGGGGGCGCGCTGGGCGGGGCCGTGGCCGCCTGTGCCGGCCAGCTCTCGGCCTGGTGGATCGGACCGCCGGCCCCGGCCCCGGTCCTGGCGGCTATCTCGGCGATGCTGGCGGGCGGCGCGGCGGCCCTGGCCGTGCGTCTGGCCTCGCGACCGCGCGAGACCCGGCTGGTCGAGGCCGAGACCGCCGCCCGGCGTGTCGAGACCCTGTTGGCGGCCCAGCCGGGCCTGACCCTGATCCTCGAACCGTCCGGCCGGGTCCTGGCCGCCTATGGGACCCCGCCGCCGTCGATCGATATCGAGGCCCTGTTCGAACAGGGGCTGATCGCCGCCGTCCATGCGCCGGACCGGCCCGTGATCCTGAACGCCCTCGACCGCGCATTGGCGGGTCAGGAGGGCCAGACCGTGTTCGCACCCCGCATCGCCCTTGACCGACGCGTGACGCTCATCGTGCGCCGCATGGAGGACCACGACGGTTCCGCCCGCCTGATCGCCCAGGCCTTTGACGCGACCCGCCAGTTCGCCACGGAGATCGGGCTGGAGGCCGCGCGCGCCGACGCCGAGGCGCGAAACCTCGGCAAGACCCGTTTCCTGGCCAATATGAGCCATGAACTGCGCACACCGCTGAATGCGGTACTGGGCTTCTCGGACATCATGCGCCAGCGCCTGTTCGGTCCGCTGCCGGTCAAATACGCCGAATACGCCGACAGCATCCACGAGGCCGGGGGTCATCTGCTGGACCTGATCAACGACGTGCTGGACGTGTCCAAGATCGAGGCCGAACGCTATGAACTGTCGCGCGAGACCTTCGACGCCCGCGAGGTGGTTTCGGCGGCCGTCGCACTGGTGCGGGTCGCGGCGACCGACAAGTCCGTCGGCCTGTCCAGCCTGCTGCCAGACACCCCGCTGGACGTCGACGCCGACCGCAGGGCGCTGAAGCAGATCACGCTGAATCTACTGTCCAACGCGATCAAATTCACCCCGTCGGGAGGCTCTGTGACCCTGACGCTGGAGACCATTGGCCCCTATCTGGAGCTGGTCGTGGCCGATACAGGCGTGGGCATCGCAGCGCCGGATCTGGCGCGTCTGGGACGGCCGTTCGAACAGGCCGGCGGGTCCGAGCAGCGGGCGCAGGGAACGGGTCTGGGGCTGTCGCTGGTCCGGTCCCTGGCCGAACTGCACGGCGGCCGGATGAGCCTGGACTCGACCCTGGGCGAAGGCACGGCAGTCACGGTTCGCATGCCCGTGGCCCGGACAGCGAGGGCCGCCCTCCCCGACGGCGGGGCCGAGATCATTCCGCTGAACGTGGGCGGCTAGACCGTCCCCATTGCCACGAAGGCGCGGGCCGCAGCGAAGTCGCCGGCCTCGAAGGTTGCACGGGCGACGCTGCCGTCGCTGAACATGAATTCCAGCACAAACGGCTCGCGGGGGTCGAGGCGGGCCAGGCTGTCGCCGGCGGTCGCGGGAAAGGTCCAGGTCTCGCCCTGGGTGCTCCCGGTCGCCAGCAGCCCCTCGGCGGCCGGACGCGTCCCGGCCGACCAGACCATCTTGCGCGCCGTCTCCGGCGGCAGGACGGCGAACCCGGCGGCGGTCAGCCAGGGGCGGTTGGCCAGAGTCGTGTCGCGCATCACGATGCGCGCGGCATAGGGCCGGGGCCGGCCGACGAAGGACACTACTGCCGACAGGCTTTCACGGCCGTCGGCGGCGGCGCTGATGCCGAAGCGGACGGGCGAGGCCCCGGTCGTCGAGGGCTGGGCCAGCCGCCAGGTCGAGGCCTCGCGCCGCACCCGGTCGGCGGTCCAGGTGCCCTGGTCGCCGATAAAGTCCATGCGCGGAATCCGCTGCCACCCGGCGAAGGCGTCGGCGACGCGGTCGCGCACCGTGGCCAGTTCAGGATTGGTGCAGGAGACCTGCCGCGCCCGCGATCGTGCCCGGTCGGCGGTGGCCCGGAGCGTCGCCTCGGTCGTCCCCGCCCTCAGCGCCGCGCCGCGTGACTGCAGCGTGGCCGCCGACAGGGCCCTCGCCACGGGTTGCTGGAACAGACGGCATTTCTCATGCGCCGCCAGGACGAAGGTCCGGTCGTAATAGGTCCCCGTACCGTCGGTCCGGGCCGTGACGGGGCCGGCCGCCAGCAGGACGCTTGCGGCGACGGCTCTGGCGAAGCGGGGGGAAAGGCCTATCCTCATGGCTTGACCGTAGCGCGACGACGTTCCGGTCCCGTTTCCGAGCAGGGTTAGCGATTTGCTTCTGAACTCAGACCTGTGGGTCGGTGCCCTGATCCGTCGCGCCGGAATCGAGGGGGCCAGCGCGACCGTGGTGCGCCGGGGCGACGCGCGCGCGGGGACGGTGATCGTCAAGGCCTATGACACCTCCACGCGCGAGGCGCGGCTTTACAGCGAGGCGTTTGGTCCGGACGGCGAGCGGCTGTGGATACAGCCGGTCATGGGGTCCGAAAGCGACCTGGACGCCTTCATCCAGCGCCAGGTCGGCTATGATTCCGACCTGTGGGTGGTCGAGATCGAGGATCGTGAGGGGCGGCATTTCCTGACGGAAAGGGTCGAGGGTCGAGGGTCGAGGGTCGACGAGTAGGAGGGTCATTCGTTCTGCAGCGGTGGTGCGTCCAGCCGTCTTTTGAGCGTCGTCAGCGTCCGGCTCAGCTCCTCGGCGCGTTCGAGGCTCGGGCCAGCGGCTTCTGCAGAGAGGTGACCGACCCGCACCGAAAGTTGCAGAAACTCGACCCTCGACCCTCAGACAAACTTAACCCCGTTCGGGAACGGAACCGAAAACCCCCCGCGCTAGGGTCACGAGGTCGGCGAGAAGCGTCGGCGTAAAGGCGGGCGCTCCTCCATGCTGTTTCTCATGAACGACGCTGTGTTCGACCTGGACGAGGCCTCTCCGGTCACGTCGGCCGATGCGCGCCGGTTCGAGAAGCTGGGCTTCGACTATCTGATGGAGCTGGGCTGCGAGCTGTTTGCCGAGGATCCGCTGCTGCACCGCAACGACCCGGAACGCGCGCGCCGGCTGGCCTGGCTGATCCACGACCGGTCGCCCGAGATCAACGCCGCCCTGTTCGCCGCCCCCGAGATCGCCTGCGATCCCGCCCTGGTCGAGCCGCGCTTCTGCGCCCTGCCCGATACCGTCCTGCGCCAGCTGAAGGCCCGTGACGCCCGGGGCCGGCTCGACGCCGTCGCCGCTGACCGCGTCGTCTGGGGCCGGATGGCGGCCTGAGCCGGCCGGGCGAGGATCGGACGCCAGCGGCGGCCTGCAGCGGCCTGACGCCTGCGAAGTGACGGCGTTCGACTTTCAGACCCGTCTGCGCTACCTCCCGCGCCCAATGTCCAAGCTGACCCTGAACGAAGAGGCCGCCCGCCGGCGGACCTTCGCCATCATCGCCCATCCCGACGCCGGCAAGACCACGCTGACCGAGCACATCCTGCTGTCCGGCGGAGCCATTCGCGCGGCGGGCGCAGTGCGGGCACGGGGCGAGAACCGGCGGACGCAGTCGGACTGGATGAAGATCGAGAAGGAGCGCGGGATTTCGGTCTCGGCCTCGGTCATGACGTTCGAGCATGACGGCAAGAGGTTCAACCTGCTGGACACGCCAGGCCACGAGGACTTTTCCGAGGACACCTATCGCACCCTGACCGCCGCCGACTGCGCCATCATGGTGCTGGACGCGGCCAAGGGCATCGAGCCGCAGACGCTGAAGCTGTTCGAGGTGTGCCGCCTGCGCGACATCCCGATCATCACCTTCATCAACAAGCTGGACCGCGAGGCGCTGGACCCGCTGGAACTGCTGGACGAGATCGCCTCGAAACTGCAGCTGGACCCCGCCCCCGTCTGGTGGCCGGCCCAGAGCGGTAACCGGCTGCGCGGCATGGTCGAAATGGGCACCGGCACGTTCCAGCCCTATGCGCGGAAAGTCCCCGGCGCGGTCGAGGATGCGGGCCACCCCGCCGCATTGCCCCTGACCGAGGCCGCGCGCTATTTCGAACCGGGCGAGCACGCCGAACTGATCGAGGCGGCCGAACTGGTCACGGGGGGCTATCCCGCCTTTGACCGCCGCTCCTTCCTCGAAGGCCATCTGACGCCGGTGCTGTGGGGCTCGGCCCTGCGCCATTTCGGCATCGACGAACTGCTGGCCGCGATCGGCGACTGGGCGCCCCCTCCGAAAGTCATGCCGGCCCGGAAGGAAGCCCCGCCCGAGACGCGTAATGCCCCCGCCCCCGTGGAGCTGACCATCCAGCCGGGCGCCGACGAGGTCACCGGCTTCGTCTTCAAGGTCCAGGCCAATATGGACCCGAACCACAGGGACCGCATCGCCATGTTCCGCATGGCCTCGGGCAGCTTCAAGCGCGGCATGAAGCTGAAGGTCCAGAACACGGGCAAACAGCTGTCCGTCAACGCCCCCATCATGTTCTTCGCCAGCGACCGCGAACTGGCCGACGAGGCTTATGCCGGCGACGTCATCGGCATTCCCAACCACGGCGTGCTTAGGGTCGGCGACAGCCTGTCCGAAAGCGGCCTGATCCGGTTCGCCGGCCTGCCCAACTTTGCGCCGGAAATCCTGCAGCGCGTGCGGGTCAAGGATCCGCTCAAGGCCAAACATCTGAAAAAGGCGCTGGATGGTCTGGCCGAGGAAGGCGTGACCCAGCTGTTCCGCCCGGAAATCGGGGCCGACTTCATCGTCGGCGCGGTCGGACAGCTGCAGTTCGAGGTGATGGCCGACCGGCTGGGCGAGGAATACGGGCTGGAGGTCATCTTCGAACACAGCCCCTGGGCCGAGGCCCGCTGGATCGATGGCGACAAGGCCGATGTCGAGGACTTCATGGGCAAATACCGCGGCCAGATGGCCCGCGACATCGACCAGGCCCCCGTGTTCCTGGCCAAATCGAGCTGGGAGACGGGGTATGTGATGGAACGGTTTCCGGCCGTGGCCTTCACGAA
>JBBSCK010000117.1:0-8149 GCA_038250335.1 Caulobacterales bacterium
GGGGCCCAGCTGGTCCACCGGGGTGTTCTTGGGCAGGAAGACGCCGACCCGGTCGACCAGATGGGTCGAGCCGTTCTGCATCATCTTGACCCGCATCCCGGCCTTCAGCACGCCGTCGAAGACCCGCACCAGAACGACGACGCCGAGGTACGGGTCGTACCAGGCGTCGACCAGCAGGGCCTTGAGCGGGGCGGCCGCGTCGCCTTTCGGGGCCGGCAGGCGGGTGACGATGGCCTCCAGCACCTCCTCGATGCCGATGCCGGACTTGGCACTGCACAGGACGGCGTCCGACGCATCGATGCCGATGACGTCCTCGATCTGCTGGCGGACCCGCTCGGGCTCGGCGGCGGGCAGGTCGATCTTGTTCAGGACCGGCACGATCTCGTGGTTGTTGTCGATGGCCTGATAGACATTGGCCAGGGTCTGGGCCTCGACCCCCTGCGACGCATCGACCACCAGCAGCGAGCCCTCGCATGCGGCCAAAGAGCGCGAGACCTCATAGGCGAAGTCCACATGCCCCGGCGTGTCCATCAGGTTCAGGACATAGTCCAGCCCGTCCTGGGCCGTGTAGTTCAGGCGCACCGTCTGCGCCTTGATCGTGATGCCCCGCTCCTTCTCGATATCCATCGAATCAAGGACTTGCGCCGACATTTCCCGCGCAGTGAGCCCGCCCGTGAACTGAATCAGCCGGTCGGACAGGGTCGATTTGCCATGGTCGATATGGGCGACCACGGAGAAGTTTCGGATTCGATCAATGGGGGGCGTCGTCATGCTGGGGGCCGGTTAGCATGGGCACCGTCCGGGCGCCAACGCGCGTCAGGGTCTCCCGGGTTGTTTGACTGCGCGACGACGGGATTACTTCGGCGTAATGGGGACGACGCCGGTTTGAGACGGGGCGTCGAACGCGGTATGAGCCCTCCGCGCCACGGCTTCCCCTGCCTCACGCGCGACAACGACAGCCGGCGCTCCCCCGCCCGCCCCAAAGACAGGATCGCTCCGTGGCCGCCACGACTTCGCTTCGTTCGCTTTCCCGCATCTCGGCCCCGGCCGGTCTGGCGGCGTTGACACTGTTTGTCGCGGGCTGCGGTGGCGGCGAGGCCGGCGACAAGGCTGCGGCGGCACCCGACGCCAGCCAGTCAGTCACCGCCGCCACGGTGACCGTGACCAACCTGCCCCGGGAGGTGACTGCGTCGGGCAGCGTCTCGGCCTGGGAGGAGGTGCCCGTGGGGGCAGAGACGGGCGGGCTGGTCGCCACAGGCGTTTATGCTGACGAAGGGACCTATGTGCGCCAGGGCCAGACCCTGGTCCAGCTGAACGACACGGTCCTGCGCGCCCAGCTGGCCCAGCAACAGGCGGCCGTGCAGACGGCGGAGGCCAACCTGGCGCGCGACGACGCGGCCCTGGCGCGCGCGCAGGAGCTCAAGGAAAGGGGCTTCCTCAGCCAGGCCTCGCTCGATACCGCCCAGGCCAACCAGCGCGCCTCGGGGGCCGGGGTGGCCTCGGCCCGCGCGTCCCTCAGCCAGACCCGGGCCCAGTTGAACCAGGCCACGGTGCGCGCGCCGGTCTCGGGTCTGATCCTCAGCCGCAACGTCACCCGGGGCCAGATCGTTCAGGCCGGGGCGGAGCTGTTCCGTATGGTCCGCGACGGTCGTCTGGAACTGGACGCCCAGATCCCGGAGCGCGAACTCGCCTCGGTGCGCGCCGGAATGAGCGCCGTCATCACGTCGGATCAGGCCGGCGAGACCGCCGGTACGGTGCGGATCGTCACCTCCGAGGTGGACCCCCAGACCCGGCTGGGCATCGCCCGTGTCTCCCTCGCCGGCGGAAACGGTCTGCGTCCTGGCATGTTCGCGCGGGCGCGCATCGATGTCGGTCAGTCCCCGGTCCTGACGGTGCCGTCCGACGCCGTGGTGTTCCGTGAAGGCCGTGCCGGCGTTTATGTGATCGGGGCCAACAACACGGTTCGCTTCTCTCCGGTGACCACCGGTGCCCGGACCGGCCCACTGGTCGCGATCGAGTCCGGCCTGACGGCGGACCAGCGGGTGGTGGTGCAGGGTGCCGGATTCCTCGGCGAAGGCGACCAGGTCGCGGTCCGGCCCGCCAGTCCCGGAGCCGAGGCCCGATCTGCGGCCCCTGCCGCCGGAGCCGCACGATGAATTTCTCCCAGATCTCGTCGTGGTCGATCCGGAACCCCATTCCGATCGTCCTGATGTTCGTCGTCCTGACGCTGGCGGGCATCACCAGCTATTTCAACCTGCGCACCAACAACTTCCCGGACGTCGACCTGCCGGTCGTGGCCGTGACCGTGGTCCAGTCGGGCGCGGCCCCGCCCGAGATGGAGACCCAGGTCACCCGCCTGGTCGAGGACGCCGTGGCCGGTCTGGGCCGGGTCAAGAACATCCGCTCGACCGTCAACGACTCGGTCTCGACCACCCTGGTCGAATTCGAACTGGGCGTGGACCTGGAAAAGGTCACCAATGACGTGAGGAACGCGGTCACCCGCGTTCGCCAGGACCTGCCGGCCGACGTTCAGGAACCCCAGATCCAGCGGATCGAGTTCACCGGGGTGCCGATCGCGAACTTCGTTGTCCGCGCCCCCGGCATGAGCCCCGAGGAGCTGAGCTGGCTGGTCGACAACGACGTGTCGAAACGCCTTCTGGCGGTCCAGGGCGTCAGCCAGATCCAGCGCGACGGCGGCGTGGATCGCGAGATCCGCATCAAGCTTGATCCCGGCCGGCTCGAGGCCCAGGGCGTCACTGCGGCGGCGGTTTCGAACCAGCTCCGTGCTTCCAACATTAACCTGCCGGGCGGACGCGGCGAGATCGGCGGCGAGGAACAGGCCATCCGCACCGTCGGTTCGGCCACCTCGGTGGAGGCCCTGCGCGAGACCCTCATCCCCATCGCGGGCCGGACGGTGCGGCTGGGCGATCTGGGCGAGGTCGTGGATGAATGGTCCGAGCCCCGGGGCCGCGCCCGTTTCAACGGCGAGGAAGTCGTCGGCTTCGGCATTGTTCGTTCGATCGGGTCGAGCGAGGTCAATGTCTATGAGGCCTCGAAGGCGGCGATCAAGGCCTTCGACGCCGAACGCGACGATCTGGTGATCGAGGAGGTGGCCAACACCACCAAGGACGTCATCAACAATTTCCACGCCTCGGTGGAGGCCCTGCTGCTGGGGGCCGCCCTGGCGGTGATCGTGGTCTTCGTGTTCCTGCGCGACTGGCGCGCCACCTTCATCACCGCCGTGGCGATGCCGCTGTCGCTGATCCCGACCTTCTGGGTCATGGATCTGACCAACCAGTCGCTGAACGTGGTCACCCTGCTGGCCCTGTCGCTGACCATCGGCATCCTGGTCGACGACGCCATCGTCGAGATCGAGAACATCGTCCGCCACATCCGCGACGGCAAGGCCCCCTATCCTGCCGCCATCGAGGCCGCAGACGAGATCGGCCTGGCCGTTCTGGCCACCACGGCGACCCTGGTCGCCGTGTTTGCCCCGACCGGCTTCATGCCCGGGGTGGTCGGCCAGTTCTTCAAGAGTTTCGCCATCGCGACCTGCGTCAGCGTGCTGTTCTCCCTGCTCGTGGCCCGGACACTGACGCCGCTTATGGCCGCCTATATGCTCAAGGCCGACCAGGGCAAGGAGCATCCGGATCCGTTCTGGATGGCTCCCTACCAGAAGATGCTGGTCTGGGCACTCGGCACGTCCGCCCGACCCTCGACGGGCCCGCGCGGGCCAGGTCGGCGGTTCATCGACAGGCTTCTGGACCACCGGACATGGGTCGTCGGCATGGGCGCGCTCTTCTTCGCCTTCTCGATCTGGCTCGCGAGCCAGATCCCAGGGGAGTTCATCCCGGTCGAGGACGTGTCGCGCTCGACCGTCACGGTCGAGCTGCCGCCGGGAGCCACCCTGCAACAGACCGATGCCGCAGTTCAGGGCATCACCACAGAACTGCTGAAGCGTGAGGAAGTCCGCTCGATCTATTCGTCGGTCGGATCGGCCACGACCAGCATCGGGCCGGGCGGCGGGTCCAGCGCAGGCGAGGTCCGGCGCGCGACCCTGACTGTCAACCTGGTGCCGAAATCGGATCGCAGCATCCGGCAACAAGCCTTCGAGGCCGAGATGGGCCCGATCCTGCGCCAGACGCCCGGGGCCCGGGTCCAGTTCGGCGGCGGGGGCGGGGGCGCCAGCAATCTGCTGACCATTGCCCTGGTGGGCGACGACGGCGGCACGCTCGAAGCGGCGGCTGCATCCGTCGAGCGCGAGATGCGCGGCGTTCCGGGCCTGTCCAACGTCGTCTCGACGGCGGCGCTGGTCCGGCCCGAGATCCTGATCACGCCCAAGTCCGACGTGGCCGCCCTGGCCGGCGTCTCGACCCAGGACATCAGCCGGGCGGCGCGGGTCGCCACCCTGGGAGATGCGGACCAGTTGCTGCCGAAATTCAATCTCGGCGACCGCCAGATTCCGATCCGGGTGATGCTGACGGAGGATTCGCGCAGCTCGATGGCGGTGATCGAGAACCTCAAGGTGCCGACTGCCAACGGGGCCTCCGTCCCGCTGTCGGCCGTCGCCGATATCAGCTTCGGTGCGGGCCCCAACCAGCTGGACCGCTACGACCGCCGGCGGGTGGCCAATATCTCGGCCGAGATGACCGGCATTACCCTCGGCCAGGCCTCGACCGAAGTGAATGCCCTGCCGGCGATGCAGTCGCTGCCGGCCGGGGTGGCCCAGGCGACCTCGGGCGATCTGGAAAGCTTCCAGGAGCTGGGGACCGGCTTCGCCTTCGCCCTCATCACCGGCATTCTGCTGATGTATGCGGTACTGGTCCTGCTGTTCAAAAGCTTCTTCCACCCGATCACCATCCTCGCGGCGCTGCCGCTATCCTTCGGTGGGGCCTTCCTCGCGTTGCTGCTGACCGGAAAGTCGCTTTCGATGCCGGCCCTGATTGGCATGATCATGCTGACCGGGATCGCGGCCAAGAATTCGATCCTGCTGGTCGACTACGCCATCATCGCCATGCAGCAGGGCATGACCAAGCGCGACGCCCTGATGGACTCAGCCCACAAGCGCGCGCGGCCGATCATCATGACGACCCTGGCCATGGGGCTGGGCATGCTGCCCATCGCCCTTGCCATCGGCGAGGGGACCGAGTTCCGCTCGCCCATGGCCGTGGCCGTCATCGGCGGGCTGATCACCTCGACCGCGCTCAGCCTGCTGTTCGTGCCCGTGATCTTCAGCCTGATCGACGGCATGAAAAAGCGGGCGGAACGGGTTCTGGCCCGGATGTTCCAGGGCCAGCACGGCGAGACCAAGCCGGCGGAGTGAGGCGGGGGTCAGCCGGGGAACCGGTCGCCTTGACCGGGTCCGGGTCGCACTCTGCTTCGCCCGAACGTCTGGCCGGCTGAACCCGGCGCTTGCTGGACGAGGTTGCGGTGCCCCGCAGGCCTCCCCCAAACCCGGCTGTTGTCCTGACGGCCTGACGGCAGTGTTCTGCTGCGGCTGGTGTGTGCGCCACGCGGTGACCCGATCTGGACGCAATCCCCAAAGAAAAACCGGCCCGGGTTGCCCCGGGCCGGTCCAGTCGTCCGGAGTGTGGCCCGGATCAGTACTTGAAGCGCAGGGTCGCGCCGTAGGTGCGCGGGGCACCTAGGAAGGCGTTGATCGTCTGGGTGTCACGCGCCGGGTCGTAGAAGGTCCCGTTCGCCTGGGCCGTCGACTGGAAGGCACCGCCCTGCAGGAAGGCGTTAAAGGCCACCTGGACGTATTCCTCGTCGGTCAGGTTCTGGGCCCAGGCCTCGAGCGTCCAGCGTTCGTCTTCCGTGCCGATTGAGATGCGTCCGTTAACGACCCCGAAGCCCTCCTGCCCCTTGAAGGGCAGCAGGTCGGAGCCGGTGTTGTATTCAGTCTGGTACTTGCCCGACAGGTTGAAGCCTGCGCGCAGCCCGTTTCCGATGGACCGGTTGAAGTTGATCGAAGCGACATAGGACCATTCCGGCGCGAACGATGGCCTGGCTCCCGGCAGCAGCGACAGTTGGCCGAAGTTGCCGGGAAGGGCCAGATCAGCGGCGGTGAAGCGGCCGAACTGGGCGTCGGTATAGGTGATGCCGCCCGCCAGGGTCAGACCCTCGACCGGGGTGAACCACAGGAAGTCGGCGTCCACACCGCGCGACGTCAGCTCGGGGATCGATTCGACGACGAAGGCCGTGCCGAGGAAGGTGTTGAGCTGGAAGTTGGTGAAGGTCTGGTCGAAATAGGTGGCGTTCAGCAGCATGGACCGACCGAACAGCGTGGTCTTGATGCCCGCTTCGAAGCTATCGACTTCCTCGGACGGGAAGAACAGCGAGTTCACCGGAGTGATTCCGCTCTGCACACGGTCCTGGTTATAGCCGAAGCTCTTGTAGCCGCGAGCGAACGAACCGTAGACCAGCACTTCGTCGTTGAAGCGGTAGGCCGCCTTGATGGTTCCGGAGAAGTTGTCGTCGCTAACACTCTCGGAGATGGTGCGGTTGGCATAGAAGGGATTGCTCCACGGCAGGCAGTGCCGTGCGAGGATGACCGGCGCGGTCGCGGCCCCCAGCACACCGGTGATGACCGCCGCGTTCCCGAGCGCAGCGGCGCATGTCCCCTGGGCCGAACCGACGTTGTTCTGCGATCCGTCCAGTGATTTTTCATCGTTGGTGTAGCGAAGACCGACGGTGATATCGAACTGGTCCGTCAGGCTGAAGGTGTTGTTCGTGAAGATCGCGAACGAGTTCGATTCCTGCTCATAGACGTCGCGGAACGACTGACCTGCGGGGAACGAAGGCCCGCCGCCCGAAACCGCGCCGCCGGTTCCCAGGCACTGCTGCAGACCCAGGGGGGTCTGCGCCGTACGGGTGAAACAGGGAATGATGCCGGGGCTGACAGGGAAGGCGGGGACTGCGGCATTGAGCGCGGCCGACAACTGGAATGACAGCAGCGGCGCGTAGTCCGCACCGAGGAAGAAGGTGTCGAACCGGTCGACCTGCTCGCTCGTGGCGAACACGCCGACGAGCCAGTCCCAGCGATCCGTGGCACCCGCCAGGCGGAATTCCTGGGTGACGCTGCTGATGTCGGCCCCAAAGTTGCCGTCGTTGATGCGATAGGCGACGTCAGCTCCGGAGAAGTCCGAATCCTGGCCGTTGCGGGTCGACCAGTCACGCCACGAGGTCACCGACGTCAGCGTCGCGTTCCACGAGTTGATATCGATATTTGCCTCGGCCGAAACACCCTTGTCGTCGATCTGCTGGGCGGTCGAGCGGTTGGCAAAGGCCAGACGGCTGAACGGCAGCGCGCCGAACCCGGCAGCCGGCGGCCGCTGCCCTGCGCCGTTCGAAAGTATGTCAACGAACGGGTTGGTCGGGCCGACGCGCACGTTGGCACCCACGCAGCACAGTTCGTCGCGGCTCGAATAGTCCGCGATCAGGCGGACCGAGGCCGTGTCGCTCGGCACCCACAGCAACTGACCACGCACGGTATAGAAGTCCTGCGTGCCGTCGGTCCGCTCGGTCCGCGGACCGTCGCCGAGATCGACGTCGTAGAAGCCGTCTCGCACGCGGCGCGAGGCGAACAGGCGCATGGCCAACTCATCCGTGATCGGTCCGGTGACCGAGCCGGAGGCGCCAAGGGCCCCGTAGTTTCCGGCGGTAAACTCAGCGTTGTAGCCCGGCGTGAAGGACGGGGCTGCGGTCAGGATGTTGATGACGCCGGCCGAGGTGTTCTTGCCGAACAGGGTGCCTTGCGGGCCCTTGAGGACCTCGATCCGCGACAGTTCGCCGAGGTCGCCGAAACCGACGCCGTTGCGCGAGCGATAGACGCCGTCGATGACGACACCGACCGAGCTTTCGAGGCCGGGGTTGTCGCCGACCGTACCGACGCCGCGGATACGGGCGGTGGTCGAGGCCTCGGTCGTCGTCGACGTCACGGTCAGGCCGGGTGTCAGGATCTGAAGGTCCTTGATGTCGCGCACGCCGGCATTCTGAAGCGCCTCGGCCGACAGGCTGGTGACCACGATGGGCACGTCCTGGAGGTTCTGCTCGCGCTTCTGGGCGGTGACGATGATGTCGTCGACCGAGGACGCCTGGTCCTGGGCGGCGGCGGCACCGGCGAAGCCGAAGGCCACGGCCCCGACGA
>JBBSCK010000118.1:0-8144 GCA_038250335.1 Caulobacterales bacterium
CTGCGCTCGGGTGCGGGCGCTGGCGCAGCGCGAAGGCGCGGGGCCATGCCGGATCATCGGCGGCGGCAGGGCGGGACCGCAGGCGGCGGCCCTGGCCAATGGTCCTGCCGGAGCGATCCTCGAGATGGACGATGTCGACCGGCGTGGGCTCCTTCACCCGGGGCCCGTGGTAATACCAGCCGTTCTGTCGATGGCCGAGTCGTTGGGAACCAGCGATGCGGATGCCCTGCTGGACGCCATCGTGCGTGGGTATGAGGCAATGATCCGCATCGGCCGTGCAGCGGGGGCGTCGCACTATCGGTTCTTCCATCCGACCGGAACCTGCGGCGGTTTCGGCGCGGCGGCTGCAGCGGCCAGCCTGTTAGGGCTGGATGCGGAGCGCACCTCCTGGGCGCTGGGGCTGGCGGGCCAGCAGGCTTCGGGTCTGTGGCGCGCCCGCCATGAGCCCGGCTCGGTCAAGGCGCTGCATGACGGGCGAGCGTCGGCCAACGGCGTGGTGTCGGCGCTGCTGGCGCGCAACGGCTTTCGCGGACCGCTCCGGGTGCTGGAAGGCGAGCAGGGGTTCTTTGCAGCCATGGCACCGGACAGCGATCCGGAAGCCGTGCTGGTGCCAGCGTCCGGCTGGGCCATTCACGACGTCAGCTTCAAGCCTCATGCCGCCTGCCGCCACGCCCATCCGGCGATCGACGCGGCACTGGCTTTGCGAGCCCGGCTCGGCGGGCTGCCCGAGACGTTGGTGGTCGAGACCTATCGGGACGCGGTCCTGTTCTGCGACAGGCCGGAACCGACAACGTCCGCCGAAGGCAAGTTCTCGCTGCAGCACAGCGTCGCCGTTGCGCTGGTCCACCGCGATGCGGGCCTGTCGCGGTTCGAGCCGGAGGCGCTGGTCGATCCCGCCGTGGCGGCGGTACGGTCGCGGATCAGGGTCGAGACGGTCGGCGACCTCACCGCCGCCTATCCTGGCCGGTTCGGGGCGCGGGTGGTGGCGATGTCGGGCGGCGTTCAACACCGCGCCGAGGCGCTTGATGCCCTCGGCGATCCCGAGAATCCGCTGTCGCCGGAGGCCATCCGCGCCAAGGCAGCGACCCTGATGGCGTGGGGCCGCATGGCTCCGGCCGCCGCCGACCGGTTGATCGGCGTGGTGGAGGGTCTGGGCCTGACGACGACCGTGGCTGACCTGTCCGCCGCCCTGCCGGGAACGGAAGCATGACGCTCTCCCGCATCCTCGCCGAACGCGCCCTGGCCCTGACCTGGGCCGACATCGACCCCGTCGCGCGGGAGGCGGCCAAGACCTTCCTGCACGATAGTCTCTGCGTCGGCGCGGCCGGAGCCAAGGCACCGCTGGCCGATGCGGTGCTGGCCGCCGCGACACGATGGGGGCAGGGGAATGATTGCAGGGTGCTGGGACGGTCAGGCGTGACCCTGCCGCAGCCATCGGCCGCCTTCGTCAACGCCTTCCAGATCCACGCCCAGGAGTTCGACTGCGTCCACGAACCGGCCGTGGTCCATCCGATGGCGACGGTCGGGGCGGTGATCCTGTCGGAAGTGGACCGGTGCTCGGCCGACGGTGATCCCGTTGCCGGCGAGCGCCTGCTCGTCGCGCTCGTGACCGGCGTCGAGGTGGCCGCCTCGCTGGGCCTGTGCGCAACCACGCCTCTGAAGTTCTTCCGGCCGGCGACGGCGGGCATTTTCGGCTGCGTCGCCGCCCTGATCTCGCTGCGGCGGCTGCCGGTCGAGACCGGCGTGGCGGCCTTCGGCTATGGCCTGGCCTTCGCTTCGGGGACGATGCAGGCCCATGCGGAGGGAAAACCTGCCCTGCCGATCCAGATCGCCAATGCCGCCCGTGCTGCGATCATGGCCGTCGATCTGGCGCAGGCGGGCTTGCCGGGACCGGAGGCCTCGATCGAGGGGCCATTCGGTTATCTGACCCTGTTCGAGACCGCCCACGACCTGACGCCCCTGACCCATCCGGCACCCGGGTTCCGGATCAGCGAGGTCAGCTGGAAACCCTTCCCGACCGGGCGTGCGGCCCACGGCGGGATCGTCGCCCTGCAGACGCTGATGACCGGCGACGGCCTGACCGCCGCCGGGGTGGCCGAGGCCGTCTATCGCGCTCCGCCCCTGATCCATCGTCTGGTCGGGCGTCGTCCAGTCCCGGACATGGCCCCGGCCTGGGCGCGGTTGTGCCTGGCCTGGCTGGGGGCAGTGGTCCTGACGCGAGGGACCGTCGGTCTGGGCGACTTCACAGCCGAACGCCTGTCCGATCCGGCGCTGCTGGCGCTGTCCGGGCGGATCCGGGTCGAGGCCGACGACAATCCCGACCCCGCCGCCTTCACGCCCGCCACCCTGACCGTGACCACGACCGACGGGCGGGTGCTGAGCCACACGGTGACCGCCCAGCTGGGGTCGCCCTCCCAGCCGCTGACGCGCGACCAGCATCTGGCCAAACAGGCGGTCTGCCTGGAGTTCGTCGGGCTGGACGAGAACGCCGGGGCGGTCACCGACATGATCGACCGGTTCGAAACCCTGACCGACGCGGCTGAAATCCTGCCCCTTCTCGGAGCCCACCCATGACCGACACCCACCGCACCTATTGGGACGAGATCGATTTCGCAGCCATCGCCCGCGATCATCCGATCGGCGATCCGTTCGTGAAGATGGTGACGTCGATCAGCCGCGACGAACTGCGCGCCCGTCAGGAGGTCCTGTTCGCCCGCTGCGTCGACCGGGCCTGGAAGACCGCCTTCTATCGCCGGTTTTGGGGGGATGCCGGGATCGTGCCCGGTGACATCCGCTCGCTGGACGACCTTCCGGACCTGCCCGTCTTCGACAAGTCCGACATCATGAAGTCGCTGGAGATTGCGCCACCGTTCGGGGACTTCGCCGGCTTCGAGTCGTACCCCGAGGACAAACGCCCGCCGGTTATCTTCCACACGACGTCCGGCACGACGGGACGGCCGCAGGTGCTGCTGTTCGGACCCAGGAGTCGGGAGATCCAGAACCTGCTGCTGGCGCGGCTGTATCGCTGGCAGGGATTGCGGTCGGGCGACGTGGTCCACTCCGTCTATGGTCACGGCATGATCAACGGCGGACATTATGTGCGCGAGGCCGTGACCCACTGGACCAGTGCGATCTTCATGTCGGCGGGCACGGGGGTCGAGACTCGCTCGGCCCAGCAGGTCGAGTTGATGAAGACGTTCGGTGCGACTGCCATCGTCGGTTTCGCCGATTACATCAAGCGGCTGGCCGAGGTGGCGCGTGAGGCAGGGCTGGTGCCCGGTGTGGACATCCCCGTGCGGATGATCTCGGGCCATATGGGGCGCGAGGACAAACAGGCCCTGTCGGACGCCTGGGGCGGGGCGGAGTGTTTCGACTGGTACGGGGTCGGCGACACCGGCTGTATCGCGGGCGAGGGACCGGATCGCGACGGGCTGTATGTGATGGAAGACGCCCAGTTCCTGGAGGTCTGCGACATCGACACCGGCAAGCCTGTGGCCGACGGCGCGCTCGGCGACATGGTCGTGACCTGCCTCTACAAGGACGACCTGTATCCGATCATCCGCTTCAACACCCACGACGTGACCCAGACCATCACCCGGCCCTCGTCGATCGGCGCGGCGTTCCAGCGGATCGAGGGGTTCCTCGGACGGTCGGACAATATGGTGAAGGTGCGCGGTATCAACATCTTCCCCCAGGCTATCGGCCCGATGCTGGACGAGGCCCCGGAGTTCCTGAAGGAGTTCGTGTGCAAGACGCGCCGCGACGCCGCCGGTCGCGATACGTTCGTGGTGGTGGCCGAGGCCGCCGCGCCCGGAGACCCCACCCTCGCAGCGCGGTTCGGCGAGATCCTGAAGCGCAAGATCGGGATCGAGGTCGCCGTCGAACTGGTGGGCCGGGGCGAGACGGCGGCGCTGACCGGCGTCGATACCCGCCAGAAGCCGATCCGCCTGATCGACGAGCGGTTCGCCTGATGCGGTTTGCGGACCCGGTGATCGAGGCCGGCGCGGCGGGACTTTCGGCCCTGTTCGCCGACGGCCCGGCCCGGCCCGACGCCGTGCTGGAGGTCTATCTCGAACGGGTCAGGCGGCTCAATCCGACGATCCGGGCCTTTGTCGATCTGGACGTCGACAGCGCGCGCGACGCGGCCCGGCTGTCGGCGCAGCGCTGGGCGTCGGGCATGCCGCTGTCGCCTCTGGACGGCTGCGTGATCGGGGTGAAGGCGAACATTGCGGTCAAGGGCCTACCCTGGACCGCGGGCATCGGGGCCTATCGCGATCGCATCGCCGACCGGGACGCGGCCTGTGTGACACGGCTGCGCCGGGCCGGGGCGATCATCCTGGGGACGCTCAACATGGAGGAAGGCGCGCTGGGGGCGATCACGGACAATCCGTGGTTCGGGCGCACGGACAATCCGTGGCGAGCCGGCTTTACGGCCGGCGGTTCGTCGGGCGGATCGGGTGCAGCCGTGGCGGCGGGCCTGTGCGCGGCGGCTCTGGGGACCGACACCATGGGATCGGTGCGAATTCCTTCGGCCTATTGCGGGGTGTTCGGGATCAAGCCCCGCTATGGGGCTGTGCCGGAGGAGGGCGTGACGCCCCTGTCGACCAGCCTGGACCACGTCGGCGTCCACGCCCGCTCGGCGCAGGACTGCGCGCTCGTTCTGGCCGTGATCGGGGATCCGGACCCGGCCGCGCCGTCGGCGACCATGGCGGTGCTGGACGTGACGGGGCGGGCAGCGCTGTCGGACGACACGCGGGCTGCGTTTGATGCGCTGGTCGTCCGGGCGGAGGCCGACGGCCTGGTCGAGGGGGTCGTGGGGCTGGAGATCGATCTGGGGCGGCTCCGTCGTCGGGGTCTGCTGATCTCGGAGGTCGAGGGTATGGCCGCCTTCGGCGACATGATGGAAGAGCGGCCGGAAGGCTTCTCTCCGGGCTTTACGGCCATGCTGCACTGGGGTGCCGGGCAGTCGCGGGAAAAGGTCGCCGAGGCGCGCGACGAGATCGAGTCCGCGCGAGCGCACGTCGAGCGACTTGTGGGAGACCGCATCGGTCTGCTGTGCCCGACCACCGGCGCGCCGGCCTTCGCCTTCGGCGATCCGATCCCGGCGGATCAGGCCGACATCACCTGCCTGGCCAATATGGCGGGCCTGCCGGCCGTGGCCTTTCCGATGGGACTGTCCAAAGACGGCCTGCCGCTGTCGGCGCAGATCATCGGGCGAAGATCGGTCGATATACTGTCGCTGGCGGCAAGGCTGGCGACCCCCTTGGGCGCGCCTTCGGGTCTGGCCTAACGGTAGGGAAACACCGGCGTGCGCTTGGCCAGGAAGGCGTCGCGGCCTTCGCGGAAATCCTCGCCCTCGACCGCCTCGATCAGCCAGCGGGCGGTCAGGTCGGTGTCGCCGGTCTCGCCGTCTGCGATCAGCTGGACGATCCGCTTGGCCCGCCGCGCGGTCCACTGGCTGGCCGCAGCGATCTGCCTGGCCTTGTCCGCCACAGCGCTTTCCAACGTGTCTGGCGTATGCAGCGCGTCCACCAGCCCGATCGCCAGCGCCTCGTCCGCCAGGATCAGCCGCCCGGTGAACAGGATGTCTTTGGTCCGCGACAGGCCGACCGCCTGAACCAGCCGGCGCGTGTCCGGCAGGGAATAGACCAGTCCCAGCTTGCCCGGCGTCAGCGCGAGGCGGGCATCGGTCGCCGCGATACGCAGGTCGCAGGCCAGGGCGAGGCCCAGTCCACCGCCCACGCAGGCCCCCTCGATATGGGCGAGGGTCGGTTTTTCGAACGCCGCCAGGGCTTCCATCGCTTCGCCGACGCGGTCGAAATAGGCGCGGGTGCTGGCGGGCGTCGCATAGACCGTCCCAAACTCGCCGATGTCGGCGCCGGCCGCAAAGGTTCCGCCTGCGCCGCGCACGACCAGCACCTTGGCTCGCGCGTCCGCCGCGATTCCGGCAAGGACCCCGGGCAGGGCCGTCCACATGGCCAGGGTCAGGGCATTCTTCCGGTGCGGACGGTTGAGCGTCAGGGTGGCGATGTCGGCGCCGATCAAGACTTCCAGTGTCTGCGTCATTCCACCGTCCACAAGGGGCTTTCCCGATCAAATGGCATAAGTCTATATCCTTTGCGAACGGCGGGTTTCGCTGTGGGTATCGGAGCGACGACGATGAGCGGAATCCGCGAAGCCATGCCGGTTCTGGCCCGACATGCGGGGGTCTGGGAAGGGGAATACATCCATGTCGATCCCGACAACACTGTCATCGACCGCCACCGTTCCCGGCTTCAGTGCACGTTCCCCGAAGAGGGCCCCCATGCCTATCACCAGATCAACACCTACATCTGGGACGACGGGCGCACCGAGGAGATCCATTTCCCGGCCACCTATCGGGACGGCGCGATCTGGTGGGACACCGAGCGGATCGACGGCAAGGCCTGGGAGATCGACGCCCGTACCGTCTGCCTGACCTGGACCCGCAAGGATCTGCCTGACGCCTATCTCTATGAGATGATCCAGCTGTCCGCCGATGGAAACGATCGCGCCCGGACGTGGCACTGGTTCGAGAATGACAGGCTGGTCAAACGCACCTGCATCACGGAACACCGGGTCAGCTGAGCCCGGTCAACGCGAACAGCTGCCCTGCAGGGTCCGCAGATTGATGCCGATGCGGGTCGCGTCGGGGCTGGCCCAGGCATAGCTGATCGCCGGCCCGTCCCGCTCGGTGTGGACGTACAGCGTCAGGGCGTCCGCGTTCGGACCCGACGGCCAGCGGACATTGCGCAGCCGGAAGCCAAAGGTGCGAGGTGTGGTCTCGTCGGTGGTGACCCAGACCTCGCCACCCTGGTCGTGGAGCGCGAGGTCGCGGGCGTAGAACCAGCCCTCCTGCGGGGCCTGACGTGGGACAGCCAGCCAGCAGCTGAAGGCGGTGGCGCGCCGATACTGGGTGGGGATTCCGGGATCCGAAGGAAAGGGGTTGAGGCCGCGATCGTCCCGCACGCTCTCCCCCATCCATAGCTGATCCGCAGACAGAGCCATGTCTGCGCTCACGATCAGCATCGGCCCCGAACCGCCTTCCGAGCGGATACGGCAGGCCCCGTCCTTGATCCAGCCCACGAACTGGTCCGCGCTGCGCCGCCAGTAGATCTGGCAGCCGTCGTTGAAGCGCAGCGCCTCGCGGGTGAGGGTCGAATGGCCCGCTTCCGGGGCCAGCCGATCAGACCCCCGGGGTGCCAGAACATCCATGCGGATGGCCATCTCCGCCGGATCGACCGAGAGCGCGTAAAAGCGCTGGCGACCGGGATTGGCAGGGTCGTTGCCCCGATACTGGTCCAGTCGAAGAACCAGGGGGCCGAGCCTCGGCGCCTCGATCCTGCGCATGGAGACGTGCAGGCGTTCGGGTGTCGCGTCCTGCGGATACCCCAGTTCCCCGGCAAAGCCGACCTGTTCGGCATTGTCCCATTCGCCCTGCAGCCAGTCGACAAGCAGGGTCAGGTCGCGTTCAAGCACACCGACGGAAAACGGCGCGGGCGGGGGGTCCGCCGCCGCCGCCGGGCCTGCCACGAGCAGCAGGGCGACGGCGACGGACGCGAGGCCCCGCTGCATCAGAAGCGGGCGCTCAGGGTGACGCCATAGCTGGACTGCTGGCCCGCCGTGACGGCGAAGGCGCGCGGGCGATCGCCGGACGGCGTCAACGGAGCCGGGAAGTCGACGAAGCGCAGCACGCCCTGCGGGGTGTCGTCGTCACCAACGTTTCGGCCCCAGAAGGCCAGACGCAGGTTGTCGTTCTGGACCCCGATCTGCAGATCAACGCGGGTTGCCGACGGGATGGTGATGTTGTTGTGCACCTGGGCGAAGAATTCTCCGCGATAGGTGGCGTCTGCTGAAGCGAACAGGTTCCAGCCATTTTCCATGGCGTCGCCGTCCCAGCGAATGCCTGCGCTGGCCAAATTCTCGGACACCAGCGGCGGGCGCTTGCCGACGATCGAACCAGCGCTGCGGCAGCCTGGACGGTCCAGATTGTTTGCGTTTCCGGTCTTGCAAGCCGCGCCCAGCAGCAGCACGGCCTGGTCGCCGTCCTCGCCCTCCGTGATCTCGGCGTCGAGGTAGGAATAGGTGAAGCGGGCCGAGATGTTGTCGGTCAGGCTGTAGGCCCC
>JBBSCK010000119.1:0-7959 GCA_038250335.1 Caulobacterales bacterium
GAACGAGCGCTGGCCGCCGATGGCGAAGGCGGAGCGGAAGTCGTCGCAGCCCGCTTCGTCGCAGTCATCGCGGCTGAGCGCGGCGACCGGGTCGCCGCTGCGCACAAAGGTGCCGGGCACCGCCAGAACCTCGACCAGACAGTCCTGGACCAGCGCCACGGCCTGGAGCCGGGACGGATCGACGTTCTGCACATAGCCGGTCTGGTCCGCCAGGATGATGAAGCCCGCCTGTATATGGCCCGGCCGACCGCCCATATAGGGCAGCCGTCTGCGCTCTTTCAGGGCGTTGCGGGCCTGTTTTTCGGCGAGATCGATCATGTGGCCGACGCGGGCCAGGCTGGACAGCCGGTTGATCCATGCCAGCAGCCGGTAGGCCACCAGGCACACGACGCCGAGGCTGAACAGGAACAGGATCGCCCGTCCCTCCTGTCCGTAATAATTGGCGTTGATCGCGGTCACCGCGACGATCGCATAGAGAAAGCCGCCGACGAAGGTCGCCAGCGCCTTCTGAACCTGGACGTCGCCCGTGACCAGGGCCGCCACGCGCGGTGTGGCGGCCTGGGAGACGGCGGTATAGGCCGTCACCATCGCTCCGACCGAAAACGTGGCCACGCCGAGCAGGCTGGACGCCAGGATGGTCAGGATCGAACTGACGGATTCGCCGCCGAGCCGCTCGGCGACCTCCCTCGGAACCCAGGGCGCGGCGAAGACGGCCAGGAGCGCAGCGGCCACGCCGGTCGCCCCATAGAGGCTTGCCCGAAACCACAGTTCGCGGCGGGTATTTCGCCACCAGAACAGCCAGCGATTCATCAGTCTGTCATTTCCGGACCCTCGACCTTGGCCATAACGAAGGATGGCGGCAGTGGTTCACATCAACTGCAGCATCAAGGCGTTCCGGGTGCGGATGAAGGCTGCCCCGCAAGCCGTTCCGCCCTGAAAAAACCGCTTTACATGACAGGTCCATGACCCTACATGCGCTGCTTCCGGCGGACCCCGTAGGTCTAACGTTGCGCTGCTAACGCCGGTCTGGGTTTAACAATTACAGGGGTTTACGTGAATTGCGCACGTATCATTTTCCCCTGGACCTGGTCCGCGAGCGGTCCCCTGAACGTCCAGTCGCACTCGTGCGACCGCGTTCGGTGTCCGTAGCGGCGCGCTGGTTCCAGGATAATCTCAAGGCAGACGTCTTCTATGCGGTGAAGGCCAATCCGTCGCGCTGGGTCATCGAGACCCTGATCGAGGCGGGCGTCACCGGGTTTGACGTCGCATCACTGGCCGAGATCGAGCTGGTCCGCTCGGTCAGCACAGACGTGCGCCTGGCTTTCATGCACCCGGTCAAAAGCCGGTCCGCGATCACCCGCGCCTATTTCGACCATGGCGTCCGCACCTTCTCGCTCGACTGCGAGGACGAGTTGCAGAAGATCCTCGACGCCACCGGCGGCGCGGACGATCTGAATCTGCTCGTGCGCATGGCGGTCTCGGCCGACGGCGCGGCCTATTCGCTGTCGGGCAAGTTCGGCATCTCGACCGATCAGGCTCCCGCCCTGCTGCTGGCCACGCGCCGGGCGGTCAAGGACGGGCTGATGGGGGTCTGCTTCCACGTCGGTTCGCAATGCATGCGCCCGACCGCCTATCAGGCCGCCATGGCCCAGGTCGGTCGCGCCATCAGCCGCGCCGGCGTGATCGTGGACATCGTCGACATCGGCGGCGGTTTCCCCTCGGTCTATCCCGGCATGGTTCCGCCGGACATGAGCGAATACGCCGACGCCATCCACCGCGGCTTCAACGACATGCCGGTGTCGGAAACGACCGAGCTGTGGTGCGAGCCCGGCCGGGCCCTGGTGGCCGAATCATCCTCGATCCTGGCCCGCGTCGAGTTGAGAAAGGGCGACGCCCTGTATCTGAACGACGGGTCCTACGGCTCGCTGTTCGACGCGACCCATTCGCGCTGGCCCTTCCCGACCAAACTGGTCCGGGACGGCGAGGTGTCGGCCGATCTCAAGCCGTTCCAGTTTTATGGACCGACCTGCGATTCGATCGACCATATGCCGGGTCCATTCTGGCTGCCGGCCGATATCCGTGAGGGCGACTTCATCGAGATCGGCATGTTGGGCGCTTACGGTGTCGCCATGTCGACCGGCTTCAACGGCTATGGCGAGCACGATCTCGCCGAGGTCGAGGATGCTCCGATGGCGTCCCTCTATGGCCTCGCCCCCCGCTCCATCCCCACCGTGCGCACCACGGCGGAGGAGCAGGCCAGGAAGGTCGTGCGGCTTTCACGTCCCAAGGGCAAGGCCGGCCAGCGCAAGAAGGCTCGCCGCTAGGATCCTTGGGGCTAAACCGTCACTTTGACGTTGTAACCAGCAGCGGCCCGTCGCTCCGTCCGGGCCGCTGCTTCTTTTGACGACGGGCGCTCAAATCAAAGGGAAACCCTTGCAATGAACGCTCCCGTTCAAAAGAACACCAAGGCCGAGCTGCTTCAGAACGTCGTCGAGCATATCGACATCACCAGCTTCGACGCGCGTCCGATCATCGACGCGATGCGCAAGATGAGCTTCTCGTCGCGCGACACGGCCCGGGCCGCCGACATCTTCGCCATGGCCATCGAGGACAAGGACTGCTCGCCGTGGCTGATCCTGGCCGGCTCGACCTCGGCCGGCGGGTGCATGCACGTGTACCGCGACATGGTGAAGTTCGGCATGATTGACGCGATCGTCGCCACCGGGGCCTCGATCGTCGACATGGATTTCTTCGAGGCCCTGGGCTTCAAACACTACCAGGCGGCCGGCGAGGTGGACGACAACGTCCTGCGCGAAAACTACATCGACCGGATCTACGACACCTATATCGACGAGGAAGAGCTTCAGGCCTGCGACCACACCATCCTGGAACTCTGCAACGCCCTGGAGCCCCGGGCCTATTCCAGCCGCGAGTTCATCTGGGAAATGGGCAAATGGCTGGCGGCGGGCAATGCCAAAAAGCCCGGCTCGCTGATCCAGACCGCCTGGGAAGAGGGCGTGCCGATCTTCTGCCCGGCCTTTGTCGACAGCTCGGCCGGCTTCGGTCTGGTCAAGCACCAGAAGGAGCGGATCGCAGCGGGCAAGCCCTATCTGATGATCGACGCGGTCGCGGACTTCCGCGAACTGACCGACATCAAGATCGCGGCGGGCGTCACCGGCCTGTTCATGGTCGGCGGCGGCGTGCCCAAGAATTTCGCCCAGGACACGGTCGTCTGCGCCGAGATCCTCGGCATCGAGGCCGAGATGCACCGCTATGCGGTGCAGATCACGGTCGCCGATGTGCGTGACGGAGCCTGCTCGTCCTCGACGCTGAAAGAGGCCGCCTCCTGGGGCAAGGTCCAGACCACGCATGAGCAGATGGTGTTTGCCGAGGCGACCACCGTCGTGCCCCTGATCGGTTCGGACGCCTATCATCGCGGGGCATGGAAGAACCGCGACAAGCGCCGCTGGGCCAAGCTGTTCGACAAGTAAGAACAGCGTCCACCTCCTCCCCGTTCGCCCCTGGCGACGGGGAGGCCCTGTCGCGGGTAGCCGGCGATCTGACGCAGCCCGATGTGCGGAACCGGACGGTGTCCCGGGGCTTGTTTTCAGGCCACAGGGACGCCTTCATGACCGATCCGACACCCCGGACCAACAAAGCGACAGCGACGGAAGATGGGGGCGTGCGGCCCGATCCCGGCCGCAGGCACGACGCGCTGCACGACGCCCTGACCGGCAGTGGAGTGGGGTCAGATACGCGCGCCGGCTCCCTGCAGGGGGGTGCGGCCACGGGATCGGATGACGACCCGGATCAGGCGGCCGTCGATCGCGTTATGCGGAAACAGGGGCGTGCCATGGCCAACGTTCCTGCATCCCGGAAGGCCCGGGATCCGGTCAGCGGGACGGACGGGGCCCCTGCCGGGCATGACGGAAATGCCGACACCACGACCGGCTGAACGCCTTGCTGCGGCCCCATCGATGGGCCACGGTGCGGGCAACGAACACGTCTCTTCAAGGACGATACGGGATGAAGCGGATCATGGCGGCCCTGGCGCTGTCGGCTGCGGCCGCGCTGCCCGCGGCCTGCGGGCGTGAGGTTGAGGAGGCTCCTGCCCCGGCGTCGGGCGTGTCGGCACAGGTTGCTGTACCGCCCGAACCCGGCGCACCCGTGGGCCTGCCCGCAGCCCCCGGGGCCCCCGCTTTTGCGGTGCTCTATCCCGGTGCGTCGCTGAACGAGCCCGGGATTTCCGCGTCTGGCCCGATGGGGCCCGGCGGTCTGGTGACCTATATGACCGACGCCGGCCCGGACGCGGTCATCGCCTTCTACCGCGCACAGGCCGAAGCGGCCGGGCTGTCGTCTGTCATGGCGATGAACCAGGGCGAGGCGCGGGCCTATGGGGCCGCAGGCAAGGACGGCAAGGCCAACCTGCAGGTGGTGGCGTCCCCAACAGAGACGGGAACGACGTCGGTCCAGCTGAGCTGGAGCGCCGGGGCTTGAAGCGGATCGGCCTGCTGGTCGTCTCGGCCTTGGCACTCGGCCTATCGGCGTGTGCCCCGCCAGACCTCGCCGGATCGGCCATGCGGACGTCCGACGCCGCGACCCCTGCAGGCTATCTTGATGACCCCGCGCTGGGGGCCCTCGCCGACGCCGTGCCGCCGTTCCCGGTCGAGGGGTCGGCAGCGGCGCGCGCCGACATCGCCGCCTCCGGCCGGCTGCGCGCGCTCGAGAACAGCGACCGCTGGCTGCTGGCCACCCGGCACGCCGAGTTGCGCCCGGCCCTGGCCCTGGCCCATTTCGACTGCGCCCTCGGTTTTCGTGTGACCGCAGCGGACTCGCCCCGGCTCGTATCCCTGCTGGAACGGGTGCTGCACGACGCCAATGAGACGGCGGAACGGACCAAGGCCCGCGCCTTCCGGTTCCGTCCAGTCGGCGTCGATGCCAACCGGGCCGCCTGTCAGGTCGTGTCCGACGCCGGTCGGGCCAGTCCGTCCTATCCGTCCGGCAGCGCCACGGTCGGCACCGCCTTTGGCCAGGTTTTCGCAGCCCTCGTTCCGGATCAGGCCGGACCCCTGGCCCTGATCGGGCACGAGATCGCCGTCAGCCGCATGGTCTGCGGCATGCATTATCCGGCCGATGTGGCGGCGGGCGAACAACTGGGTGAGGCTGTTTTCGGGGCCATCGCTGCAACCCCGGCCTTCGTGGCCGACGTGGAGCCAGCCCGTCGGGAACTGGCCCGGGCCCGCGCCGCCGGACTGATCAGCCCGGCCTGCGCCGCCGAGCGTGCCGCCCTCGCCACGCCCCTGCCCTGACCCTCAGGCCGGTCGCGGGGCCGTCAGGGCATCGTACAGGTCCGTCCGCCGGTCGCGGAAAAACCCCCAGGCCGCGCGGTGGCGGTCGACATAATCCAGGTCAAAGGTGTGCACGAGCGCGCCGTGGTCGTCGCGGCCGAAGCTTTCGACCAGATCGCCCCGGTGATCCGCAATGAACGATGAGCCGTAAAAGACCTGCCCCGTGGCGGTCACCCGCTCATGGCCCGTGCGGTTGGAACCCACGACCGGCACGACATTGGACACCGCGTGGCCCTGCATGGCGCGCCGCCACGGATCGGCGGTGTCCAGTTCCTTGTCGTGAGGCTCGGACCCGATCGCGGTCGGATACATCAGCACCTCGGCCCCCATCAGCATCATCGCCCGCGCCGTCTCCGGGAACCACTGGTCCCAGCAGATGCCGACGCCGACCCGCCCAAAACGGGTGTCCCAGACCCGGAAGCCCGTATCGCCCGGCCGGAAATAGTATTTCTCCTGATAGCCGGGGCCGTCGGGGATATGGCTCTTGCGATAGACGCCCAGGGCCGAACCGTCCGCGTCCAGCATGACGATCGAGTTGAAATAGTGCGGTCCCTCGCGCTCGAAGATCGAGACCGGAATGGCCACGCCCAGCGCCTTGGCCACCTCGGCCATGGCGATGACCGCCGGATGGTCGCGCCAGGCATAGGCCGTGCCGAACCAGTACTCTTCCTGGCTGACGCAGAAATACGGCCCCTGGAACAGTTCCGACGGCAGGATCACCTGCGCCCCCCGGCCCGCCGCCTCGCGCACCAGATCAGCGGTCCGGGCGATATTGGCCGCCATGTCCTCGCCGTAGGACGTCTGCAGGGCGGCGACGGAAATCGTGCGTGTCATAGTGATTGGTGATTAGTGGCTAGTGGTTGCTGGGTCACGCGTTTTGCCGTCGCCTCAATGAGGCGATAAGGGCGACAAGCATGCGGCTGATCTCGTCCGCACCGCCGAGCAGCGCTTGAATGTCATCCTCGGGCGTGTATCTAAAACGCCGCGCCAGGATCAACTGGGTTTCGACTTCCGCCAACGATCCCCTCGCCATGCCGAGAAATTGAACGAACTCACCGGTGCTGCGTCTCGCTGCGCCCTCTGCGATGTTTGAGGGCACAGAAACAGCCGCGCGCCGAACTTGGCTGATCAGGCCGAACCGCTCGTCAGATGGCCAGTGCGATGTCGCTTCGTAAACCGCTTCCGTCCAATCCATCGCTGATCTCCAGACCTGAAGATCGCGATAGCTCTTCACGCCCTGAGTCATTCAAGCCTCCCAGCTGTCGAGGACGAGCAACCACTAATCACTAACCACCAATCACTCCCCAGGCTCCTGCTGGGTGATGCAGTGGAACGATCCGCCGCCCGACAGGATGGCGGTCGACGGCAGAAGCACGACCTCCCGCCCCGGGAACACCGCCGCCAAGGCCTCTCCCGCCAGCCGCGCCGCAGTGTCATTGCCATAGGTCGGCACGATCACCGCCCCGTTGGCGATCACGAAATTCATGTGGCTGGCCGGGATCGGCTCACCGTCCTCGTCGTCCAGCCGCCCGGGAGACGGGATCCGTACCACCTCGAACCCGGCGGCCGACAGGTCGCGGGCACAGGCGTCATAAATCGCCGCGTTCGGATCGTCCTTACCGAACGCCACCGGACAGGCCGCCACGCCCGGCCCGACGAAGCGCGCCAGGTTGTCGACATGGCCGTCGGTATGATCGTTCAGCAGGCCGTCGCCCAGCCACACCACCCGGGTCGCCCCCAGAGCCTGGGCCAGCACGCTCTGCGCTTCAGCCTCGGTCCAGCCGTCATTGCGGTTCGGATTCAGCAGGCACTGACGCGTGGTCAGGATCGTGCCCGCGCCGTCATGATCGAGGGCCCCGCCCTCCATGACCGCGTCGATCCGTGTCAGCGGCGTGCCGGCAGCGACCGCGATCTGGTCGGCCACCGTATCGTCGAACGGCAGATCATATTTGCCGCCCCAGCCGTTGAAGCGGAAGGCCGCCGCGCGGGCCGAGCCGGGCCCGAAGATCGGCCCGGTGTCTCTCAGCCAGATGTCGCCGAACCGGCCCGGCACCACCTCGACCCCGGCGACGCAGTCTAAACGTGCGCGCGCATCCGCCAGCGCCTCCTCCTTGCCGACCAGCAGCCGGACCCGCTCGCGCCCCGGCCCCGCCAGCGCCCGGACAAGGGCCTCGACCTCGGCCCGGGCGGGCGCGAGGTTGTCCTCCCACAGCTCGCCGTGGCTGGGCCAGCCGACCCACATCGCCCGGTGGGGTGACCATTCGGCGGGGATCGGCGGGAGGGGCATGGAAAGCGATTTACTCGGGCTAGGGGGACCGCGCCAGATAGACACCCGCTCTCCCAACTTCAATGGTGCGATCCCGGCCTCGGCGGCGGCCGAACGAAAAAGGGCGGCCCCGCAAAAGGCCGCCCTTCGTCTGTCTGTCTGCGTGGGTCCGACCCTAGAAGGTCGTGCCGAGCGTCAGTACCATGGCGCGCGGCGCGCCGAGCGAGAAGGTCCGCAGCTGGCCAGTGCGATTGACCACCGTCGAACCGGTACCGACATTGATCGTCGTGGCGTTGTTGCCCGTCGAAATCGAGGCTGGATATCGCTCGTCGAACAGGTTCGTCA
>JBBSCK010000120.1:0-7869 GCA_038250335.1 Caulobacterales bacterium
ACGCGCGGCTTCGGCGTCGCCGAGTTCCAGCAGGTCGGGCACTGGATCGCCGATGTGGTCGCCAGCATGAACGGCGGCGACGAGGCCGATCCGGCCGTGATCGCCGAGGTATCGGGCAAGGTGCGGGAACTGACAGCGCGCTTCCCGATCTACGGCTAGGGCCGACGGATGAAGTGCCCGTTCTGCGGCCATCTGGACAGCCAGGTAAAGGACAGCCGCCCGTCTGACGACGGCGCGGCCATCCGGCGTCGACGGGCCTGTCCCAACTGCGGCGGGCGGTTCACGACCTTTGAGCGGGTTCAGCTGCGCGAACTGGTGATCCTGAAGCGGAATGGACGACGCACGCCGTTTGACCGCGACAAGCTGGAGCGGTCGCTGGCCATCGCGCTGAGGAAACGCCCGATCCAGCCCGAGCAGGTCGAGCAGATGGTGTCGCGGATCGTGCGTCAGCTGGAAAGCCTGGGCGAGACCGAGATCCCGTCCAGCGTCGTCGGCGATTTCATCATGAAGGCGCTGAAGGCGGTCGATGAGGTGGCCTATGTCCGCTACGCCTCGGTCTACAAGGATTTCCGGGCGACCGGGGATTTCGCGCGCTTCCTCGGCGACGAGGGTCTGGGCGACGACCCGGGCCCGTCGAAGAGCTGATGCGGCCCCGGATCACCTGGAAGGTCGCCACGTCGCTGGACGGGCGCATCGGCACCTCGACGGGCGAGAGCCAGTGGATCACCGGGCCGGCGGCGCGTGAGCAGGGCCATCGGCTGAGGGCCGCGCACGACGCCGTTCTGGTCGGGGTGGAGACGGTGCTGGCGGATGATCCGCGGCTTACCGTGAGGCTGCCGCAGGGAGAGGGTAGTCCCGATCCCCTGCGCGTGGTGCTGGACAGCCGGTTGAGAACACCGCCGTTCGCGCGGCTGGCGACCGTGGGTACGCTGATCCTGACGACCCGCGAGCCCATGCCGGTGGGCGAGGCCGAAATCGTCCGGGTGGCCGGCGACGCCAACGGCCGCCCGAGGGTCGAGGCGGTGCTGAAGACTCTCGCAGCCCGGGGCGTGAAGTCCCTGATGATCGAGGGCGGCGGCCGGGTTGCGGCCTGTTTCGTGACGGCGGGCGTGGTCGATGCCATCGAGTGGTTCCGGGCCCCGATCCTGCTGGGGGGCGACGGCCGTCCGGGGGTGGCGGCGCTGGCGCTGGCGCGGCTGGCGCATGCGCCGCGCTACCGGCGCCTTGCGGCCGAGGCCGTGGGTGACGACCTGTGGGAACGCTACGAGAAGGTTGCATGATGTTTCCCGCCGTCCTGTCCGAAAACCGGTGTCCACTTTTCGGGACGGCGGGCTAGTGTTCACTGGCATCATCACCGACATCGGCCGGGTTCGCGCGGTCACCCCGACGGCGCGCGACCGGCGCTACGAGGTCGAGACCGCCTGGGACGTGTCCGGCATCGACCTCGGGGCATCGATCAGCCATGCGGGCTGCTGTCTGACGGTCGTCGAGAAAGGCGACCGCTGGTTCGCTGTGGAGGTCTCGGGCGAGACGCTGGACAGGACCACGCTGGGCGGCTGGGCGTCGGGCACACCGGTCAACCTCGAGCGGGCGACGAAGGTCGGCGACGAACTGGGCGGACATATCGTCTCGGGCCATGTCGACGGGCTGGGGGTGGTGGTGGAGATCACGCCGGAGGGCGGATCGCACCGGCTGACGATCGAGGCCCCAGAGCCGCTGCACCGGTTTATCGCCGCCAAGGGCTCGATCACGGTCGACGGGGTGTCCCTGACCGTGAACAGCGTGGACGGCCGCCGGTTCGGGCTGAACATCATTCCCCACACCTGGGAAGCGACGACGCTGGGCGCGCTGACGGTCGGCGATGCCGTCAATCTGGAGATCGACATGCTGGCGCGATACCTCGCGCGGTGGCAGGAGACCGCGTGATGCACCTGGCCGCCAGCAACCCCGACAGTCCGATCAGCCCGATCGAGGATATCCTCGAGGATGCCCGCAACGGCCGCCCCTACATTCTGGTCGACGCCGAGGATCGCGAGAACGAGGGCGACGTCATCATCCCGGCCCAGTTCGCAACGCCGGACCAGATCAATTTCATGGCCCGCCACGCGCGCGGCCTGATCTGCCTGGCCATCACGGCAGACCGGGCGCGACAGCTACGCCTGCCTCCCATGGCGGCAGAAAACCGCGAGAGCATGACGACCGCCTTTACCGTCTCGATCGAGGCGGCGGAGGGGGTGACGACCGGTATCAGCGCGGCCGACCGGGCGCGTACGGTGCAGGTCGCGTCGGATCCGACCAAGACCGCCGACGACATCGTCTCGCCGGGACATGTGTTCCCGCTGGTGGCCCGCGATGGCGGCGTGCTGGTGCGGACCGGCCATACCGAGGCGGCAGTGGATATCAGCCGCATGGCGGGGCTGACGCCCGCCGGCGTGATCTGCGAGATCATGAACGACGACGGGACCATGGCGCGGCTGCCGGACCTGGTCGCCTTCGCCCAGCTGCACGGGCTCAAGATCGGCACTATCGCCGACCTGATCGCCTATCGTCGGCGCACGGAGCGGTTCGTCGAACGGGTCATGGACAGGCCGTTCGACAGTGTCCACGGCGGGCCTTTCCGCCTGATGCTGTACCGGAACACGATCGAGGGCCAGGAGCATGTGGCGTTGGTCCACGGCCAGATCGAGCCGGACAAGGCGACACTGGTGCGGATGCATCAGGTGGACTTCGCTGCCGACCTGCTGGGCCATGTCGAGGACCGCCAGAACTATATCCCGAGCGCGCTGCGGGCGATCACCGCCCATGACGGCCCCGGCGTGGTGGTGTTCCTGCGCGATCCGACGCTGCAGGGCCTGGCCGAACGGCTGGCGGGCACGGACCGGCCGGCGGCGGTCGACCGCTCCCTGCGAAACTATGGTGTGGGGGCGCAGATCCTGCTGGACCTGGGCGTTCGCGAGATGATCGTGATGAGCTCCACGCGACCCGAACCCGCCGCGATCGAGGGCTATGGCCTGCGCATCGTCGGCTGGCGCGACATGGACGGAGAAGACCAATCCTGAGCGATCCCCCCCGCGTTCTCATCGTCGAGGCGCGCTTTTACGATGATCTGGCCGACGCCCTGCTGGAGGGCGCGAAGGACGCGCTGCGGGCCCAGGGCGTCGCCTTTGAGGTGGTCACCGTGCCCGGTGCGCTGGAAATCCCGCCGACCATCGCCCTGGCCGAGGAGGCCGGACGCTATCCGACCGCGCCCCGCTATGACGGCTATGTCGCCCTGGGCTGCGTGATCCGCGGCGAGACCTATCATTTCGAGATCGTGTCGGACCAGTCGGCGGCGGGGATCATGGCCCTGGGCGTCAGGGGGCTGATCATCGGCAACGGCGTTCTGACCGTCGAGGACGAGCATCAGGCCTGGGCCCGGGCGCGCCTGTCAGAGGGCGACAAGGGCGGCGGGGCAGCGCGCGCCTGTCTGGATCTGATTGCGCTCAAGAAGCGACTGCGCGTAGGGCTCGGGGAATGACCGAACCCAACAGCATCCAGGCCGTTCTGGCCCAACTGGCCGAGAACGAGCGCGCCCAGGCCGAGCCCCAGCTGACCAGCCGTCAGCGCCGGGCCCGGACGGTCGCGCGGCTGGCGGCGGTGCAGGCGCTGTACCAGATGGAGCTGGCCGGGGAGGGGGTGGAGACCGTCATCACCGAGTTCTCCAACCACCGGTTCGACGCCGACATCGAGGGCGAGCCGCTGGCCGAGGCCGACGAGGCCTGGTTCGGCGACATCGTGCGCGGGGTGATCAAGAGCCAGAAGACCATCGACGCGGCGGTCAAGGCGCGGCTTGCGTCGAACTGGCGGATGGAGCGGCTGGACGCGACACTGCGGGCGCTTCTGCGCTGCGGGGCCTGGGAGCTGTCGCACAAGCCCGAGGTGCCGAAAGAGATCGTGATCGACGAATATGTCGAACTGGCCAAGGCCTTCTTCGATGAGGCGGAAGCCAAATTCGTCAACGCGGCGCTGGACGGTGTGGCCCGCGACGTGCGCGCGCCCCCTCAATGACGGCGATTTGAGCCCATGGCCGCCGTCGACGCCGCCGGCGAGTTCGAGACCATCCGCACACTGCTGGCCCCGCTGGCGCACCCCGACTACGCCTTGGGACTGATGGATGACGTGGCCGTCCTGCCCTCGCGGCCGGGCCATGACCTTGTGTTGACCAAGGACGCCATCGTCGAGGGTGTCCACTTCCTTGCGGATGATCCGCTGGACGCGGTGGCCCAGAAGCTGTTGCGGGTGAACCTGTCGGATCTGGCGGCCAAGGGCGCGGAACCGTTCGGATACCTGCTGGCCTGCCACTGGTCGCCGCGTTGTGGCTGGCCCGAGCGGGTCACGTTCGTCGAGGGTCTGGCGAGAGACCAGAAGATCTTCGACATCCATCTGCTGGGCGGCGACACGGTCCGGACGCCGGGGCCGGCGTCGTTTTCGGTGACCCTGCTGGGCTGGGTCGCCAAAGGCCGGACGATCCTGCGAGCGGGCTCAAGGCCCGGTCATGCCGTCTATGTCACGGGCAGTATCGGTGACGGATGGCTGGGGCTGCAGGCGGCTCAGGGCCGGCTTTCGCTGGATCCGGCCCGGATCGAGGCCCTGGCCGAACGCTATCGACGGCCGACGCCGCGTCTGGCCTTCGGACAGGCGGTGCGGGGTCTGGTCGGTGCGGGGGTCGATATCTCGGACGGGCTGATTGCCGATCTGGGCCATGTCGCGGCCGCCAGCGGGGTCGCGATCGCCCTGCAGCTCGAAGCGACACCCCTGTCCGCTGCGGCCACCGCCTGGTTCGAAAATCGCACCGATCCCCAGGCGGCGCTCGAGGACCTCGCGTCCGGGGGCGACGACTATGAGGTGGCGATCACCGTGCATCCGCTGGACGAGGCGGCGGTCCGGCGCGAGGCCGACCGGCTGCACCTGCGGCTAACCCGGATCGGCGAGGTTACGGAGGGCGCGGGCGTTTCCATCCGCTACCTCGGTCAGCCCGTCCCGATCCGAAAAGCCGGCTGGACCCACGATCAGGCGACCTTGCCGGACGAGTGAAACGGAATCTCAACCGGTTCCGGGCATGATCTCCCCATGCGCCGCAGAGACCTATTTGCCGTCGGAACACTGGCCCTGGCCGGAGCTGCCGCCACCACTGCATCCGCAGCATCCGGCAAGCCTGCGCCGGCGGCTGCGACCGGACCGCTGGCGCTGAACATCGCGGGGGTCGGGCTGCCGATCATCTCGGACGGCCGCATCCGGAACTATGTCTTCGTGACCGTGCGCCTGACGCTGGGTGGCGGCCAGACGCCGGAAACGATGCGAGCCAAGGAACCCTATTTCCGCGACGCGCTGGTCCGCGCCGCGCACAGGACCCCGTTTGTCCTCGCCGACGACTGGACCCGGATCGACGACGCCGCAGTCAACGCCATGCTGATGGCGGCCGCCCCGGCCCTGTCCGGCCCGGGCTCGATCACACAGGTCGAAGTGGCCCTTCAGTCCCCGCGTCGCAGAACCGGCATGCGTCAGGCCTGAAGCCCGTCCCATGGGACAGATGGCGGGTTGCGTCCTTCCGACGCATTTGGCACGGTTCCGCCGCAATTCCCGCAGGACGCGCCCATGCGTCCGACTGCGCTCGGGGGGACCGGAAGGCGGAAAGAGGCGAATAACGCCCACCGCTGCCCACGGGTCCGCGCGCCCAATGCTCTAGGTATGGAAACGCTGATGACGAATGTTCTGTGGCTGGTGATAGCCGCCGGTGCGCTGGGGGTCCTCTACGGACTGGTCCAGACCGCCAGTCTGATGAAGGCCGAAACCGGCAACGACAAGATGCGCGAGATCGCGGCCGCGATCCAGGAAGGGGCCTCGGCCTATCTGAAGCGCCAGTACACCACCATCGCCATGGTGGGGGTGGTCATCCTGATCGCCGCATGGCTGCTGATCGGCCCGTATGCCGCCATCGGCTTTGTGATCGGTGCGGTCCTGTCGGGGCTGGCCGGGTTTGCGGGGATGCTGATCTCGGTCCGGGCCAATGTGCGCACGGCCCATGCGGCCTCGCAGAGCCTGTCGAAGGGGCTGGACCTTGCGTTCCGCTCGGGCGCCATCACAGGCATGTTCGTGGCGGGCGGAGCCCTGGTGGGCGTGGCGGGCTACTATGGCGTGCTGACCGGGATGCTGGGGCTGGAAGCGACCGGCCGGGAGGTCATCGACGGCCTCGTGGCGCTGGGCTTCGGGGCCTCGCTGATCTCGATCTTCGCCCGACTGGGCGGCGGCATCTTCACCAAGGGTGCCGATGTCGGTGGTGACATGGTCGGCAAGGTCGAGGCGGGCATCCCCGAGGATGATCCCCGCAACGCCGCGACCATCGCCGACAACGTGGGCGACAACGTCGGCGACTGCGCCGGCATGGCCGCCGACCTGTTCGAGACCTATGCGGTGACCACGGTCGCCACCATGGTGCTCGCCGCAATCTTCTTCCGCGACCAGCCCTATGTCGAAACCATGATGGTGCTGCCGCTTGCGATCTGCGGCATCTGTATCGTGACCTCGATCATCGGCAGCTTCTTCGTCCGGCTGGGCAAGTCGAACAACATTATGGGGGCCCTGTATCAGGGCCTGATCGTCACCGGCGTGCTGTCGGTCGGTGCGGTCTGGTGGGTCATCACAACCCTGGTCACCGGCCCGGTCGTCACGACGTCGGGTCTGCAGATCGAGCCGATGAGCCTGTTCTGGGCCGGCCTTGTTGGTCTGGGGGTCACTGCGGCCATCGTGGTGGTGACGGAATACTATACCGGCTCGAACTTCCGCCCTGTCCGCTCGGTCGCCAATGCCTCGGTGTCGGGCCACGGCACCAACGTCATCCAGGGTCTGGCCGTCTCGCTGGAATCGACCGCCCTGCCAGCCCTGACCATCATCGTCGGCATCATCGCCAGCTACCAGCTGGCAGGCCTTTTCGGCATCGCCATCGCCACCACGACCATGCTGGGCGTGGCCGGGATGATCGTGGCGCTGGACGCCTTTGGTCCGGTCACCGACAACGCCGGGGGCATCGCCGAGATGGCGGGTCTGCCTGCCGACGTGCGTCACGTCACGGACGCCCTGGACGCGGTGGGCAACACCACCAAGGCCGTGACCAAGGGCTATGCCATCGGATCCGCCGGACTCGGCGCGCTGGTGCTGTTCGCCGCCTATACGTCGGACCTGCAGTATTTCGCCGCCAACGCGGTGGAGTATCCCTTCTTCGCCAATATGGGTCCGATCGCCTTCGACCTGACCAACCCCTATGTCGTCGTGGGCCTGCTGTTCGGGGGGCTGTTGCCCTTTCTGTTCGGGGGCATGTCGATGATGGCGGTTGGACGGGCGGCCGAGGCGGTCGTCGAGGAAGTCCGTCGCCAGTTCCGCGAGAACCCCGGCATCATGACCTATGAGGTCAAGCCGGAGTACGGCCGGGCTGTCGACATCCTGACCAAGGCGGCGATCCGCGAGATGATCGTTCCGTCACTGCTGCCGGTGCTGTCGCCGGTCGTGCTGTTCACGGCGATCCTGTTCATCTCCGACAAGGCCAATGCCTTTGCCTCGCTGGGGGCCATGCTGATGGGGGTGATCGTGACCGGACTGTTCGTGGCCATCTCGATGACCTCGGGCGGCGGGGCCTGGGACAACGCCAAGAAGGTGATCGAGGAAGGCTTCACCGACAAGAACGGCGTCGTCCACGGCAAGGGCTCGGAGGCCCACAAGGCCGCGGTGACCGGCGATACGGTCGGCGATCCCTACAAGGACACCAGCGGTCCTGCGGTGAACCCGATGATCAAGATCACCAACATCGTGGCGCTGCTGCTGCTGGCGGTGCTGGCG
>JBBSCK010000121.1:0-7835 GCA_038250335.1 Caulobacterales bacterium
AGGTGTGATTGCGGACAAGCGGTCGCTGCCAAGGGCCGTTCGGGGTGGGGAGCGGACCCAAGCGACCAGTTGGCTTGAGGTGGGAGGCACTCGACCAGTCAGCCTCTCCGTGGCTTCTTCCGGCCCCGCCAGAGACGCTCGCGCCATCTCTGGAAGCAGGCATGGGTTCTTGCCGCAACGGGTTCCAGCGGCGATTGAACACTCAATGCAAGGTACCTATCAATGCAAAGGTATCGTGTTATAGAAGGTAGCAATCATATCGCAGCGAAAGCTGGTCGGTCTGAAGCGTGATCGGGGGGAAACATATGAAGCGGACTAATTTCATTGCGGCTTCGATTGCTGCGCTGTGTGTTCTTGCGGCGGATGCTTGCTGGGCGAAACAGCAGACGCCGCAGTCGCTCGCAGACCTCGATGCAGCGGTGGCGCAGGTTCTCGCCATCGCGCGCGTTCCTGGGGCCGCTCTCGTCGTCATCGAAGACCAACGGGTCGTGCTCCGCCGGAACTATGGCGTCGCTGACCTGTCCACGCGCGCTCCTGTCGTTGACCAGACCGTGTTCCGTGCCGGCTCGATCAGTAAGAGCTTCACGGCAGTCGGGGTGATGACGCTCGTGGAGGAGGGTCGCCTCGATCTTGATGCCGAAGTCGCTATGCTTCTGCCCGATCTGGCGATCCGCAACCGTTGGCGCGAGAGCGATCCGGTGCGGCTGGTCCATCTGCTTGAACACACCGCAGGCCTGAATGACATCGGGTTCCGCCATTATCTGATCGAAGGCCGCGACGTCCCTCTCTCGGAGGCGGTCAATCTCTACGCACCCTATAGAAGCCGGTGGCAGCCGGGAACGCGGACATCATACAGCAATGCCGGGCCGATCATCGCTGGCCGCGTCATCGAAACAGTCAGCGGCGAGCGCTTTCAGGACTTTATGGGGCGGCGCCTAACAACGCCGCTGGGGATGACCAGCGCCTCCTGGACCCTCACGCCCGAAATCGCGGGCCGGATGTCCAGAAGCTATCGCGCCGGCGACCTGACCGAAGAGCGGTTCATGGACATCCCGGGTCGCCCGAGCGGGTCACTGAACGTCACCGCCAGCGATCTGGCCCGCCTGCCCTTGCTCATGCTGGGGCGCGGGACGCTCGACGGCATCACCTATTTCACCCCGGCGACGGCACAGCGGATCGAAACTCCGGTCGGCAACGACGCAGCGCGAGCCGGTCTGCGCTACGGCTATGCGCTCGGCAATGTCGCTGACACCCAGGGTCGTGCCGTGTTCTTTGGTCACGACGGCAGCATCGACGGGTTTGTTGCGACCTATGCCTACGCCCCCCAGATCGGTGCCGGCTATGTGCTGATGGCCAACAGCGCTACGGATGAAGTGCTCGACGCCGCCCGACTGGTGCGACGCTATCTCGAACGCGATATCGCCGCACCGACGATTGTCTCCCAGCCTATTTCAGAGCGTGATCAACGAGCATGGACTGGGCAATATCAAATCATGACACCGCGTCAGAAACTGTTGGCAGCGGTCGTCGGGCTTACCCAGTGGGAGGGTGCCTCGTTCGAAACCGACGCCATGCGTTTCAAGGGCAAACGATGGTTGCACGTGGGTAGCGGACTGTTCCAGGCAGAGGACGAGGCTGCGCCAAGTCTGGCGATCATCGAGACAGACGCCGGCATTCGCATACAGTCCGGCATCGGCGCGCACCGTCGTGTTCCGGATCTGGAGATGTACGCGAAGCTGGCGTCGGTCGTCCTGTTCGTGGTCGCGATGGTGAGCGCTTTGGCCTACGCTCTTGTCTGGGTACCGAGCGCCTTGATGGGGCGGCTGCGTAGCCGGGGTGGCGTGGCGCTTCGCGTCTGGCCACTTGTCGCGGTTCTGCTCACAGCCGCGTCAGCGTTGGGTCCTCTTGCGCTGTTGCAAACCGGCGATCTGCTGATACTTGGCCGCCCTTCTGCGGTCGGGTGGGGCCTGTTCGCGCTCTCTCTTGCGGCTCCACTCGTCGCGGCTTTAGCTGTGGTGCTATCCATCGCGCCGCGCTCCGGTGCCAATCGGTTGTCCCGGTTTGTTGGATGGTTCAGTGCCGGTGCCGCAAGCGTCGCCGGCCTCTATCTCGCAGCTCACGGCTGGATCGGCATGAGGATTTGGGAGGCATAGTCCGGAACCGGCCGTGACGGCCCCGAACCGAGGATGCGTTTCCAACCAACTCGTCAGGCTCGGGGCTTAATACGCGGCCGAAAGCTGACCCTACCGACTGTCTGTCATGGGTCGAACAGCGACATCAGGGGATGGCCGGATAGCGGACATTCCGACGGTCAACCGGACCCTAGCGCCTCCTGAACAGGTAGCGGCAGCCCGCAGCCGGGGGCGCGACGTCCAGCCCGCCGAAATATACGCCTTCCAGCGCCAGCCGGGTATCGCCCTCGGCGCGTGCCCGGCCCGCGAGCATCAAGTTGGCGGGGACTGTGTTGCCGCCCTCGACGGCGAAGCCGATGCGGTGGGACGCCGGATCAAACTCGACGGTGCCCCAGTAGTCCTGGCGCACCTCGAACGGTACGAAGGTTACAGCGAAGCCACCATTGCTGTTGAACCGGAGCTCGCGCAGCGGATCGCGCGGGACGGCACCGCCGCAATCGACCGAGACCTGCGACCAGAAGCCGGTCAGCGCGGGCCCCTCGGCTGCCGCTATGCGGAAGTGGGTCCGCACGGTCCGGGTGCCGAGCGTGCCCGTGATCTCGACGTCCTCTCCCGACGTTGCCTCGCGTCCAATGACGATCCGCCCGCGCTCGGGCGCTACCGCTACGGCGGAGGCGGAGGACGCCCATCGGGTGAAGCATTTCAGGGGCACACCAATCATGCCGTGCAGGCCCACGTTTGCGTGCAACGGAACCTCACCTCCGGGCCGTCCGGGCACGACGGCGATGCCGATGCTCAGGTCTTCGCGGTCATAAGCCTCGCATGGCGGCTCATCTTGTTCGGTCTGGGCGGCGGCTAGCGCGGCGGCGAAAAGCAATTCCAGCATGTCGTACCCCGAGGTGAGTAACCTAGCGTCCGCGCCCCCGGCTTGTCCGTCAACCCCGACGCAACGGCGGTTCAATTGTGCGGGTCCGCAGTGGGTCGGCACCAGCGATTGGCTGCCTGCCCGAAACCGGACGTCCTCGACAAAGCCCGAGAGCGGCAGCGACATCGGCCGCCGCCTTGCACGTCCACTAGGCCCGGACCGGCAACCCCAGCAGCAGCGCCCTGGCCCGGTCCGCCAGCACCGGCACGCCATAGTCGCGCGCCGCCTCTGCCGCCTCGGCCAGCACGAAGGCCGCCTGGTCGGGGTCGATGCCCAGCAACCCGGCGCGGGCGATCATCACCCGGGCCATGGCGATCTGGTCGACCGCCCAGTCCACAGCGGACGGCGCTCCGACCCGGTCCGCGAGACGCCGGCGGACGCGAATCTCAAGCCGGGCCAGGCCCAGCAGATCGCCGTGGGTCGCGCAGGCGGCGACTTCGCGCGCGGTCAGCAGGTCCATGGCCAGCGCGCCCAGCACCGTCCCCTTGCCGGAGGTCAGGCTTTCGGCCTTGATCAGGGGTTCGATGGGGGTGGCCGGGTCGACGGCGCGGGCGACCTCGACGGCGACCCAGTCGAGCGGGCTGTGGTCGGGGGTGAACTGGTCCGCGGCCGCGTCGAACAGGGCGCGGCCGGAGTCCAGCGCGCCCCGGTCGTCGGCCAGGCCCGCGAGCGCGGACAGTCCGGCGGCACACAGGGCCAGGGCCCGGGCCCGGGTCAGGGGCCGGTTGTCGGGCGATGACGCCTCGACCAGGGCCTGCAGGTCACGGCCGGCCTGATCCAGCAGACGGGCGTCACGCTGCAGGATCCCGCCTTCGAGCGCCAGGGCGGCTCTGTCCAGCCGCAGGTCATCGGCCTCCGTCGGACTATGACGCTGCAGCGCGTGCAGGGCGGCATCCATCAAGGCGGCGGCGTCCATGCGATCGGCGGCCGTTTCGCTCAGCCGCGCCTGACGCGCCCGGATCCGGGCATGGACACCGGCGCTCAAAGCCAGGGTCGACAACCGGTCGGGCGTAGCCAGGCGCGACCATTCGCCGGCCTCGGCCAGGGCGTCACGGTCCCCGAACAGATCGAACCGGGTCAGCAGGGCCATGGACCGGGCCAGCGCCGCGCGGGCGCGGTCGTCCCCGGTCCGGGCCGCGTTCAGGGCATCGTCGGCGGTCGTCAGGGCGCGAACCAGGCTGTCGGCCTGTCCGGTGCGCCGCGCATGGTCACGCCACAGCATCGAGGCGCGCCGCCATGTGTCCGACGGCCGGGCACAGGAGACGCGACCGCCATCGGTGGTCAGTGCCCGGGCCTCGACCGCCAGCAGGTCGACGCCGATGAGCTCCAGCCAGCCCATGTCCTCGCTCTCTCGCGCCTGCGCGAACAGTCTGCGTACATCCTTGCCGAACTCGAACATGGCCACGTTGTCTCTCCGCTCGTCCCGGTTCGGGACCGCACCGTCACGTCTGAACCCACTGTAGCAAAGGCGACGCCGTCCATGCGTTCCATCCCCCCTCGCGAAAAGTTCGACAGCCCGCGGCACTGGCGGAGGGCGCATGCGTTCCCCACCTGTCCGAGACCGTAACAGCAGGTGTGCTCAATGCCCTCGATTTTCGACCCCATCGACCTCGGCGCCATTCAGGCGAAGAACCGCATCGTCATGGCCCCCCTGACCCGCAGCCGGGCGATCGCGGGCGAGGTGCCCAATCCCCTGGCCGCCGAATACTATGCGCAGCGGGCCTCGACGGGCCTGATCATCTCGGAGGCGACCCAGATCAGCCGCCAGGGTCAGGGCTATCCCAACACGCCCGGTATCTTTACCGAAGAACAGGTCGAGGGCTGGGCGGCTGTCACCGACGCGGTCCATGCGAAGGGCGGCAGGATGGTCGCCCAGCTGTGGCACGTCGGCCGGGTCTCGATCCCCGACTACCAGCCCGACGGTGCCCAGGCGGTCGGGCCGTCCGCCATTGCGGCGGACGGCAATGCGATGCGTCCCGATTTCACCATGACCCCGTTCGAAACGCCCCGGGCCCTCACTCTGGACGAGATCGCGGGCGTCGTCGCCGACTACGCGCACGCCGCCGGGATGGCGAAAAAGGCGGGCTTCGACGGGGTCGAGGTGCACGGGGCCAACGGCTATCTGATCGATCAATTCCTGAAGGACGGTTCGAACCAGCGCGACGACCGCTACGGCGGATCGGTCGAGAACCGCGCCCGCTTCCTGCTGGAGGTCGTGGCCGCCGTCGTGGCGGTCTGGGGGGCCGATCGTGTGGGCGTGCGCCTGTCACCGGCCAACGCCTCGAACGGCACGAAGGACAGCGACCCGGCCGCGATCTTCGTCCATGTGGCGGGCGCGCTGAAGCCCTTCGGCCTGGCCTATCTGCATCTGATCGAGGGCGAGCCCGGCACGCCCATGGCCAGCTGGGAGGGTGCGCCGGAACTGGCCGCCCCGATGCGCGAGGCTTTCGGGGGCCCGCTGATGCTGAACGGCGGCCTGACCAAAGACCTGGCCCAGAAGGCTTTCGACGACGGCCGCGCCGACCTCGTCAGCATCGGCGTGCCGGTGCTGTCCAATCCCGATCTGGTCGAACGCTGGCAGGCCGACGCCCCGCTGAACACGCCCGACAAGGCGACGTTCTACGGCGGCGGGGCCAAGGGGTACACCGACTATCCGGCGATGGAGACGGTCGGGGGGGCATGAAGCATTTCTGATGCCTGCGACATCCGGCCGTATCGGCGCCCGGATGTCGCCTGTTAACCTTTCCACGTTCTCTGGGGGAAGCATTGGCAATCACGCATCTCATCGACGATGATCACTCTCGGGTTTTCATCAGGGTTGACGGTTCGACAACCGGCGTCGGTGCCACGAGCTTTTTCGTGGAGATGGCCGATGCTCGAAGTGAGCTTCTTGACTACGACTTCGTGATTGATGTCCGCGAAGCCAGCGGGGACGTGAACAACAACGACGTGGAGCAGGTGGCGACGTCGTTTGCGGCCCATCCATCCATCCCGACCTACACGGTATTTATCACGCACGACCGGTCTTTCGCCGACTGGGCGAAGGTGATGGATTTCCAGTTTTCGAACCGCAAACACCATGTGGTGTCGAGCCCGGAACAGGCAGAGGCCCTGCTTGAGCGGCTTCGGCCTCAAGGCCTCCCGACGCAATCGCCGAAGTGAGCGCCGACGCCGCAGAGCCGTTCGGCCGATCCTGACGCCAGCAGGCGGAAGCCCCGCTGGACATGTCCCGCAGGGCGACATTCCATGGCACCGGGGCCAGGGGCTATGTGGACGATCCGGCGATGGAGACGGTTCGGGGCTGGTCCGTCAGGACGCGAACCGCGCGTTCTCGGACACGTCTTCGGTCTTGCAATAGCGCCACAGATCGTCCTCAAGGCTGCCGTCGAGTGCGAGGCGCGCGGTACGCATCACCGTGTCGGTCCCGATCACCTCATAGGTCACGCTGTAGCCCCCGGCGTCGCCGCCCGATTCCGTGATGCAGCGCTGGTCCTCGCGCCAGCTGTTGGGTCCGGTCTGCAGCCACGGACCCGGCTCGCAGCCGCCGAAATCAAGGGTGAAGGCCGTGGGCGTCGCAAAGGCCAGATCGCCGTCGCCCGGCCAGACCTGGTCGCAGTCCATCTCGCCCCGGACGTAATAGCCCAGCGTCATGGGGATGGGCTCCGGCTCGGTCTGGCCAGCGGCCAGGGTCACAGCTGTTGCAGGCGCTTGTTCGCCGGTCTCGCCGAGAAGATCCTCCAGCGTTCGATCGCGGGGAAGGACCGCCTGCGGGCGCGGAGTCGGGGGCCGCTCAGTCCGGGGCCGCGCGATAGTGCCGAGCGGCGGCTGGGCGTTGGGGCGGGGGCTCAGGGTCGATTGCGCCGGCCCGCTGTTCAGCGAGCGGGTCGTGGCCGATCCTGTGTTCTCCTGCGCCGAGGCACCGGCGGCGAGAAGCAGGGCTCCGCCCGCGAGGGCCATAGACAGGCCGTGGTATCTCGATTCAGTCTTCATGCCGCCCTTTCCATCACGTCCCGGCGACAAAACGAAGGCGGCGCGCCGGGGTTCAGCCCCGCTCCTTCGTCTTCGTGAAGGCCACGGCCGGAAACCGTTCCATCACATACCCCGTCTCCCAGCTCGATTTGGCCAGGAACACGGGGGCCTGGTCGATGTCGCGGGCCATCTGGCCGCGGTATTTGCCCATAAAGTCCTCGACGTCGGCCTTGTCTCCGTCAATCCAGCGGGCCTCGGCCCAGGGGCTGTGTTCAAAGATGACCTCCAGCCCGTATTCCTCGCCCAGCCGGTCGGCCATGACCTCGAACTGCAGCTGGCCGACGGCGCCGACGATGAAGTCGGCACCGATTTCGGGGCGGAACAGCTGGGTCACGCCCTCTTCGGCCAGGCCGTCCAGCGCCTTCTTCAGATGTTTGGCCTTCAACGGATCCTTGACCCGGACGCGCTGAAGGATCTCGGGCGCGAAATTGGGCAGGCCGGCGAAACGGATCAGGCCGCTCTCCGACAGGCTGTCGCCCACCCTCAGGACGCCGTGGTTGGGGATGCCGATCACGTCGCCGGCATAGGCCTCGTCGGCCAGTTCGCGGTCAGAGGCGAAGAACATGATGGGGGCGTTCACCGACAGCTGTTTGCCGGTGTTCTGGACCTTCAGCTTCATGCCGCGCCTGAAACTGCCCGAGGCCATGCGGAACATTGCAATCCGGTCCCTGTGGTTGGGGTCCATATTGGCCTGGACCTTGAACACGAAGCCGGTGACCTCGTCGGCGCCCGGCTGGACCGTCAGTTCG
>JBBSCK010000122.1:0-7675 GCA_038250335.1 Caulobacterales bacterium
CGGGGAGATGCGCCCTCCCGACCCAACGATGCGGGGAGCGTAGATCCAGCTAGCGTGAACCTCCGAACGCCCCCGCACAGCTTCAACGATCTGGTCAAGATCGGGAAACGGTTCAATCGAAATGTCACCCACTGAGAAGGTCAGTGGTTCAGGGTACCAACCGAAATCTCTTGCCGCTTTCATCATGGGCCGCCCTGCCAAAGTACCACCGGATCGTCTGAAGATTTATGGACTAACCAAGCTTAGTCCACTACCATCCTTCCCATGGAAACGCTCAACATCCACGCCGCCAAGACCCATTTCTCCGGGCTCGTCGAGCGCGCCGAGAAGGGCGAGACGATCATCATCGCCCGCGCCGGAAAGCCTGTGGCCAAGCTCACCCCGCTCGAGCCCGAGACCACCGACCGCGCCGCTATGGCCGCACGCCGCCTGGGCTTCATGAAGGGCGAGTTTTCCATCCCCGACGACTTCAACGAAATGGGTCGGGAAGAGATCGAGCGGATGTTCAACGGCGACGACGAAACTTGAGGCTTCTGCTCGACACCCAGATCGTCCTGTGGACGGCAGCGGAACCGGACAGGTTGCCCGCCGCAGCACGCGACTTTCTGGCTGACCCCGACAACGACATCGCCTTCAGCGTCGTCAATCTGTGGGAGACCGCGATCAAGCGGGCGCTGAATCGACCCGGGTTTCAGATCAACCCCCGTCGCCTGCGTGAACGGCTGATCGCCACGGGCTTCATCGAACTGGCGGTCACCGGCGAACACGCCCTCGCCGTCGAGCATCTGCCGCCGATCCACCGCGACCCCTTCGACCGCATGCTGGTTGCCCAGGCACGCAGCGAAGGCCTCGTCCTGCTGACCAGCGACCGTCTGCTGGACGGCTACCCCGGCGACATCCGCCGCGTCTGACCGCCGCCTGGTCCATCGCCGCCCCCACCCGGCCTCGCCCCCTCCAGCGTATCCCGCACCGCCGGCAGGCGGTTGCGGCTGATCGGCAGGGTTGCGCCGTCGCCCACCAGCAGCCGCCCCCGGCCACCGTCCCGCGCATAGCCCCGGACATGGGCGAGGTTGGCAATCACCGCCCGCGGCCCCCGATCCCCGGACGGCCGGTCGACCCGCAGGTCGGGCATGGCCCGCGCCGGGGCACCCGGCCCTATCCACCGGGAGCTGATCAAACTATGTTCTGCGAAATTCATCAGGGCGTGGGGGTGAGCTGTGCGCATACCGGTCTGGGTCGTGGGTCTCTTCGCTGCCCTGTTCGTCGCCATGTCCGCAGGGCTGGCTCTGTTGCTGGCGGATCGAAACCCGCTTCCCTTTCCTGATCCCGGGTCTCGTATTTTCTCTGCCGCCTCTCCGCAGGCCAAGGACGCCATCGTGGAGCTTCTGGCGCAGCATGGGGTCGAGACGCGATTTCAGGCGGACTCCGGCGGGGTCCAGCGCTCGATCATGTGGGACGGGACGATCATCAACTTCTCTCCGCCAGACGTGTCCGAAAAGCTCGGGTTTCCAGGCGCGAGCATCGGGCTGGTGGCCACAGACCCCGAGGCGAGCGCCCGGGAGGCGGCGGCGTTTCTCCGGTCTCGCGGCAACACGGCGCGTGTCGTGCTTGACGTTGAGCCAGGGCTTCCGATTGCGTTCGTCGTCACCGACGCCATGGTCGGAACGGTGATCAACTTCAGAAAGCACATCTCGCAAATGCCTCGACCGGAATAGCGGGTCGCTGACCGGTCACATCTACCCCTTCCGGGCCTGCCCCTCACAGCCACCGCGCCCTCGGCCCCTGATCCCCGTCCGGCCGATCGATCAGCAGGTCGGTGATGGCCCAGACCAGGGCATCGGCCCGGTCCAGCGAGCCGGCCGCCTCGCCTTCCCAGCCCAGCGCCATCAGCTCCTCCTCCAGCGCGCTGAAGGCCCCGGCGTGTCGCACCCGGCCCTGTTCGTACAGCGCCGCCACCGGCTCGGCCCGGATCCGTTTGCCCCGCGTGGCCCGCACCTCGCGCACCATCAGCGAACAGCCCGCCGCCCGCAGCACCTGTCTGACCATCTCCCCGCCCTGGTTGACTTCGGCCACGATCGCCACCGCGCCGACCTCCTGGGTCAGGGCCACCGCCCGCCGGGCCCAGCCGTCGGGGCTCAGCCCCGCCGCCGAGCGGTCGGCCAGCACCACCGCCTCGCGCCGCCCGTCCGCCCGCCTGCGTGACCCCGCCGCCACGATCCCGCAGGCGTCCCCGCCCGCCGTCGTGGTCGGATCGATCGCCACCACGATCCGGTCCAGCGGACCCTCGCCCGCGTCGCCCCGCGCCGCCGCCATCATCACCGCCGTGAACAGCGCCCCCTCGATCTCGACGATCTGGCCTTCCAGCTCCTGCGCCGCCCGCCGCGTCCCGCCGTACAGTTCGCGCAGGTCTTCCAGAAACCCCGGCGACAGGTGCTGTGCATTGTCCGCCGTCCCCGCATGGGTCACGACGCAACGGCGCTCGTCCCTCAGGGCCAGCAGCGCCCGCGTCGGCCGGGGCGTGGTGGTCACCACCAGCCGGGGCGTCGTGCCCAGCCGCAGCCCCATCCGCAACAGCGCCAGGGTCTCGCCCGCCCCGCGCGCGCCCACGGCGGGCCAGGCGCAGAACTCGTCGGCCCAGGCGGCCGAGAACTGCGGCCCTCTCAGACTGTCGGGGTCCTCGGCCGAGAACACCTGCGCCACCGCCCCGCTGTCGAACACCAGCCGCCGCCGCGACGGCTCGAACCGGGGCCGGTCCGCCCGGCTCCAGCGCGGCAGGGCGCGGATCCCCGACACCCCCTCGACCATCACCTCGCGCACGTCATGCAGGGTCGGCCCGATCAGCGCCAGCCGCCCCCCGGCCCCCGCCTCCGTCCCCGCCGCTGTCGCCTGATCGGCCAGCCACGACGCCCCCGCCAGGGTCTTGCCCGCCCCGCGCCCGCCCAGAAACAGCCAGGTGGCCCAGTCACGCCCGCCGGGCAGGGCCACAGGCGGCGTCTGCGCCCGCCGCAGCACCAGCGGAGCCCGCACCGGGTCCTCCGGCCCAGCCTCGCCCCTCTCAAACGCCGGCTCCGGCTCCGGTTCCGGCTCCGGCTCCGGCGGGATCCAGCGCAGCCGCGTCTTGCGCCACCGGGGATCCAGCAGCTCCAGCGCGCCCCGCGTCAGCGACAGTACCCCCCGGCCCTGGGCCCACAGCCCCTCCAGCATCGTCAGTGACACGGCGTCCAGCGCCGCCTCGCGCACCGCCGACGGATCGCGCCGGTCCACCGTCAGCGACAGGTCGCGACAGACCAGCCGCACCCGCCCGTCCAGCTGTTCCTGCGCCGTCACCGGGACCGGTCCCTTGGGCAGCCGCACCGCGTCCGCATGGTCCTTCTTGCGCTTGTGATACTTGTTGGCATTGTAATGAATGGTCCCCCGTTCGACCCCGTATTCCGCCGCCAGCGCCTGAATCGGCTCCCCCGCCAGCCAGCGGTCCAGCAGGGTATGCCAGCGGTTCGGGCTCATCCCTGAACTGCTCTGCCTCAGCGGCCGGTCGCCCTCGTCCTCGTAGATCTCCGCCATGCGAGGATTATGGATGCGCCGCCAACGTGGGCGCGCTGGAGGGGCCTAAATCAGGCACGCCCCCTGATTCACAACCGTTTTTCGGCGTCAGTGTTGATAATGGGCGGCGGATATTCGACACGGCCGCGCAGGTTGCAGGCCCCGAGGCGGATCCCGAAACCCGACCTCGGTCAGCCATGGCTGCGCGCTCTGCGTCTGGCTGGAGCCCGCTCGCGCCGTCGCAACCGACCGGCGGTCACGCGAACGTGGCATCATTGCGTCGATTTGACCCGGATCAAAGCCCGCACGACTGCGCGACGCTGACACTGGGGCCCGGACCGTCGAGTCGTTTCGGCCAGGGTGCCCGACAGGGGAGATCGAGCGTGAAAATCAAGGACCGGGCCGAGTTCCGCAGCAAGGGACCCGTTCTGACGTTCGGACCGGACGCCCTCGTCGCCGAGGCCGTGGCCGTCATGAGTGACAGAAACTACGGCGCGGCCGTCGTCGTCGGTCCGGACCGCAGGCCGATGGGGATCGTGACCGAGCGCGATTTCATGCGGCGTCTTCTCAACAAGCGGCTGAATCCGGACGAGACGACCCTTGCCCAGATCATGACCACCCAGCTGAAGGTGGCCAAGGCCGATGACGACCTGCTCGACTGGCTTCGCATCATGTCCAACGAACGGTTTCGCCACCTTCCCGTCGTCGATGACGACGGCCTCATCGTCAGCCTGATGAGTCAGGGCGACTTCGTCAGCTACACCTGGCCGGAGCTGATGGGACGCGTGGGCGACAAGGCCCGCGCCACCTTTGAGGCCAGCCCCTCGCTTGTGCTGATCATCGCCGGTGCTGCGGTCTTCGCCGCCTCGGTGGTGACCATCTTCGCCCAGCTCCGCTAGAGCTTGGTCGTTTGAGGCGGACCCACTTCGTGGGTCCGCCGAAAGCGTGAATCAAGCTCTCATTCATGCTGGGAGCCTGAATTCACGGCATCAGCGGAATCGCGAAGGGATTCCACTTCAGCCGATCAGGCTCTAGCCTCTCCCCGCGCGGCCAAGGCCTGTGGCCTCGCCGGGCGGATGATCAGCGCTGCGCCTTGACCGTCCGCAGATAGGGCAGTTCAACCTTCACATCGCCGAATCTCGCCCGGGCATCCTCGGTCGAGACCGAAAGCGCGACGATCACGTCCTGGCCGGGCACCCAGTTGGCGGGCGTGGCAAAGGGTACCCCGTCGGTCGCCTGCACCGCGTCGAGCGCGCGCAGGATCTCCGCAAAATTGCGCCCCACCGACATCGGATAGGACATGGTCAGGCGCACCTTCTTGTCCGGGCCGACGATGAACACCGTGCGCACCGAGGCCGAGTCCGCCGCCGTCCGACCGTCCGGCAGATAGGCCTCTGCGGGCAGCATGTCGTACAGCTTGGACACCTTCAGCGAGGTGTCGTCGATGATCGGAAAGTTCGCCGGCACGCCTGCGAGCCTTGCGATATCGGCCTTCCATTTCACATGCTCCTCGACCGTGTCGACGGACACGCCCAACACCTTGGTGTTGCGTTTTTCAAACTCTGGGACGAGTTGCGCGACCGCACTGAATTCGGTGGTGCAGACAGGGGTGAAGTCCTTGGGGTGCGAGAACAGGATCGCGTAGTGATCGCCGACCCAGTCATGGAAATGGATCTCGCCCGCAGTCGAGTCCGCAGTGAAATCGGGCGCAACAGCGTTGATACGCAAACTCATCGGATGGGCTCCTGTCGGCAAACGGTCTTCGTTCACAGTGGATATGGGTATTTTACCGGGTCGCTTCCAGACGGGTCAGCCCCTTTTCAGGGGCTATGACGCCTCGGCGATCGCCGCGATCCGGTCGCCCCGGATCAGCAGGGTGCGGTCGGCCAGCACGCGACCCGTGCGCGTATCCACGACATGAACATTCCGAACCGCGAGGTCCGCACGTAACGGCATGGGGGATATGGTACAGGCCGCCAGGCCGATCGTCAGCGACAGGACGAGCGCGGCGACCCCCGCGCGTCTTTCAGACAGAACGGCTCCCACCATCGCTTTGCGGCTCCAGAGACTGGCTGCGCAGGTCATCTCACGGCAACGCTTCGGTCAATGCGGCATGAAATTTCGCGCCTGCACGCCTGACCCCGCAACCGGATCAGGGTGATCCCGGATGATCACTGGTCCGTCCGCGATGGAGCGGGATGCTCTTGTCCTGACCCGACCCGTGGCGGAACTTTCTGAGCGTCGCGTCCCGACGAATTCTAACTTTCGCGCCTCGGCCGCATTCCAGGACTTGAGCCCACAGTTAGAGCATGCCTCAACGTGTTGTGAACATCATCATCAACACGATGCTCACGCCCAGGCTCCAACTCACGGCGATGGCCGTTGCTTCGGCAGCGCGCAACCTGAGTTCGAACCTACGGCCTTTGATCTTTGGGCGGGCCGCAAGCGGGCGAATGGTCTTCTTCATTCGTCCCAAACGGACGGGGTCGCTTTAAGTTCTGCGGGTGGGGAAGATGACCCAACCGCGGCTTGGCGGCAACAGTGGGTCGGCTCTTACCCATGCAGATCGCAGCACCTCTCCTGCCTGAAGAAAAAATTTAGCAGTCGGGCGGTGTTTCCTGTCAGGACTCTGGGAATGCTCCCCTTGGCGCAGCGCTTAAAAAGCCAACAGATTAGAAAATGAAGGCTGTTCGGTGAGTGTCAGGAGGATTCCTGTGATCTGCGCTCCGCTACCGTTCTCGGTCATGATCCGCAACGACGTCTCGCTCAGTGCCGTCGCACTCGGCAATGCCATCGCCCACCCTGTGAATAGCCGGGCCTTGATGTGCCATTCGCCCAGGATGTCGACGTTCTGGTGCCGGGTGTCAGCCTTGATGCGCTGGATGAGAGGGTTCAATTTTTCGCCTGGCCCTTCCAGTACCTGATTGAACTTTCCGTTGGCCAGCGCGAGGCATCCAGTAATGCCATCTCGGCTATTGTTGCGTATCGACGTTCTGACAATCTCTTTAAGCCCGGCCGGCTCGTTGTGAGACATCAAGGAGACGCTTCTATACGTCAAGCGGAGCAGTTCTTGAGCCATTCAAGGATAATTTCGAGCCGAAAGCTGAATCAAACTGCGTACAATTTATACTCTACAAGCTGAACCATCAAACATTTTTTTCAATACAGCAACGCTTTGTCGACCAGCATCTGTTTTCACAGGCCAGTCGCTCCTGTTGATCCTCCTCGATTGGAGGTCGTGGAGATCGGAACCCAACCCCGGCTATCGAGTTTCCTAGGGTCGAAAGAGAGGGCCTCCATGTCCACGGTTTCGAACTATCGAGCGCAGGCAGTGAAGGCTCGCAATGATGCCGGAACCTCCGGGGCCATGAGCGCGGAAGACCGTTTTCGGCACCTTCGGATCGCCGAGCATTATGACGCTCTTGCCGATCTCGCCGAAGCGCGTCCGCTCAAACGGCTTTCGCCTTGCCCATCAAGCCTTGGGATGCCGCAGACTTTCTAGAGCGATCGCAGCGACCGCTTGCCACACGTTTCTCACTCAACGCGAGTCCGCGTCTCGTCATTCAGGGCACAGGACAGCGCCGCGCACCGTAGCCCCTGAATCCTTGGGGGAAACCCCCTACCCCGGCACGGCCTGGGCGATGCCGGCCAGCAGGCTGGCGGCCGTCACCGGCTTGGCGACGTGCAGGTCGGCCCCTGCCGCCAGCGCCTCGTAGCGGTGCTGGGGCATGGCGTTGGCGCTCAGCATGATCAGCGGCGTGCGGTTCGCCGCGGCCTCGGCGGCGCGGATGGCGCGCGTGGCGCTCAGCCCGTCCATCACCGGCATCTGCATGTCCATCAGGATCACGTCGAAATCTTCCCGCGCCGCGGCCTCGACCGCCTGGGCACCGTTCTCGACCGTCACCACCTCGGCCCCGGTCGCCGCCAGGATCATCTGCACCACCCGCTGGTTGGTCGGATGATCCTCGGCCAGCAGCACCCGCAGCGGGCGGATCGGTGCGGCCTGGGCCGTGACCTCCGGTTCGGGCGTGACGAGGGCGTCGACATCGGCCAGCGCCACCAGACGCGGCAGCGGCAGGGTCAGGGTAAAGCGGCTGCCCTCGCCGGGGCGCGATGTCGCCTCGACCGTGCCGTC
>JBBSCK010000123.1:0-7658 GCA_038250335.1 Caulobacterales bacterium
AATTGGTCTTCATATGGGTGTGGTGGCGGCTGTGGTGGGTGGCGGTGATCAGCTGCGAGCCGATCCTGCCGCGCACCCAGCGGTCCGGCCACAGCTCCCGGCCGCAGTGGTTCATCACCGCTGTCGCCGTCATGACCGCCAGCATCACCGCCAGCATCCAGATGTTCAGCGGAATGACGAAGGCCAGCAGCGGCAGCAGCCAGGCGGTCAGGGCCGCCTCGGCCGGGTCGAAGGCGAAACTGGCGAACGGACTGGGGTCGCGCGACCGGTGATGGGCGGCGTGGGCCCACGGAAAGAACCGGCGATCATGCAGCAGCCGGTGGGTCCAGTAATAGTGGGTGTCCTGAACCACCAGCAGCAGGACGAAACTGAGCGGCAGCCACCACAGCGGATACGCTGACGGATCGACGTAGATCATCGTGCCGCCCGCCTTCCACGCTTCCAGCGCGATGGCCGCCGGGAAGGCATAGATCGGCGTGGAGAGGAGCGAGAACCGGATCTCGTGAGCGATCAGGTTGCGTGACGGGCGTTCGCGGTTCAGCGGTCGCCCAACACCCCTCGCCCGGCCCCAGGTCAGCCACCAGACCCCGCCTGCAATCACGAGGTAGCGGGCCCCGATGATCAGGGTCAGCCACAGGGTGGTGAGGGCGACGGCGGTGGGGGTCATTGGGGGGCGGTGGCTGGTGGCGGGTGTAGAGTGATTAGTGGCGAGTGATTAGTGGTTGTGGCGGCACGGCTGGTGACGAGCGAACACAAGCGCCCATCCCGGCAATCACCAATCACTAACCACTAACCACCCCCACAGCCACCGGCCCTAGTGAAGCACCGCCATATGGCTGCGCTCAAAGGCGGACAGCTCGTGCTGGCGGCCGTCGCGGATTTTCAGCACCCAGTCCGGGTCGGCCAGCAGGGCACGGCCGACGGCGATCAGGTCGAACTCGTCCTTCTCCATGCGGGCGATCAGGCCGTCCAGCGAGGCGGGGCTGGACCCCGCGCCCCCGAAGGCGGCGATGAACTCGCCGTCCAGACCGACCGAGCCGACGCTGATGGTGGGCTTTTTGGTGATCGCCTTGGCCCAGCCGGCGAAGTTCAGGTCCGAGCCCTCGAACTCCGGCTCCCAGAAGCGGCGCTGCGAACAGTGGAACACGTCGACGCCGGCGTCCGACAGCGGCATCAGCCACTGGGCCATCTCGTCGGGGTTCTCGGCGATCTTCGCGTCATAGTCCTGCAGTTTCCACTGCGACAGGCGGATGATCAGGGGAATGTCGGGGCCGAGGCCCTCGCGCACGGCCTTGACCACCTCGACCCCGAAGCGGGCGCGTTCGGCGATGGAGGGGCCGCCCCAGCGGTCGCCACGGGCATTGAGGCCGGACCAGTAGAACTGGTCGATCAGATAGCCGTGGGCCGAATGGATCTCGGCGGCGTCGAAGCCGAGGTCGCGGGCCGCGCGGGCCGAGCGTCCGAAGGCGGAGATGGTGTCGGCGATGTCCTCCTCGGTCATCGGCTCATATTTCTGCTTGCCGGGGGCGACGAGGCCCGACGGGCTGTCGACCTGGCCCAGCGGCTCCCAGTCCGCCGTTCGCCCGCGCGCGGCCCCGACGTGCCATATCTGGGGCGCGATCAGGCCACCGGCGGCGTGGACCGCGTCCACCACCTTCTTCCATTCGGGCAGGGCCTGGCCGTGGAAGACCGGCACACTGGCGTCATTGCGGGCGGCCGGGCGTTCGACGACTGTGCCCTCGGTGATGATCAGCCCGACCTGACCCTCGGCCCGGCGCCGGTAATAGGCCGTCACGTCGTCGGTGGGGATGCCGTCCGGCGAAAAGGACCGCGTCATGGGGGCCATGACGATGCGGTTGGGCAGGGTCAGGCCCTTGATCGTGAAGGGACGGAACAGGGTATCGACGCTCATCGGGGATCTCTCGGGGGAGGATTGATCCCGACAGGGTGGCGGTTTGCGTTGCCTTTGAAAACCCTCAGAGGCCGAGTTTTTCGGCCAGCGCCACTGCCATGGCGTCGAACCGTGATGCGATCTCGCCCGTCACCAGGGGTGCACCGGCGTCGCCCGCCTCGCGCACCGTGGCGTCCAGCAGCAGGTCGCCGAGATAGTCGATGCCCAGACGTGCAGCCTCCGCCTCGGCCCCGCCGCGCCCGAACACCGGGCCGGACATGTTTTCGATCAGGCCCAGGGTCGGGGCGTTGACGCGCTGGAACAGGGTGTGGGCCCGGCGGGCGTCGGCCAGTGCCACTTCCTGCGGCGTCGAGACGATCACGGCCCCGTCCAGCGGCGTCTTCTGGATCAGGGTCAGCTGCACATCGCCGGTGCCCGGCGGCAGGTCGACGACCAGCACGTCCAGCGGGGCCTCAGCGCTGCCCCAGCGGGTCTGGGTCAGCATCTGGGTAATGGCCTGGGACGCCATGGGGCCGCGCCAGATCATGGCGTCGCTGGTCTTGGTCAGCAGGCCGACCGACATGGCCTTCAGCCCATGGGCCGTGTGCGGGACCATGGCCCCGTCGACATAGTCCGGCTGGCCCGACAGGCCCAGCATGGTCGGCAGGGAGGGGCCATAGACATCGGCGTCGAGGATGCCGGTGCGCAGGCCGCGGCCATTACGTTGAATTCGGGCGAAAGCGGCGGCCAGATTAACCGCCACGGTGGACTTGCCCACCCCGCCCTTGCCACTGGCCACGGCCAGTACGCGGCGGACATGGGCGGGGCGGTCGGTCGGCACGGGGGCGCGGGCGCGGTTCCGGTCAACCGCCTCCTTTGACAGGGCGGCCTTGCGGGCGGCGGGGGCGGTTTCGGCGGTCAGGACGACCGAGACGCGCGCCATGCCGGGCATGGCCTTCAGCGCCGCCTCGGCGGCATCGCGCACGGGGGCATAGGCGGCGGTGCGGCTGGCGGGCACCTCGATGACGAAGCCGGCGCGGTCTGCCGCCACCGTCAGGCCCTTGACCAGGCCGGACTCCATCAGCCCCTGCCCCGTCGCCGGATCGGGAATGGCGTTGAGGACGGCTTCGACAGAGGCGCGATCGATCAAGGAGTACTCCAACTTCTGACCCGCCCTGCTCGGGCCGGTCCCAGGGTTCCATGCCTGATCGAGCCGGGTGGCGAAAGGCGTGCCCGGTGAGCCGACCCACAACGATCTCGCCGGTCTTCGCCATGGGCCTCGCCACCGGCCCTCGGGACAAGCCCGAGGGTGACGGGCTAAGGGGAAGCATGAGCGCCGCCCCCATCACCCTGATCGCTGGACCCACCGCCTCGGGCAAGTCGCGGCTGGCACTGGAGATGGCCGCAAGGACCGGGGCCGCCATCGTTAATGCCGACAGCCAGCAGCTGTATGGCGACCTGCGCGTCCTGAGCGCCCGGCCCTCACCCGAGGAAGCGGCGCAGGCTCCGCATCACCTTTACGGCACCGTCGATGCGGCCGAGGCGGGGTCGGTCGGGCGCTGGACCCGGGCGGTCCTGCCGCTGCTGGATCAGTTCCGCGCCGAAAGCCGCCCGGTCCTGATCGTCGGCGGCACGGGGCTGTATTTCAACGCCCTGACCCGGGGTCTGGCCGACATCCCCGATGTGCCGCCCGCCGGCCGCGAGGCGGCGATGGCGCTGTATGACACCGGGGGCGAGGCCGACTTCCGCCTGCGCCTGATCAGCGTCGACCCGACCGCAGAGGCCGGGATTGAGGCCGGAGATCGCCAGCGCCTGACCCGCGCGTATGCCGTCGCCCGCGCCACCGGCCGGTCGCTCAGCGACTGGCGCGCCTCGACCCGGCCGCTGCTGGAGCCCGGGAGCTATGAGCGTCTGGTGATCGAGCCGGAGCGCGCAACCCTCTATGCCGCCTGCGATGCGCGCGTGCTGCGCATGCTGGACGACGGCGCGCTGGACGAGGTCCGCGCCCTGACCGCCCGGGGACTGGACCCCGCCCTGCCCGCCATGAAGGCCGTGGGGGTGCGCGAACTGTCCGCCCATCTGGCGGGGCAGCTGACCCTGGCCGAGTCGACGAGCGCGATGCAGCAGGCCACGCGGAACTACGCCAAACGCCAGCTGACCTGGTTCCGGAACCAGTGCGGGGACTGGGGGCGGGCCTGACGGAGAGCGCCGGAAGGCGCCGCTCGCCCGGAGCGGCCGCCGCCACCAGCGCCCTGCGCCGCTAGATCGCGTTCAGGGGCAGCCTCAGCCAGGTATCGCCGGCGGCGTCGGGGGGCGGCAGGGCCCCGGCGCGGATGTTGATCTGGAGCGAGGGCAGGATGAGCTGGGGGGCGCCCAGGGTCGCATCGCGCGTTTCCCGCATGGCCACGAACGCCTCTTCGGAGACCCCGCCGCCGACATGGATATTGTGGTCTCGCTGCGCGGCGACCGTGGTCTCGAAGCGATAGTCGGTGCGGCCGGCGGGCAGGTAATCGTGACCGACGAACAGGCGCGTGTCATCCGGCAGGGCCAGCAGCGTGTGGATCGAGCGATACAGGGTGCGGGCGTCGCCGCCGGGAAAGTCGGTCCGGGCGGTGCCGTAGTCCGGCATGAACAGGGTGTCGCCGGTAAAGACCGCGTCGCCGATGCGATAGCTGACGCAGGCGGGCGTATGGCCGGGCGTGTGGATCACCTCGACTGTCATGTCCCCGAGCGCGAAGGTGTCCCCGTGGGCGTAGAGATGATCGAAGACCGCGCCGTCGGTCGTCACGTCGGTCGCGCCGAACAGCGGTGCGAAGGCCGACTGGACCTCGGTGATGTGCGCCCCGATGCCGATCGACACGCCTTCCGCCTCGCGCAGATGGTCGGCGGCAGTCAGGTGGTCGGCGTGGGCGTGGGTCTCCAGCACGAGGGCCAGGGTCAGCCCGGCCTCGTGCAGCGCGGCCATGACCGTGTCGATCGACCGGGTGGAGGTGCGGGCCGAGGCCGGATCATAGTCGAGGACCGGGTCGATGATCGCAGCCATTCGGGTGGCGGGGTCGCTAACGAGGTAGGTGACGGTGTGGGTCGCGGGGTCGAAGAACCCCTTGACGTCGGGATGCTGGGCCATGGGAGGGCTCCTTTCGAGAACCAATATATTAGGTATTGCTTATTTAGCAATGGCGAATATATTGCCGCCATGATCGATCTCCAGACCATAGGACTTGACCGTTTCGAAGCCAGTGTCGGCGAGGCCGCAGGCCTTTTGCGCGCACTGTCGAACGAAAAACGTCTGATGATCCTGTGTCAACTGGGCGACCACGAACTGTCGGTCGGCCAGATGCTGGCCCTGGTCGGACTGTCGCAATCGGCCCTCTCACAGCATCTGGCGAAGCTGCGCGACGAAGCGCTGGTCTCCACCCGGCGCGACGGCACGACGATCTTCTACCGGATCGCCGAACCGGCGGTCCTGAAGGTGATCGCCGTGCTGGCCGAAATCTACTGCCCTCCCCTCCCTGTCGAAAGGAATTGACCTCCATGACCACCCTGACCGCCCTCAAGCCCGCTGACGTCGACCAGCGCCTCAAGGCCCACACCGCCGTGCTGATCGATATCCGCGAGCCGGACGAGTTTGCCCGCGAGCATGTCGCCGGGGCCCTGCATGTGCCCCTGTCCGCCTTCGATGAGGTGCCGCTGACGCTGCCCGACGGGCGTGACGTCATCTACACCTGCCGCACCGGCAATCGCACGGGCATGAACTGCGGGCAGCTGGCGGCCCGCGTGCCCGGCGAGGCGTTCGTGCTGGAAGGGGGCCTGGAGGCCTGGAAGGCGCAGGGTCTTGCGACCCGAATCGACGCGTCGAAGCCGATCGAACTGATGCGCCAGGTGCAGATGGCGGCGGGCGGCCTGATCATGCTCGGTGCCGCGCTGGGCCTGCTGGTCCACGCCGCGTTCTGGGGGCTGGCAGCCTTCGTCGGTGCGGGCCTGTTTCTGGCCGGGGCCACGGGATTTTGCGGCATGGCGCGGATTCTGGCGGCGATGCCCTGGAACCGTCCCGCGATGAAGGTCGCCTAGCGCCATGACGACGGATCTGATCCCTCTTGTGCTGGCGGTGCTGAGCGGCGGCATCGTCGCGCTGCTGCTGACGCTGTTCGGCGGCGGGGGATCGGTTCTGGCCGTGCCGCTGCTGCTCTATGTGGTGGGCGTCAAGAGCCCGCACGTGGCCATCGGGGTTTCGGCCGCCGGTGTCTCGCTGAACGCCCTGACGGCGCTAGCCGGGCATGCGAGGGCCGGGCGGGTGCGCTGGCCCTGCGCCGTCCTGTTCGCGGTCACCGGCGCGACCGGGGCCTGGGTCGGATCGTCGCTCGCCAAGATGATCGACGGGCAACAGCTGCTGTTGGTCTTTGCCGTCGCCATGGCGGCGGTGGGCCTGTCGATGCTGCGCCCCAAGACCGAAGTCGTCCGGCCAGAGCCGAGACTGACCTGGGCCCTGTCGCCGCGCATCGGCCTGACGGGGGTGGGCGTCGGGTCGGCCGCGGGGTTCTTCGGCATCGGCGGCGGCTTCCTGATCGTGCCGGGTCTGATGGCGTCCACGGGCATGAGCCTGGCGGCCGCCCAGGCCACCTCTCTGCTCAGTGTGGCGGCCTTCGGCGCGACGACGGCCGGCAACTACGCCCTGTCCGGCTGGCTGGATCCGACCCTGGTGGCCGCGATGGCGGTCGGAGGCGTGGCGGGTACGGCGGTCGGCCTGCCGCTGGCGAAGCGACTGGGGGCCAACGCAGCGCTGGGCCGGCTGCTGTTCGCAGGGCTGATCCTGGTGGTCGCCGTCTATGTCGCGATCCGGGCGGTGGCCGCGCTCCAGGCCTGAAGCGGGATTGACCACGCGCTGGTCACCGCACCGCTTCGGAACCTGCGATCCTCGGATCAAGCCCGGGGATGAAGGGGTTTCGGGGCCGGCCTTCACTTCACGATCCCGAAGGCCTATATTGGTCTTGCCGGGGCTTGCTCCGGATATGGCGATAAACGCGCTTGTAATAAGCGGACCGGACCCGGGTGCGATTCCCGGCGGCTCCACCATCTTCTCCCCGCGTTATCGGCGGAGGCATATGGGGCCGACTAGCATCGACGGACGTGTAAAGAAGACTGCTTTCGCTCGTCCTGGCCCACCGTATCGGGCCATTTTCTAACTGCGAACGATAACTTCGCTGGAGAAGTCCGCCTCGCCGCATAAGCGGTTCGGTTGATTTCGAACACTTAAGTCCTGGGGGATCAGTTCCTCAGGCGGGGCCTGTCGGGGAGCCTGCCAACAGAATCCCCGGCACTTTCCTTGCCAAGCCATCTTCCTTGCGTCGTCCGGCCCGGCTATCTGTCGGCGCGCCGGAGCCCGATTGGCTGAGGTGAAATCGCTTCGCGATTCCGCCGATGTCGTGAATCAGGCCCCGTATCTGAGCGAGAGCCTGATTCACGCTTTCGCCAGAACCGCGTCGCGGTTCTGTCTCAAACGGTCAGGCTTTGGTGAGGGTTTCATGGCTGAAGACGCGCCTCCGATCGACGAGATGCAGTACGAGAAGCTCGCGCAGGACGCCCTGCGCGGGGTGATCCGTTCCGCCCTCGAACGCGCCGCCAGTCCCTCGGGCATTCCCGGGGCCCACCATTTCTACATCACCTTCAAGACCCGCGGACCCGGCGTATCGGTGCCGCCCGACGTGGTGGCCAAATATCCCGACGAGATGACGGTGGTGCTGCAGCACCAGTACTGGGATCTGGCGGT
>JBBSCK010000124.1:0-7513 GCA_038250335.1 Caulobacterales bacterium
CGCGCATGTCCTGACCCTGGATCATGCCGCGACGGCCGTTCAGATCGCCGATGACCGAACCGAGGTAATCCTCGGGGGTCACGACCTCGACCGCCATGATCGGCTCGAGCAGCTTGGGCGCACCCTTTTCCTTCAGTTCGCGGAAGGCGGCGCGGGCCGCGATTTCGAACGCCAGCACGCTGGAATCGACGTCGTGGTATTTGCCGTCCGTCAGGGTCGCCTTGAAGTCGATCAGCGGGAAGCCGGCCAGCAGACCCGAATCCTTGATGGAGTTCAGGCCCTTCTCAACGCCGGGGATGTATTCCTTGGGCACCGCGCCGCCGACGATCGAGTTCTCGAACACGAAGCCCGAGCCCGGTTCGCCGGGTTCGAAGGTGACCATGATGCGGGCGAACTGGCCCGTACCACCGGTCTGCTTCTTGTGGGTGTAGTCGATGTCGACCTTGCGGCCGAGCGATTCACGATAGGCGACCTGCGGCGCGCCGATGGTGGCCTCGACCTTGTAGGTCCGCTTCAGGATGTCGATCTTGATGTCCAGGTGCAGTTCGCCCATCCCCTTGAGGATGGTCTGGCCCGACTCGTGGTCGGTCGAGACGGTGAAGGAGGGATCCTCCGACGCCAGCTTGGCCAGGGCGACGCCCAGCTTCTCCTGGTCGGCCTTGGTCTTGGGCTCGACCGAGATCTCGATCACGGGTGCCGGGAACTCCATCTTCTCGAGGATGACCGGGGACTTGAGCGGATCGCACAGGGTGTCGCCGGTGCGGGTGTCCTTCAGGCCGGCGAGGGCGACGATGTCGCCGGCGTAGGCTTCCTTGACGTCCTCGCGGTTGTTGGAGTGCATCTGCAGCATCCGGCCCACCCGCTCGCGCTTGTCGCGCGACGAGTTCAGCAGATTCTGCCCGGTTTCCATCTTGCCTGAATACAGGCGGCAGAAGGTCAGCGAGCCGACGAACGGGTCGTCCATGATCTTGAACGCGAGGATCGACAGGGGCTCGTCGTCGGACGCGCGGCGCACGACCGGCTCTTCGGTCTTGAAGTCGATGCCCGGGGTCGGCGGGATGTCCATCGGCGAAGGCAGGTAGTCGACCACGGCGTCGAGCAGGGTCTGGACGCCCTTGTTCTTGAACGCCGAGCCGCACAGGATCGGATAGAAGGCACCGGTCAGCACGGCCTTGCGGATGCATTTCTTGAGCACCTCGGTCGAGGGCTCGGTGCCCTCGAGATAGGCTTCCATGGCCTCGTCATCGAGTTCGACCGAGTTGTCGATCAGGTACTGGCGGGCCTCGACGGCCTTGGCCATCAGGTCGGCCGGGATTTCGCCGACGGTGAAATTGGCACCCAGGGCGTCGTTGTCCCACACGACCGAGGTCATGGTGACCAGATCGACCAGGCCGGACAGGGTGTTCTCCGAACCGATCGGGAACTGGATCGGCACGGCCTTGGCCCCCAGGCGGTCGCGGATCGACTGCACCGAGGCGTCGAAATCGGCACCGATCTTGTCCATCTTGTTGACGAACACGATCCGGGGGACCTTGTATTTGTCGGCCTGACGCCAGACGGTCTCTGTCTGCGGCTCCACGCCGGCATTGCCGTCCAGCACCGCCACGGCACCGTCGAGCACGCGCAGCGAGCGTTCGACCTCGATGGTGAAGTCCACGTGGCCCGGTGTGTCGATGATGTTCAGGCGCTTGCCCTGCCAGAAGGCTGTCGTCGCAGCCGAGGTGATCGTGATCCCCCGCTCCTGCTCCTGGTCCATCCAGTCCATGGTCGCGGCGCCGTCGTGGACTTCGCCGATCTTATGGTTCTTGCCGGTATAAAACAGTATCCGCTCGGTCGTCGTCGTCTTGCCCGCATCGATGTGGGCCATGATGCCGAAGTTGCGGTAGTCCTCGAGCGCGTGTGTGCGGGCCATGAAAAGCGTGCCTTGAAAGTTTTCAGGACGCGGTTCGCGTCCTCGGGAGATCGTCGATGTGTCGGATCAGCGGGCGCGGGCGATCTAGCTGAAACCGCCCGCGCCGGATAGGCCTAGATAGTGTCGCTGTTTGACGCTTTGAAGGCGCCTACCAGCGGTAGTGGCTGAAGGCGCGGTTGGCCTCGGCCATCTTGTGGGTGTCTTCGCGCTTCTTGACCGCGGTGCCGCGGTTGTTCGACGCATCCAGCAGCTCGGCGGCCAGCTTTTCGGTCATGGTGTTCTCGCCACGCTTGCGCGCGGCGTTGACCAGCCAGCGGATGGCCAGGGCGCGACGGCGATCGGGGCGAACCTCGACCGGCACCTGATAGGTGGCACCGCCGACGCGACGCGAGCGCACTTCCACCGACGGCTGGACGTTTTCCAGGGCGGTGTGGAAGGTCTGGACCGGCTCGAAGTCCTTCTTCTTGTCGGCCAGGATCTCGAACGCGCCATAGACGATGTTCTCGGCCACGGCCTTCTTGCCCTCGTACATGACGTAATTCATGAACTTGGTGACGGTCAGATCCTTGTATTTGGGATCCGGCAGGACTTCGCGTTTCTGGGCGCGGTGACGACGGGACATATGGTGGGCCTTCTAAATCGGTGTCTGGGAGCCAGGCAGGGCTGGCTGAATCTGGTGAGGGTCGCTTACTTCGGACGCTTGGTGCCGTAGTGCGAACGGCGCTGCTTGCGGTCCTTGACGCCCTGCGTGTCGAGCACGCCGCGCAGGATGTGATAGCGCACGCCGGGAAGGTCCTTCACGCGACCGCCGCGGATCAGGACCACCGAGTGCTCCTGAAGATTGTGGCCCTCGCCGGGGATGTAGCACACGGCCTCATAGCCGGACTTGGCGAGACGGACCTTGGCAACCTTACGCAGGGCCGAGTTCGGCTTCTTGGGGGTAGTCGTATAGACGCGGGTGCAGACGCCGCGGCGCTGGGGCGAGCCTTCCAGCGCGGGCACCTTGTTGCGCACGGGCTTGGGCTTGCGGGGTTTGCGGATCAGCTGGTTGATCGTAGGCATCGTTCGGACAGTCTCGACTTCTGATGGAGGCGTGTGCCTGTCGGCCGGGGCGCCTCGGTTTCCTTCTTCTGAACGGCCCTGATGGGCCGCCCGGGGTCGTTCGAGACCGGATGCGGCACGCTCAAACAGAAAAACCGGAACGCGCGCTTCGGGCGTTCCGGCGGGCACAGCCCGTCCGTTCAATTGTGACGATCAGGGATGGGACGCGCAAACGACCCGCCTCGAAAGTCCGGCGCGTTTACGCGTGGAGGTCCTTCAGGTCAAGACCGGGGCCCTGCCCTACTCCCCGACCGGCTTCGTCAGGTCGAACTCGACCCGGAAATGCCGGTTCGACCGTCGCAGCTCGTAGGCAAACATCCGGTCGGGATGGACCTCCATCGCCCAGACGTTGGTGGTGGAGACGGCGGCGTCATTGGCGTTGAACAGGGCGATGGAGAAGGCGTCCACCGGAAATTCCTGCCGCTCTGCCGTCCCGGCTCCTGTCGTGTCGCCGCCGTACAGATGCAGCGTATGGGCCGTGCCGTCGGGATCGCGGTGATCGTGCTTGAGCCGCAGCCCCGTCGCGGTGCGGGTCACGATCCAGGTCCGCGACCGATCCTCGCCCACGCTGAAGGGAATGCGGACCTCGCCCGGGGAACAGTCGCGCACATGCATCAGCAGGCGCTGGCTGGCGAAACCGGCATCGGCCGCCTCGGTCGTCACCACCCGGCCTGCGAACCGCTGGCCGCACAGGGCATTCAGCCGGACCAGAAACACATCCTGGGGCGACGACGGCACGGGCGTCGTGGCGCAGGCCGACAGGATCAGGGACAGGGTGGCGGCGAGAGCGACTTTCATCGCCCGACCCTAGCCCCTATCCCCGCCGGCTCAAGCCGCGAAGTCCGCCGTTGACTTCGCAGGCGCGCTGAGTATGCTCCGCGCCTCTTATTTTCACGGCTCCACTGCCGTCGCAAAGGTAATTTCCGATGGCAAAGCCAGCCTCAATCAAGATCCGCCTCAACTCCACGGCTGACACCGGCTTCTTCTACGTGACCAAGAAGAACGCCCGCACCATGACCGAGAAGATGGTTGTCAAGAAATACGATCCCGTCGTGCGCAAGCACGTCGAGTTCAAGGAAGGCAAGATCAAGTAAGGCTCACGCCTCGCTGTTTTCCAAACGCCCGGTCAGCGATGGCCGGGCGTTTTGCTGTCTCCTCCCTGTTCGCCGCTCGGCGAATGGGCAGGAGACAGTCAGGCCGCCCGGGCGATGACCCGGTCGCGTCCCGTGGCCTTGGCTTCGTAGACGCCCTCATCGGCCCGCTTCATCAGGGCGTCCGGCGTATCTCCAGGGCCCAGCGTCGTCGCCACCCCGATCGAGATGGTCACGGTCAGGTGCTCCTGGCCCCCCATCACCCGGAACGGGGTCGAGCCGACATCGCGCCGGATGCGCTCGGCAATGCGGTGGGCGTCGTCGAGGCCGGTGCCGGGCATGACCACGACGAACTCCTCGCCCCCCAGGCGACATGGCAGATCCACAGCGCGGACATTGGTGGCGAGGCGAACGGCAAACTCGCGCAGCACCTCGTCGCCGGCATCGTGGCCGAAGCCGTCGTTAACCTTCTTGAAGTGATCGATATCGAGCACCAGCAGCGATACCGGCTCACCGCCCTGGACGGCCCGACTGACAAAGGCCTGCAGCTGGCCGGCCATGTAGCGGCGGTTGTGCAGGCCGGTCAGGGCATCGGTGACAGCCATTTCGAGGCTATAGTCCAGCTTCTCCTTGAGGAAATCGCTGTAGCGCTTTCGCCGGACCTGGGTTCGGGCCCGCGCCGCCAATTCCTCGGGATCGACCGGCCGGACGAGGATGTCGTTGACACCCAGTTCCAGCGCCTTGACCAGCCGGGGCCGGTCGGCCGGATCCACGATGGCGAGGATCGGCAGATGCCGCGTCGGCTCCGCCGACCGCACTTGGGCGACCAGACGCAGCCCGTCAAACTCGGCGGCCGCGACATTGATGATCATCAGGTCGATCCCGCCGCGCGACGCCGCCAGCCCCTTCGCGGCGTCGGTCTCGACCAAGGGACGATGCTCTCGGGTCAGCTCCTCGGCGATACGTTCTGCCTGTCGGGCATTGTCGTCGACGATCAGGACCCGACCCCCGGATCCGCGCAGCCGACCGGTCCCCTCGGTCGTGACGCCCAGCCGCCGCCCGTTTGCCTCGCGCTCGCGCAGTTCGTCGGTGACCAGCTTCAGCCGGGTCAGGGACCGCACGCGGGCGAACAGGACCACGTCGTCCAGCGGTTTGGTGACGAAGTCGTCAGCCCCGGCTTCGAGGCCCTTGATGCGATCCTCGCGCCCGTCCAGCGCCGTGACCAGAACGACGGGGATGTGGTTGGTCTTCGGGTCGGCCTTCAGCCGGCGGCAGGTCTCAAACCCGTCCATCCCCGGCATCATGACGTCCAGAAGAATGATGTCCGGCTGTTCCGAGGCTGCCAGCCGGAGTGCCGAAGCGCCGTCCTGGCACGTCAGCACATCATAATATTCGATCGTCAGCTTGGCCTCGAGCAGACGGACATTCGCCTCGACATCGTCGACCACCAGAATACGCGCAGTCATTGTCGGCTACCCTGCTGATACTGTCTGGCCCAGGTGTCTTCGGACGGTCTCGAGAAAATGCATCACCGAGATGGGCTTGGAGATATAGGCCTCGCAGCCGCCCTGGCGGATCCGTTCCTCGTCGCCCTTCATGGCGAAGGCCGTGACCGCGATGATCGGGATGTGGGCCAGCTCCTCGTCATCCTTGAGCCATTTGGTCACTTCCAGACCGCTGATCTCGGGCAGCTGGATGTCCATCAGGATCAGGTCGGGCATGTGCTGGCGCGCCAGGGCCATCGCCTGCAGGCCCTCGCGGGTCTGCAGCGTCTCATAGCCCTGGGAATCGAGCAGATCATGAAACAGCTTCATGTTCAGCTCGTTATCCTCGACGATGAGGACTTTCTTGGACATCATCACCCGCTCTGCGGCCTCGTCTGACGCGCCATTGGCGCTGGAGGCTTTTCGCCCATCTGGATTGGGATAGTGACGCTCCAGTCTTAAGTTGGGGTGAAGTCGGGAACCCAAGCTTGGCCATGAAGGCGATCTGTCGCGAATGCCTGTGGACCGGGAACGACGCGGTCGCGCGCTGCCCGGCCTGCGGCTCACCGCGCGTGGTCTGCGACCCTGAACTGGACCAGTTGTCCATCGCCCATCTGGACTGCGACGCCTTCTATGCCTCGGTGGAGAAGCGCGACCGGCCCGAGCTCCGCGACCGGCCGGTCATCATCGGCGGCGGGGTGCGCGGTGTGGTTTCGACCGCCTGCTATATCGCGCGCCAGTCCGGCGTCGGCTCGGCCATGCCGATGTTCAAGGCGCTGACGGCCTGTCCCGATGCGGTCGTGATCAAGCCGGACTTCTCGAAATATGTGCCCGAATCGAAGCGCATCTTCGCCATGGTTGGCGAGCTAACCCCGCTGGTGCAGACCCTGTCGCTGGATGAGGCCTGGATCGATCTGTCGGGCACCGAGCGGCTGAACGGCGGCCCGCCGGCCCTGCAGCTGATCCGCCTGCAGCAGCGCATCGAGACCGAGACCGGCCTGTCGGTCTCCATCGGCCTTGCCCCCAACCGTTTTCTGGCCAAGATCGCGTCCGAGCTGGACAAGCCGCGCGGCTTCTCTGTCATCGGTGCGGCCAACGCCCGGGCCCTGCTGGCCCCGAAATCGGTGCGGGTCCTGCCGGGCGTCGGCCCGGTGTTCGGCAAGACCCTGATCAGCGACGGGTTCGCAACCGTCGGTGATCTCGCCGCCGCCGATGTCCGTGATCTGGTCAAACGCTATGGCGAGACCGGGCTGCGGCTACATGACCTCAGCCACGCCCGCGACGCCCGGCAGGTCAATCCCGAGCATGACCGGCGCGGCATGAGCGCCGAGACCACCTTCAACACCGACCTGACGACGCCGGAGGATCTGGATGCCGAGCTCTGGCCCCTGTGCGAGAAGGTCGCGGCCAAGGCCCGCCGCGACGGCGTCGCCAGCCGGGTCATCGTACTGAAACTGCGCCGCGCGGATTTCAGGATCGTCACGCGGCGCAAGACCCTGCCCGATCCGGTCCAGACCGCCCGGGCCCTGTTCGCCGTCGGCCGCGACCTGCTCAAACCCGAACTGGGGCGTCCCTATCGTCTGATCGGGATCGGCATGGCCGACATCACCGATGCCGAGGATGCCCCCGCCGGCCTGTTTGACACGGGCGAACAGCGCACGCTCAAGACCGAAACCACCATCGACGCACTGCGCGCGAAGTTCGGTGCCTCCGCCGTCGTCGCCGGACGGGCGTTGAAACGGCCTTAAGCGCTCTTGGGGCAGACTGGTCCCATGTCCGAACTGCTCGACAAGATGCGCCGCCGCGCCGGTCGCTACCTCGCCGTCCACACCGCGCGCATCCGGCCGGAGCGCGGCGTCCTCAGCCTGTCGTTCGACGATATTCCCGCGACCGCATGGACCGAGGCCGGGCCGATCCTCAACGAA
>JBBSCK010000125.1:0-7458 GCA_038250335.1 Caulobacterales bacterium
ATCAGCGCCTTGCGGGTGCGAAAGCAGCGATAGAGGACGCCCATGGCCGACAGTCGCTCGAGGGCGGCGTCATAGTCGGACCTGTGGTCGGACTGGCGTCGGACCGGCCGCTCCCAGTCAAGGCCGAGCCAGGCAAGATCGTCCAGCATCGCCGCCTCGTGTTCCGGACGACAGCGGGTGAAGTCCGTGTCCTCGATCCGCAGCAGGAAGCGCCCGCCCGCCGTCCGTGCGGCACTCCAGGCGGTCAGGGCAGAAAAGGCGTGTCCCCGATGAAGCCGGCCAGTGGGCGACGGGGCGAAGCGTGTGACCAGATCCATGGCGTCAGAGCCGCTGCAGGGCCCCGGCGGCCTCGGCCGCAGCGACGGCATCGCGCAGCTCGCCTTCCCGAACGAAATCGAACGTGGCGATCAGGTCCTGAATAGCGAACCGCGGCTGGGAAAGGGCCCAGTCCATCGCCACTGCGGCCGGACCGGTGACCCGGGGACCGATAAGGCCAGTCGGTCGATACAGGATCAGCGTCTTGCGTTCGGGCAGGGCATAGTCAGCGGGTCGGGGAACCAGACGCGCCTGGGCCATGGCGATCTCGTTGTGGAAGAAGGGGGACAGGGCGATCTCGCCCAGTCGTTTCATCAGTCCCGAGAGGTGGCCGGAAAGGGCGGCTCCACCCTCAGCGTTTGCGGGCGGAAGCCAGGCCCGGAAGGCGGGATCCTGCATCGCGGCCTGCTCGAGCAGCGAGAACAGGATGCGGCCATAGAGCGGCGTAACCGACAGGGTCAGATGCAGCGAGGCCCCCTCGGTCGCGAGGGCATCGTGATACCAGCCTCGCGGCAGGTACAGCACGTCGCCGGGCCGCATCCGCACCTCCTGCATCAACGGCCCCCGTGTGGCGGCGAAGAAGGCCCTCGGGTCCGCATGCGGCGGGGCATCAACCGGGTCGTCGGCCCGGTAGGCATAGAGCCGCCAGACCTTCTCGCCCTCGGTCTGGATGGCGAAGACGTCGTGCAGGTCATAGTGGGTGCCGAAGGCCTGGACGCCACCGAAGGAACAGTAGGCGTTGGCCGCGACCAGGCCGGCGAAGGTTTCGCCCAGAGCGTCGCACAGGGCCGCGATGGCCGGGGTCAGGCGCTGGATGTCATTGGCAACCAGACTGGCGCCGGTCGCAAGCTGCACTTCAACCTTGGCCGGGGAGGGCCGCATCACCTTGCCCGCTTGGGTGTCGGCGGGCACGCAGTAGTGTTCGGTCGGCACGGTCTCGCCGTCCCGCACCAGACGCAGGGTGGCCGGGGTCCAGAGCGAAGTCTGGGACAGCAGGGCGTTGAAGCTCGCCCAGTCCAGAATGGAGCGCTTGTCGCCGTTGTCCCCGGCGGGAATGTGCAGTGGACGGGCGCGATGGCCGTCGGCGAACGCTTCGGGCGTGACGGGATCGAGCAGCCGGGCGAGATCGCGGATCATGCTCTCACCCGGATCGCGCCGACGGCACCCGCAAGCGGTTTTCGGCCGTCGTGGTTGGCGTGGAAGGCACTGGGGGTGATTGGCACCGGAAGATCGTCCAGACTGGGCATGGACCGGACGCTATGGTCCGCCTCGCTGTTTGTCGACCAGGGACCGCAATGCCCATCACCCCGCAGGACCTTGCCGCCGCGCGCGACACCCTGGCCCGGCTCGACCCGGCGCTGGCCCTCGCCCATGCCCAGACGCCAGTGTTCGACTGGCGGGTGCGCGAGGCCGGGTTCGTCGGTCTGTTCCGCATGATCGTGGAGCAGCAGGTCTCGGTCGCCTCGGCCGCATCGGTCTGGGCCCGGCTGCAGGCGGGGCTGGGCCAGATCACGCCGGCGAACCTTCTGGCTCATGACCTCGACTCCCTGCGCGGCATGGGGCTGTCGCGGCAGAAGGCGACCTATGGTCAGGGCATGGCGCGGGCGCAGAGGGAGGGGACGATTGATCTGGATCATCTGTCGACACTGGACGACGCGACGGCCATCGCAGCGCTGGTGGCGCTGAAGGGCGTGGGGCTGTGGACCGCCGAGGCCTATCTGCTGCTGTGTGAGGGCCGCACCGATGTCTTCCCCGGGGGCGACGTGGCCCTGCAGGAGGCGATCCGCTGGGCCGATGGAGCTGAGGTCCGCCCGGACACCCGGGGGGCCTATGCGCGGGCGGAGCGCTGGCGACCGCATCGCGGTGTCGCGACCCATCTGCTCTGGGCGTGGTACACCGGCGTGAAGAAGGGCGAGATAGTGCTGGTGCTCCCGGAAGCGGCCAGAGAGCGCGCGCAAGGCGGCAGGAAAGACAGGCCATGATCGACCCGGTCCTCATCGCGCCGGCTCTGACCCAGCCGGAGACCGTTCTGGGCGCGCTGGATTTCGCTGGCGTCGCGGTGTTCGCCGCCACCGGGGCCCTCGCCGCCGCGCGCGAGAAACACGACATGGTCACCTTCGCCTTCTTCGCCGCCGTGACCGGCGTGGGGGGCGGGACCCTGCGCGACCTCCTGATCGATGCGCCGGTCTTCTGGGTTCAGGACTGGCGCTATATCGCGGTCTGTCTGGCAGGCGCGCTGGCGGTCTGGCTGGTCGGCGCAGGGGCCTGGCGGTTCCGCGCCCTGCTGTGGCTGGATGCGGTCGGCCTGGGGGCCTATGGCGTGCTGGGGGCCGCCAAGGCCGAGGCGTTCGGGGCCCCGCCTCTAATCTGCATCGTCATGGGGGCGCTCACGGCCTGTTTCGGCGGCATCGTGCGGGACCTGCTGGCCGGCCAGCCCTCGATCCTGCTGCGGCGCGAGATCACCGTGTCGGCCGCCCTGCTGGCGGCCACCGTCTATGTCATTGCCCGCGCGGCGGGGCTGGACCAGTGGCCCTCGGCGGCGATCGCGGCCCCCGCCGGCTTTGTTCTGCGGGCGGGAGCCCTGGTCTGGGGCTGGAGCCTGCCGGCTTTTCCCGGTGGTCTGGTCCGCAAGGGCTGACGGCCTTCACGAAACCGACGCAAGCCCGTCATGGCGGCGCTGGCGAATCGCGTCTAGGCTAGGGGCGCTAGAGAGAAGGAGCGACGTCTTCAGTCCGATTTCCTCGACGAACCCCGGCGCAAGCGGGAGGGTCTGATGCAGGTCCTCCACAAGGCGCCCTCCGGCTTTCCGGCCCTGGTGCTGAACGCCGATTTCCGGCAACTGTCCTACTACCCCCTGTCGCTCTGGCCGTGGGAAGAGGCCGTCAAGGCGGTCTATCAGGACCGGGTGGACGTGGTCTCGACCTATGACCGGGTCGTGCGCAGCCCGTCCATGGAGATGCAGATTCCCAGCGTGATCGCGCTGAAGAGCTACGTCGACCAGAACCGCAGCCCGGCCTTCACCCGTTTCAACGTCTTCCTGCGCGATGGCTTCAGCTGCCAGTACTGCGGCGATACCGCCGAACTGACCTTCGATCACGTGATTCCCCGCAGCCGCGGCGGACGCACCACGTGGGAAAACATCGTCGCCGCCTGTTCGCCCTGCAATCTGAAGAAGGGGGGCCGCACGCCCCAGCAGGCCCAGATGCCCGTGCGACGGGCTCCGCATCGACCCAACGCCTACCAGCTCCAGGACGCCGGCCGCCGGTTCCCGCCGCACTATCTGCACCAGAGCTGGCTCGACTACCTGTACTGGGACATCGAGCTGGAGCCGTAGGGCCGACCGGGCGGCAGATGCCCGCTCAGCCACACCCGTTACCAGTCACGGAAAACCCGCCAGACCGGGGGCTGGCGGGTCCATCGGGCGTAATCCGTTTAGCGATAGAGAGCCCGCTCGCGCGAGATGTCTTCACTGCTGTAGGGCCGGGCGTCAGGCTGGAAGGCCGTCCAACCGGTGGAACGATAGGCCTCACCGCGATTCGCCGCGTCAAAGCCCTCGTTACCATGCAGGATTTTTTCAATCCGGTCCGCGTCGTCATCGGAGGCTTTGACGCTGACCAAGGTGCCGCCGCGACGAACACCCTCAGCATAGACGTTGGCGTCCTCCTCGGAGTGGCCGGCGTCTTTCAGGGCCCCGAGCAATCCGCCGGTCGCGCCGCCCGCTGCAGCACCGGCGGCGGCACCGACCGCAGTCGAGGCCAGCCAACCGGCTGCCACCACCGGGCCAAGCCCGGGAATCACGAGCATGCCGAGCCCGGCCAGCAAACCGGCACCTGCACCGAGCAGGCCTCCGGTGGTTGCGCCCTTGCTGGCACCATCGGCCACATCATGGTCAGCGTTGCCGTTGCCGTGGGAACCGGAACGGCTGTCGGAGGGGTGCTCATGACCGGCATGCCAGTTGTCGGCATTGTTGGACACGATGCTGATATCGTCGGACCGGATGCCTGCCGCTTCCAGATCGGAGACTGCGCTCAACGCCTGTGTGTGGGTGTCGTAAAGTCGAGTAACGGTTGTCATGGGATAATCCTGGGTTACTGTTTGAGGTCGGACGCGTTCGCCTTGCCGCGCTACTGCGCTGTGACGACGCCCTTGTAGTCGACGGAGACGGTCGACTGGACGCCCGCCATGGTGGCCGGGGCAGACCAGATGCCGTTCTCGTTCTGGGACATCGTGCCGATGGCGGTATAGCCCTGCTTGGCGATCGCCTCGCGCGCCTGTTCTTCGGTGAACGAGTTGGCACCGGGCGTCAGGGCGGCCTGCGGTGAAGTCTCGTCGGTGTCGATTGCAGGGTTGCGGGGGGTGTCCGAGGCCGCGACCACAGGGCCTTCGACCGGACCTGCGGGCTCTTCGCTGTTGCCGCAGGCCGTGAGGAGAGCGGCGGTTGCCGCGAGGGCGAGGATTGGTTTGATCATGAACGTTCCCTTCCAAGGTTGCTCTGGGAAAAGGCCTGAGCCACGCGAGGTGTTCCCGAAAAACCGCATTACACCGTTCCGCCATTGCTCGGCGGGATGATTTTCATCGGGGCCTGCCAGGCGAGATTGGTTCGGGGCCCCGGTGCCTTGCGACCGGACCCGGCCGCCCCTGTGCTGTGCCAGCGAACCTGCTACAGGGTCCCGACAGATCCGGAACGGTCCCGCATACGCGGCGTTGCGAATTGTCTCCTTGTTTCCGGGTCGTTCATGAAAATCCGCGTCCGCGCCGAGCTCGTCTATCGTTTCGATCCCCCGACCGATGCGATCTACAAGATTCAGGTCGCGCGCTGGCCGGGTCAGACCATCCTCAAGGAACGGCTGACCACCACGCCACCGCATGCGTTCCATGAGGACGAGGACGTCGATTTCGGGGCACGGACGCTGCGCGCCCGGCTCGCCGGAGAGGTGTCGGTCGTGTACGAGGCGTTGGTCGACAACGGCACTCTGAAGGGCCTGCCGCCAGTCACTGTTCAGCATGACTGGAACGACCTGCCGGCTGAGGTGCTGACCTATCTCTGGCCCAGCCGTTACTGCCCCTCCGACCAGTTTGGACGGTTCGTGGAACGCCAGTTCGGCGAGACCACGGGCGGAGAGCGCGTCATTGCGATCCTGGACTGGATCTCGGCCAATATTGACTACGAGCCGGGTGTGTCGGATTCCGAGACAACGGCGTCGCGGACCTTCATCGACCGGGCGGGCGTGTGCCGCGACTTCACCCATCTGGGCATTACCCTGTGCCGGGCCTCGGGCATTCCCGCGCGCGCGGTGAGCGCCTTTGCCCACCAGCTGAATCCGCCCGACTTCCACGCTGTTTTCGAGGTCTGGCTGTCGAACGGCTGGTGGCTGGTCGACCCCACGGGCCTCGCGCCGATCGAGGGTCTGGTGCGCATCGCCTGTGGTCGCGACGCAGCGGATATCGCCTTTCTCAGCACCCAGGGTGCCTGCACGCTGGTACGCCAGTCGATCACGGCTGAGGCCGGCGACGGTGAGTCCTTGAAGGCGGCCTGACCGGAGACTGATCGCCGCCGAAATCACGGGGGCATGCGGTTCGGCTCAGCCGGGGGAACGCGCCATCCGTTCGGCCGCTGCCCGTTCGCGCTCCTCGCGGTTATAGGCCTGTAGGGCGTCGATGACGTCCAGCTGGCGCAGCAGCTTATTCTGCGGGTCGATCAGCAGGGTCGCGCCCAGGGGCACGGTGATTGTGGCCCGGCCGCCGGGCATCGGCACGAGCCGCGTCTGGCCATCGACCTCGATCTCGAGCGGCATGGGAAAGGCACCGCCGTTGCCGGTGGTCCAGCCCAGGATCAGGAGGTCACCCTCGCGGGTCTGGCTCAGCACCGGCAGGGCGGCCTCGTACAGATAGGCGTCGAAGAACCAGTCATAGTCCCGGCCGGTGACCTGGTTGACCAGGGCGTTCATCTCGCGCGTCGAGCTCAGCTGCGGGACAAAATTGCCGGGCCGGGGGTCGGGGCGGCCATAGACCAGTCGGCGGATGACCTCATAGAAATCGTCGTCGCCCAGCGTCATGCGCAGGGTGTGGGCGATCAGCGAGCCCTTGGAATACATGTCACCGCCGGGCCCCTCGCTGCCGCCAAAGACCTGATTGACCGTGCGGTTGTTGCCCGACACGACCGGGAAGGCGTTGACCAGACCCTCCCGCTGTTTCTGGAGCTCGGACTGCATGAACCGCTCGCCATGCAGGAAGCGGGCGTAGAGCGGCTGCATATAGCTGCCCAGCCCCTCGTGCAGCCACATGTCGTCGGCGTTACGGTTGGTCAGCTGGTTGGCGAACCATTCGTGGGCGAACTCGTGCTGCAGCAACCAGTCATAGCCCCTGCCGTCCAGCCGGTAGCCGTTGCCATAGGCGTTGATCGTCTGGTGCTCCATGCCGAGGTAGGGGGTCTCGACCACCCCCATCTTCTCATCGCCGAAGGGATAGGGGCCTATGGTCGATTCGAAGAAATCCAGCATCGGCGCGAATTCGGCAAACAGCCGCTGGACCTTGGCTGGATCATTAGAGCGCAGATGCCAGTAGTGCATCGGGATCGTATTGCCGAACCGGCTCCGATAGGGCGCGGTGACCTCTTCATACGGTCCGACATTGATCATGGCGGCGTAGATGTTCGGGCGGGCGATGCTCCAGCTCCAGGTCCGGGTGCCGTCCGCGTTCTCGGTCATGCCCCGGAAAACGCCGGGTCCGGGGGCCGAGACATTGGCCGGGGTGGTGATGTGCATGTCCAGCCGGCCCGGCTCGGCGTTGGAGTTGTCGATACAGGGCCACACCAGGTCACAGCCGTTAAGCTGGACCGCCGACCCGACCCAGGCCTCGCCCGTCGGTGCCGTGGCCCAGACGAAGCCGCCGTTCCACGGCGCGCGCGGCGCCACGCGGGGCCGGCCGGCATAGGCGATGGTCAGGGTGGGCGTGTCGCCGACGGCGAGGCCGGCCGGAATCTCGACAGTGAGACGGCCCTCGGGGTTTGACCAGCGGTCGGCGGGCACCGCCTCGCCGTCCAGCTGAACCTCCGAGATCGTGAACAGGGTGTCCAGTTCGACCGCCAGCCGCTGGATCGGCTCCAGCACGGTGAAATCCAGCACCGCGACGCCGGCAATGGCC
>JBBSCK010000126.1:0-7430 GCA_038250335.1 Caulobacterales bacterium
GATGACATACAGCCCGCCGGGCTTCAGCGCCTTGAACACCGCCGCGTTCATCGCCGCCACGTCCACGCCGAACCGGTCGATGACGAAGTCGTGGTATTCCTGGCCCATGAAGACCACGTCCAGCGGCTCGGCAAAGGTCAGGTCCTCCAGCGCGCCCGTGACCCGCGTCACGTTCGGATAGTCGGTCGCCAGGGTATCGCCGAACCCGTTCTCGCGGGCCGCCGTCTGGTTCGGCACGAAGGCATAGACCCGGCCTTCAGGCCCCACGGCACGGGCGAACAGACGGCTGAAATAGCCCTCCTCGGGCCGGATGTCGGCGATGCGCTCGCCACCGTTGATCCGCGCGAAGGCCAGCATCTCGGCCGGTTTGCGCAACGGATCACGCTCGACCTCGCTCGCGGGCCGCAACGGGTCGGCGATGGCCAGGGCGTAGTCGTTGACGACAGCCGAGGCGCGCTCGGCCGGATCGCCGGGCGTATCCCCCGCCATCATGGGCGAACAGGCGGTCAGGGCCAGGGCCGTGGCAGCGAGCAGAAGCGGCTTCAACATATCAGATCCTCGAACGGCGGTCCGGCAACCTTACGCGCCAGCCGACGAAGGGATGCAAGCCGTCACGCCAGCGGCGTCCATGCCTCGCCTGCCGGCAGGGGAGCGAACAGGGCGTCAATTTCCGCCTCGGCCACGTCTTCCAGCGTCGCGGGCGACCACTGCGGCGCATTGTCCTTGTCGATGATCACGGCCCGTACCCCCTCCTGGAAGTCGTGCGTCTGCACCACCCGACCGCTCAGCCGGTACTCCATGGCCATGACCTCGGCGAAGTCGGTCATGTCGCGCCCCAGCCGAAGCTGGCGCAGCGTGACCTTCATTGACTGCGGTGACTTGGTCTTCAGGATCGCCAGTTGCGCCGACGGCCAGTCCGACCCGTCGGCTTCCAGTGCCGCGAAGATCGCCTCGACCGTGTCATGCGCGAACAGCCGGTCGATGGCGGCCCGGTGCGGGGCCAGTGGCGCGGGCCCGGCGTCTCCCGCATGGTCGGCCACCGCGTCCGGGCCCTTGGACACCAACCCCGCCTTCAGCGCCCCGAGCCGGTCCGACGCCACGAAATGCGTGTGGATCCCCAGCGCCACCGTATCCGCCGCCTTCAGCCGCGCCCCCGTCAGGGCCAGCCACGTCCCGGTCTCGCCCGGCAGACGCGGCAGGAACCAGCCGCCGCCCACGTCGGGGAACAGGCCAATACCGGTCTCGGGCATGGCATAGGTGGTCCGTTCGGTCGCGATCCGCACGTGGGCCGGTTCTGAAATCCCGACCCCGCCCCCCATCACGATCCCGTCGACGATCGCCGTGATCGGCTTGGGGTATTCGAACATCAGATGGTTCAGCCGGTATTCCGCATGGAAGAAGGCCTTTGCCTCCGAGGCATCCCCTGCGCCGCTCTCGGCAATCATCCGGATATCGCCTCCGGCGCAGAACCCCCGCTCCCCGGCATGGTCGATGATCACCGACCGCACCGCCGGGTCGTCGCGCCAATCCAGCAGGGCGACCGTCATCACCTCGCACATGCCAGGGTTCAGCGCATGCAGCGCCCTGGGCCGGTTCAGGGTGATGCGGCCAACGCCGGATTCAACGTGGGCAACGACTTCGGGAACGCTCATGCGCGTCGCTTAGCCGCGCGCGTCGTAGACGTCCACGCCTGCAGCGGACGCGGCTTCGAGAAGCTGTCGATCCCTTGACGCCAGGACGCGGCCATCGTTCAAGCCTTTGGTCAGATAGACCGCGTCACATAGTTTGAGACCGGTTGATCGGGCCGTCGTCATCGCCCGCCCCGCCGGTTCACGCTGCCCCGGCAGGGCGTCGCCGACGATCCGGATGGACTGGCCGGGATCACGGCTCATTGGCGCATCAGCTCCCGCGCGGTGATCACCCGCATGATCTCGTTGGTGCCTTCCAGGATCCGGTGGACCCGGAGATCACGCACGATCCGCTCCAGTGGATAGTCCTGCAGATAACCATAGCCGCCATGCAGCTGCAGCGCCTCGTCGGCGATGTCGAAACAGGCGTCGGTCGCCATCCGCTTGGCCATGGCGCACCATTTGGTCTTCTCGGGATGGTTGGTGTCGATGGCCCAGGCCCCGCGCAGCACCATCAGCCGCGCCGCCTCCAGCGCGGTGGCCATATCGGCCAGCTTGAACTGGGTGTTCTGGAACTCGGCCAGCGCCTTGCCGAACTGTTTGCGGGTGGCGACATAGGCCTGGGCCGTCTCCAGCGCCAGCCGCGCCCCGCCGATCGAACAGGCCGCGATGTTCAGCCGCCCGCCGTCCAGCCCCATCATGGCATAGCGAAACCCGTCGCCCTCCTGTCCCAACAGGTTGGCCGCCGGCACCCGGCAGTCGTCGAACTGGACCATGGCCGTGGGCTGCGAGTTCCAGCCCATCTTCTTTTCCTGCGCGCCAAAGCTCAGCCCCGGCGTGTCCTTCTCGACCACAAAGGCCGAAATCCCCTTGGGCCCCGCCTCCCCCGTCCGCACCATCACGACATACAGATCCGACGTCCCCGCGCCCGAGATGAAGGCTTTGGACCCGTTCAGCACCCAGTGCTCGCCGTCCCGCGTGGCGCTGGTCCGCATCGCCGCCGCGTCCGATCCCGACCCCGGCTCGGTCAAACAATAGCTGGCGATCAGCGCCATGGTGGTCAGCCGCGGCACATAGCGGGCGCGCAGATCATCCGACCCGAAGCGGTCGATCATCCAGGTCGCCATATTGTGGATCGAGATGAAGGCTGCGGTCGACACATCGCCCCGCGACAGCTCCTCGAAGATCACCGCCGCCTCGACCCGGCCCAGCGCCATGCCGCCGTGTTCCTCGCCGGCATAGATGGCCGCAAACCCGGTCTCGGCCGCCCTCCGCATCACATCGACCGGGAAATGTTTGGTCTCGTCCCACTCCGCCAAATGCGGGGCCAGCTCGATATCGGCGAAGGCGCGCGCCGCGTCCTGAATGGCGCGCTGGTCCTCGGTGAGAGCGAAATCCATGGGGTCTCCCGGTTTGTTTTGCTCGCTTTACCCGCTTCCCTCTCCCGGCGGGAGAGGGCTTGAGCGCACGGGCCCGCAGGGCTCGTTCTGGCGCGAAAGGGTGAGGGGTTACAGTGGCCGCCGGTCAGGGCGTACCCCCTCATCCGTCCGCGGAGCCTGTCCTCCGGCCGATCAAGGATCGGACCGGGGGCGGCCACCTTCTCCCCATGGGAGAAGGGAGCTAAGAGAAGCCATGACCGTGCCCTTCGCCCCCGCTGCCTTCCCCATGGCCCGTCCCCGCCGCCTGCGCAGCCAGCCGTGGGTGCGTCGACTGGTCGCCGAGACCACCCTGACCCCTTCCGACCTGATCTGGCCCCTGATCGTCCATGACGGCGCCGAGGACCGGATCCCGGTCCCGTCCATGCCCGGCGTCTTTCGCCTGTCGCCCCGGGCCGCCGCCGCTGCCGCCGTCGAGGCGCGCGATCTGGGCATCCCGATGATCGCCCTGTTTCCCAATGTCGACGGCGCCATCAAGGACACCATCGGCACCGGGGCCACCGACCCCGACGGCCTGATCCCCGACTGTATCAAGGCCATCAAGGACGCGGCCCCCGAGGTCGGCGTCATGTGCGACGTGGCGCTGGACTGCTACACCGACCACGGCCACGACGGCGTGCTGGAGGACGGCCGCATCCTGAACGACGTCACGCTGGAACGCCTCGCCGAACAGGCCTTCATCCAGGCCCATGCCGGGGCCGATGTCGTCGCCCCGTCCGACATGATGGACGGCCGCGTCCAGGCCATCCGCGAGGCGCTGGAGGCCAACAGCTTCCACGACACCCTGATCCTGTCCTACGCCGCCAAGTTCGCCTCGGCCTTCTACGGTCCCTACCGCGACGCGGTCGGTTCGGCCAAGCAACTGACCGGCGACAAGAAGACCTATCAGATGGACTACGCCAACTCAGACGAGGCCCTGAAAGAGGTTGCCATGGACATCGCCGAGGGGGCCGACATGGTCATGGTCAAGCCCGGCATGCCCTATCTCGACATCGTCCAGCGCGTGTCCGAGACCTTCCGCGTGCCGACCTTCGCCTATCAGGTCAGCGGCGAATACGCGATGATCCAGGCCTCCATCGCCAAGGGCTGGCTGGACCAGGACCGCGCCATCCTGGAAACCCTGCACGGCTTCAAGCGCGCAGGCTGCGCCGGCATGCTCACCTATTTCGCACCCCAGGCGGCACGGCTGCTGGGGTCGTGATCAGACGTCGTCTGTCAACTCGGCCATCATCCCGTCCACGACGCCCACGCTGAACTCGCCGATCACGCCGAAGGCCGCCACGGCCAGCACCAGCAAGACGACGCTGCTGACCGGTTTGCGCCGGAACCGGTCGTGGAGTTCCTGACTGAAAATCCGCATCGACACCCTCCCGTGCACCCGAGGGCCAAAGGCTAACGGGCATCCCGATCCACTGTCAACGCCGGCCCCTGCGGAGTCTGGATCGTTGGATTGAAGATCGCCGGCGATGATCAGGGTCCCTCAACCTTGGACCAGGCCGCCGGGCGTGCTATGTGTATGAACCTGTCTAAGGATACACATCGTGCGAACCAATATCGTTATCGACGAGGCGCTTATGAGAGAGACGCTCAAAGCGACCGGCCTCAAGACCAAACGCGAGGTTGTTGATCTCGGCCTCCGGACTCTCCTCCAGCATCAAAGGCAGATGGACGTCCTCAAATACCGGGGGAAATTGCGTTGGGATGGCGATCTCGACGCCATGCGGACCGACGCCGAATGATCATGGCAGACTCGAGCGTCTGGATCGATTTCTTCAATGGCCTGCCGAGCCCTCAGACCGATCGCCTGGAAAGCCACATCCGTCGCGGCCCCGTCTTGATGGGCGATCTGATCATGACGGAAGTTCTTCAGGGCTTTCGCCGCGAGGCCGATTTCAACAAGGCACAGCAGCTGCTCGCTCACTTTCCCATGATCGAGATCGCCGGGCCAGCCATGGTCCTCCAGTCGGCTCGCAACTTTCGTCACCTGCGGTCGCTGGGCCTGACCGTGCGAAAGACTATCGACTGCCTGATTGCGACGCGCTGCATCGCGGACGGCCACGCCCTCCTGTTCAGCGACCGGGATTTCATCCCGTTCGTCGACCATCTGGGCCTCGAGGCCGCCTGACGCCCCCTCGCTTGTCGTCCCCGAACGACCGCCCTGGCGGTCGACGGGTTGCGGCGCAGGCCCGACACCCCATCATTGCCGAACCAGCCCCAGGTGCCCGGCGTCGTGCAGTTCGAGATCGGCACGGTCAGGGTCCGGAACAGCCGCTTGCAGGCCAGCCAGAGTGGCCAGACGAGGGCTCCCGACCGACAGGCGGACGCGGCGAAGGTCTGTCCGGGGTGGTTAACCGACCTGTGGATGGCATCCCGTGAGAACAACGGCGCTCGAAATTGGATCGTCAGCACCGCCGCTCAAAAGAAGCGCCCTGCTGCCAGCCCGACCGCCATGACAGGCAGTAATCCCAACACTGCAGCCACCTGCAGGGCGGCGCCCAGCAGCAAGCCTTTTCCCAGCCCGACGATCGGCGTTTGCCACCAGCGTCCGGCCCCCATTCTCATGAAGGCGACGACGCCCAGCACCAGAATACCGGCACCGGCGAGCAGACCGACAACGCCACCCTCGGACATCCACCAGGCAATCGGAAGCACCAGAACCGTCCAGGCGCAGAGATAGGCAAACGCCGCCCGAAATCCCCGGCGCCATCCTAGGTTGTCGGGATCCCACCAGCGCAGGAAAGGGACAATGGCCAGGGCGTAAAACACGGACAGGATGGGCACCAATGTCAGTGTCATCCAACCGTCAGCGTCGGCCATGAAGGCGTCCCGACTCTTGGCCGAGGCTTCAATCATGGGATCGAGGAGTTCCGTTGGAAGATTGGCCAGAACAAGTTGATCGGATCCGCCCTGCAAAAAGACGAACACCATCAGGATGGCATTCAGCGCGAGGTAGAGGCGCAAGGGGCGGGCGTAAGTGCCACCGCCGGTCGATCCAGCCGTCATCCAGGCTTCGAGTACGGGACGGGGATTGCGAACAACCTGCCAGGCGGTGTGGAGCTCCAGGCGACCGAACCCGAGGGCGTCGTCTGAAAGATCGCTTACGCCTGATCGCTGATCCCCATCCGTACGGTCTTGTTTATGCGTCATGACCCACCCTTCTGGTCGACCATGACATGAGTAAAGGCGCAGTTCCACATTGGGGCTTTCAACCTGCACACCGGAGCCAACGTGGCGCACGTCCGCAACGGCTCGGACCACGACATCGGCACCGGTGCGATGAGCGGACATTGATGTCCCGGCAGTGAAGCCCAGGCATTGAAGGGCTGCCGGCAGTGGTTTTCGGAATCAGCTCGCTGATCGTGGTCCGAACACGATGATGCTCGCGCCGACGAGACAGACGGCGGCACCCAGAACGTCCCAACGGTCAGGACGGATGCCTTCAGCAGCCCAAAGCCAGATCACGGCGGCTACAATGTAGATGCCCCCGTAGGTCGCATAGCTTCGACCTGCGTATTCCACATCGACGAGCGTCAGGAGGTAGGCGAACAGGGCCAGAGACAGCGTGCCCGGCACGAGCCACCACACGGATTGGCCGAGCCTCAGCCAGGCCCAGAAGGCGAAGCACCCTGCAATCTCGGCAACGGCAGCGCCGACGAACGCCAGCAGCGACATCTTCATGCTTCAGCCCTTGTCGCGGAACGGTCAGCGTTCCCTGGCCCGTTTCAACAGCAGAACCGTTCTGTCCCGCTTCGGCAGGTGAACAAAGCCTGCCATGGTTCCACAAACCAGCCCTTCGCCGGCCGCCGGTCTCGCCACCCCTCCCCTAGCGCGCCGTCCGCGCCAGCAGGGCGGCCAGATCGTCCTTCCAGAACGTCGCCCAGGTATGGGTCCCATGCCCCTTGCCGTCGGCACTGTTGGAGATCAGTCGATAGGTGCCGTTGGCGATTCGGGGGGCGAAACCTTCGGCCAGACCCAGTTCCGGCGGATTGATGAAGTCGTCGGCCGAGTTGATCCACACCGTCGACGCCGTCATCCGCTCGAGATCGGCGGACGGGTCATAGTCCCACGAGGCATTGACCTGAAACCACAGGTCATTGGCGTCCAGCGCCGGCAACCGGCGCTCCATCTGGCCGGCCAGATAGCCGTCCACGGCCGCCGCTGTGGGCAGGTCGCGCTGCATCGCCATCGGGGCCGAACCCGCCAGCAGCAGCAGGTCGACGGCGGTCCTCAGCCCCTGCATCGGCTGGACGTCATAGGCCCCGCCGGCCCAGGCCGGATCGGAGCGGATCGCATCCTTCAGCATGGTGCGCCACAGGCGGTTGCGGCCGACGATCGCGGTGGGCTGGCAAGCCATCGGCATCAGGGC
>JBBSCK010000127.1:0-7335 GCA_038250335.1 Caulobacterales bacterium
CCCGCAGCGGCGGGGACTATGACCCCGACGGGTCGCAGCGGATGAAGGGCACCGGCCCCGTCGCCAACCTGATCGCCGTGCGCTTCAAGGCAGCGGTAAAACGCTATGGCCTGAATGCGCCGCGCGCCGAGCTCGACATCACCCGATTTCGCGTGCCTGCCGACGCCCGGCCTCAGCTGGAGCTGTTCGGCTGAACCGTCGGCTACTTCATCAGCCCGGCCGCCCGCAACGCCTGCTCGATGACACCCGCAACGCCGCCGGGGCCAGGGTGCGGCTTGGGTTCCGGTTGCGGTCGCGGTCCGGGCGGCGCGGTCCGCCTGGGCATTTCGGCGATACCCCAACCCAGGGCAATCTCGAGGCTGGACGAGACGCCGACCTCAAGCAGAAAGGGCCCGGCGGTGCCGCTGCCGTCCGGTCCGGAGGTACTCAGGGGTGTACCGTGCCCCATGGCCGGAATGCGGTGCAGTTCCACCACGGCCTCGCCCTGCAGCGACATCCACGCCTGAAACTCCCGCCCGGCCGGGCTCCGCGCCCGGACCGGAGGTCCGCTCAGTCCATGGACATTGGCCCACTGTGCAGCCAAGGCGTCGCCCGCTCCTGGCCTCACCACCGTGTCGGCCTCGCCATGCCAGATCGACACCGGGGGCCAGGATGCGCCGGGAACTGCCGCCGCCCGGACAGCGTCGCCGGACACTTTGGCCGTGACCGGGCGGCGGTTGTGCATGGCGGCAAAGGCCTCGGACATGGACGTGGCCGAGCCATAGGGCAGGCCCGCGATGATCGCACCGCCGGCGAACAGTTCCGGATAGGTGGCCAGCAGGGCCGCAGCCATCGCGCCGCCTGCCGAAAGCCCGGTGACGAACACCCGCCGACCGTCGAGGTCGTTGGCCTGCACCGCGTGGCGCACCATGGCCGCGATCGAGGCTGCCTCGCCGCCGGAGCGCGCCACATCCGCAGGCTCGAACCAGTTAAAGCAGAGATTGCCGTTGTTGCCGCGCGTCTGTTCAGGACAAAGCAGCGCAAAGCCGAACCGCTCGGCCAGGGTGATCCAGCCGGCCCCGTCCGCGTAGGCCTCTGCCGTCTGACCACAGCCGTGCAGCACCACCACCAGCGGTGCCCTGGTTGAGCGGCCGCCGGGCACATAGGTGAGCATCCGCAGCTCACCCGGATTGGGGCTGAACGGACCGCCCTCGGTCAGCCGACCGGTGCCTGCCGGCCGAGGATGGACCGCACTGCCCGCGCCACGGGCCAGAACGTCAAATATTTTCGCAGAATCGATCAAGACCATCTCCACGGAACGCAGGCGTGTCGCTCTGGATCCATGGAAAATAGTGCGCCGCAACATTTTTTGCTGCAACTGCACATTTCGTTGTGGGCGCGTTGCAGAGCTCGGGACGATTACTGCGATGGCCCCGTTGGCTCAGCGGCGGAAGACCCCGACCAGTTCGACATGGGCCGACCACAGGAACTGGTCGATCGGTGTCACCGTCTCCAGCCGGAACCCGGCGTCGATCAGGACACGGGAGTCGCGGGCGAAGGTCTGGGGGTTGCAGGACACGCCCACGACCACGGCCGCCTTCGTTCCAGCGATCTGGGCGGTCTGTTCGATCGCGCCGGCCCTGGGCGGGTCGAACACAATCGCCTCGCACCCCCTGAGATCGTAGGGGGTCAGCGGCCGGCGAAACAGGTCGCGCGCCTCGGCCGTGATGGGTTTGAGCCCTCTGGCCGAACCCACCCCCGCCTCCAGCGCCGCGATCCCCGCCGCCGACGCGTCGGCCGCAACCACCCGGGCCACGGTCGCCAGCGGGAAGGTGAAGGTTCCGGCACCGCAGAACAGGTCCGCGACCGTCTTTGCGCCGCAGACGGCAGCCACGGCCCGCGACGTCATCGCCGCTTCTGCCTCGGGCACGGCCTGCAGGAAGCCCCCGGCCGGCAGGGGCACTGTCGCCGGGCCGAACTGGACACGCGGCTGGCGCGCCATCACCAGGGTCTCACCGGCCAGACTCAGCCGGGCCAGATCCGCTTCCTGCGCCGCGCGGATCGCCTGCATCCGCCGATCCGCCGACAACCCGCCGGAGCGCCGCTCGACCCCGGTGACATCGACGTCCAGCCCGTCCAGGGTCCAGGTCACGTGCAGGGTCGGGGCGGACTTGGGGTGCTCCAGAAAAGCCCCGGCCAGCCGGGCCAGGGCCGGAAAGGCCGCCACCAGACGCGGATCGGCCACCGGACAGCTCGTCACCTCTACCAGCCGCCAGCTCTTGCGCGCCTTGAACCCGAGCACGACCCGGCCGTCGTCCAGCCGCCGCGCATGCAGGGCCAGCCGTCGGCGCGTGCCCGGAGGCACGGCCACCGGGGCCTCAACCTCGGTCTCGATCCGCTCGCGGGCCAGGGCTACGATGACCTGGTCCCGCTTCCAGTCCAGATAGGGCCCGGTCGCCCAGTGCTGCAGCGAACAGCCGCCGCAGTCGCCATAGTGGGGCGACAGCGGGGCGATGCGATCCGGACTGGCGTCGAGGATCTCGACCGCCTCCATGCGCCCGTCCCGCACCTCGCCGCGCACCGTCTCGCCCGGCAGGGTCAGCGGCGCGAACACCGGCCCCGCATCGGTCCCGGCAACGCCGTCCCCCTGCCCGGCAACCCGGGCGATCTTCAGCGTCATGGTCATCGGCGGCTTCTATCCGGGTCCGGTGCCGATCGGAAACCTGAACGGAGATGAACGCACCGCTCAAAGCGCGTTCAGATTGACTGGCCTATTCCTCGACCCAACAAGACGCCGGACATTCCCGGCGCCCGGAACAGGGGTTCGCTCGATGTCCGTTTCCTTCGCCAGATCCGCCGCCGCCCTCGCCGCTCTCGCGGCCGCCGCAACCCTCGTCCCCGGCGCCGCCTCGGCCCAGTCCTACGGCTACGGCACCGGCTACAACCAGGGCTACAGCCAGTCGAACACCTACAATCGGGGCTACAGCCAGCCCTACGGCTCCAACAGCGGCAGCGGCTATGGTGCCGGAAACGGCTACAACGACCGCTGCCAGACGCTCGGGCAGGGTCGGACCGGTGCCGGGGCCTTGATCGGCGGCGGCGTCGGTGCCGTCGTGGGATCGCAGATCGCCGGCCGCGGAAACCGCACCGGAGCCTCCATCATCGGCGGCGTCCTTGGCGCGGTGATCGGTGCCCAGGTCGGCCGCGCCTCCAACGACCAGTGCCGGTCGGACGGCTCTGCCGAGGATTACCGAAGCTCGGCCTATGCCCCGCCGGCCCAGTCCTACAGCGATCGTGATCGCTACAACGACCGGGCCCACAGCGCCGGCCGCTATGATGATCGCGGATATCGCCAGGAGCAGCGGTACGACGATCGCGGATATCGCCAGGAGCAGCGTTACGACGAGCGCAGCTACCGCCAGGAACAGCGCCGTGACACCCGGCGCAACGATGTGCGCAACGGCTACGCGGTCAGCGATGACGGCTTCTACTATTTCGACCCCCGCCGCGGCTGGTTGCCGCGCTGAGGTCAACCGGTTCGCGGCGTCGGTGTGTTTTCAGCCCCCCTGTCGATCGATGTCGCGACGGGTGCCGCCGGTGGAGCAATCCACCGGCGGTTTCTCTTTCTTGAAGGGTCGCTTGCTGCTTGAGCGAAGCGCGGGTCTAGCTGCGGCGGGCCCAGAGCAGGAACTCGACATTGCCGTCGCCGCCGGTGATCGGGCTTTCGGTGGTCGCCTGCACCATCCAGCCAAGCCCTTCCAGCCAGTCAGAGACGCGTTGGATGGCCCCCGCCCGGGCGACGTCGTCCTTGACGACGCCCTTCTTGCCCGCGTCGGAGGGGCCACCACCCTCGAACTGGGGCTTGACCAGGGCGATCAGGTCCGTCCCCTCGGCCGCCAGCGCCAGAGCCGCCGGCAGGGCCTTGGCCAAGCCGATGAAACTCACGTCGCAGACGATCAGGCCGGGTGCCTCAGGGATCAGACCGGCATCCAGCGTCCGGGCGTCCGTCTGCTCCAGACTGATCACGCGGGCATCACCCAGGAGTTTCGGGCTCATCTGACCCGATCCGACATCGACGGCAAAGACCCGCGCCGCGCCTCGCGCCAGACAGACCTCGGTGAACCCGCCGGTCGAGGCCCCGACGTCCAGCACCACCCGACCCTTCACTTCGACAGGCCACAGACCCAGCGCATGATCCAGCTTGACCCCGCCACGCCCAACCCAGCGATGGGCCTCGACGACGGTCAGCACGCAGTTGGCATCCACGCCTTGAGACGCCGCCCGGGCGGGCTTGCCGTCGACCGTGACACCGCCCGCATCGATCGCCGCCCGCGCCCTTGCCCGGCTCTCGACCAGACCACGCGACACCAGCAGCTGGTCCAGCCGGGTCCGCGGCCCGAACTCAGCCAAGGTCGGCCAGCCTGCCCAGCGCCGCTTCCAGCCGCACCTTGCCGGCCTCGGCCTCGGCCAATTTGGCCCGCTGCTCGTCGATGACGGCGGGCGCGGCGCGTTCGACGAAATTGGGGTTGCCCAGCTTCTTCATCACATGACCGATGTCGCTGTCGAAGGCGGCGACCTCTTTCATCAGACGCGCCCGCTCGGCGGTCAGATCAATGATCCCGGCTAGCGACAGGGCCACAGCCGATCCGCCCGACACGATGGTCACAGCTCCGGCGGGTGCCGCCTCGGCCAACGCCACCTCGGACACCCGCGCCAGGGTCAGGATCAGGTCCCGGTGCCGCGTGGCCCGATCGGCCGTCGTCGGATCAGACGCGACGAAGGTCAGCGGCGGCTTGGCTCCCGGCGGCACATTCATCTCGGCCCGCAGAGCCCGGACCCCGGTGACCAGATCGACCAGCCAGCCGATCTCGGCCTCCGCGCCCGAATCGATGAAAGCGTCCGGCAGAACCGGCCATTCGGCCCCGATCAGCATGGGCTCGTCGCGGCCGGCGCCCTCCTTGCCCAGCTCGGCCCACAGCTCCTCGGTGATGAAGGGCATGACCGGGTGGAGCAGCTTCAGGGTCTGGTCCAGGGTCCACGCCGTCATGGCGCGGGTCTCGGCCCTCGCCGCCTCGTCCAAGCCCTGGAACACCGGCTTGGCCAGTTCCAGATACCAGTCGCAGAACACGTTCCAGACGAAGCGGTACAGGGCCGCAGCCGCGTCATCGAACCGGCCGCCCTCGATCGCCTCGGACACCTGACGTTCGGCCCTGGTCAGCTCGCCCCGGACCCAGCGGTTGATGGTCTGGTCGACGGTGGCGGGATCGAAGCCGGGCACACGGAGCGCCTCGTTCATCTGGCTGAAGCGGGCGGCGTTCCACAGCTTGGTGCCGAAATTGCGATAGCCCTCGATACGCTGGCGGCTCAGCTTGATGTCGCGCGTGCCCGAAAGGATGGCCATGGTGAAGCGCAGGGGGTCGGCCCCCAGCTCGTCGATGATCACCAGAGGGTCGATCACGTTCCCCTTGGACTTGCTCATCTTCTGGCCTTTCTCGTCGCGGACGAGGCCATTGATGATCACCCGCCTGAAGGGGACCTCGTCCATGAAGTGCAGCCCCATCATCATCATCCGGGCGACCCAGAAGAAGATGATGTCGGCGGCGGTGACGAGGTCCGAGGTCGGATAGAACCGCTTCAGATCGTCGGTCTCCTCCGGCCAGCCCATGGTCGAGAAGGGCCACAGGGCCGAGGAGAACCAGGTATCGAGGACGTCCTCGTCCTGCGTCAGCGACTTGCCGTCGGCCTGAGCGATCGCCTCGGCCTCGGTCTCGGCGACGTAAATCTTGCCGTCGGCATCATACCAGGCCGGGATACGGTGACCCCACCAGAGCTGGCGGCTGATGCACCACGGCTCGATATTCCTCAACCACTCGAAATAGATCTTCTCGTAGGACTTGGGCTCGAACACCGTCGCCCCCGTCTCCACCGCCTTGATGGCCGGCTGGGCGAGCGTATGGGCATCGACGTACCACTGGTCCGTCAGCCAGGGCTCGATGACCACGCCGGAACGGTCGCCATGAGGCACGACGTGGCGGGTCTTCTCGATCTCGCGCAGCCAGCCCGCTTCCTCGGCCAGCGCCACGATGGCTTTCCGCGCCGCAAACCGGTCCATGCCGTCGAACTCGACCGGAATATCGGACGTATCCGCCGTGGTGATGCGGGCGAAGGCGTCCAGCACGTTCAGGGCTTCTAGCCCCGCCCGCTTCCCGACCTGAAAGTCATTGAAATCATGCGCCGGGGTGATCTTGACCGCGCCCGAACCCTTGGCCGGGTCGGCATAGTCGTCGGCCACGATCGGAATGCGCCGCCCGACGATCGGCAGGGTCACGAACTTGCCGACCAGCCCGGAATAGCGCGCGTCGTCAGGGTACACCGCAACGCCCGTGTCGCCCAGCATGGTCTCGGGCCGGGTCGTAGCCACGACGATGAAGTCGCGTGTCTCCCACTCGGTCGGCTCGCCCGCCTCGTCAAAGACCACCGGATGTTCGTAGGTCACGCCGTCAGCCAGCGGATAGGCGAAATGCCAATAGAAGCCTTCGACCTCGCGCTGTTCGACCTCCAGATCGCTGATCGCCGTCTGGAACTGCGGGTCCCAGTTGACCAGCCGCTTGTCGCGATAGATCAGGCCTTCGCGGTGCAACTGCACGAAGACCTTGCGCACCGCTGCGTTCAGCCCTTCGTCGAGGGTGAACCGCTCGCGCGACCAGTCGCACGACGCGCCCAGCCGGCGCAGCTGCTGGACGATGGTGCCGCCGCTCTCGGCCTTCCACTCCCAGATCTTCTCGACGAAGGCCTCACGCCCCATGTCGCGGCGGCCGACATTGCCCGCCGCCGCCAGCTGGCGCTCGACCACCATCTGGGTGGCGATGCCCGCATGATCCGTGCCCGGCAGCCAAAGCACCGCCTTGCCCTTCATCCGGTGATAGCGGGCCAGGATGTCCTGCAGCGTATTGTTCAGCGCATGGCCAATGTGCAGCGACCCGGTGACGTTCGGCGGCGGAATGACGATCGAATAGGCCTCGGCCGCGCCGTCGGTCTTCGGCGCGAAGGCCCCCGAGGCCTCCCAGCGGGCATAGAGGCGCGGTTCGGCGGCGGTGGGGTCGAAGGACTTGTCGAGCATCAGTCTGTCTCAAAAGCGGAAATGGCGGCCCCCGTCGGAGCCGCCCCTGCGGGTCATACGGGCAGGCGGGGCGATCCGCCAGATGTCGGGGCCCTCAGGCGAAGGCGGCGGCATAGATCTCCGGCTTGAAGCCGACGATGATACGGTCGCCCAGATCCAGCACCGGCCGTTTGATCATCGACGACTGGGCCAGCATCAGGGCGATGGCCCGTTCGGCGTCCAGCCCGGCCTTGTCG
>JBBSCK010000128.1:0-7195 GCA_038250335.1 Caulobacterales bacterium
ACATCGGTAAATTGCCGGATCAGAATATCTCAGAGACGCTCAGCCGTATCCCCGGCGTTCAGATTTCTCGGGTTGAGGGTGCCGGTCAGCAGATCTCGGTGCGCGGCATCGACCTGAACCGGCTCGAACTGAACGGCAACTCCTTCATCGGCTCGGCTACCAACGGCGACCCGAACCTCGCAGACATCTCGCCGGAACTGCTCGGCAGCGTAGAGATCATCAAGGCTCCTGCGGCCGATCTGGTAGAAGGCTGGCTGGGCGCGATCATCAATCTGAAGACCAAGCGCCCGCTGGACTTCCGCGAGCCCATTATTGCCGGCCGGGTTCAGGGATCCTACGCTGATCAGGCCGAGGAATTCGGCTACAAGGCCTCGGGGCTGTTGTCGGCCAACTTTCTGGACAACCGGTTCGGCGCTCTGATTGGCTTTTCCTACGCAGAATCGACCGGTCGCTCCGATCTGTTCAACAGCGGGGGCTGGACCCGTCAAACCGCAGACATCAACGGTGACGGCGTCAGAGAAACCTTCTTCCGTCCGAATCGGCTTCAGACGGTCGTCAACTCCTTCGAGGATCAACGCTGGGCGCTGAACGGGACGTTGCAGTGGCGTCCGCTGGACAACCTGACCTTCACCCTGGATGGACTGACGTCGCGGCGCGACGCCCAGCGCTTGCGCTTTGCCCAACAGACGCTTCTGAACAACAACATCACCAGGGGCGTACTGTCGCCGACCGGGACCCTTCTGAGCGGTAACTTTTCGGGCGTGACCCTTCGCCCGCTCATTTTCGGCGGCGACTCTTTCGCGGAGAGCTCGGCCGGCAGCCTCGCCGTTGATTTCGACAGCGGACCCTGGGTTTTCCGCGCAAACGTCTCGCTCAGCGAGGGAACGAGTCTGGGCCGCAACGCCGAGAACAACGACAACTCGCCCGGAAATGACAACGTTCTGGTGACGCGCCAGATCGCCGGAAACGTCGTCAATGTCACTTATGACGCGGCCGGATCGGATGTGTCGCCGAACTATTCCCTCGGCACCAACTTCAACATTTTCGATCCGTCACAGTACGAGGTTTTCGCCGCCTTCGATGCGAATTATCCCAACGAGAACTCGGGCGACGATGCAGATTTCTCGCTCCAGTATGAGGCCAACTGGGGACCGCTGAAGTTCATCAAGGTCGGCGCGCGGAACGAGAATGTCTCGGTCTTCACGGCGCAGGCCGACGCGATCTTTCCGTCCTTCGCGAACAATCCGGCCGATCCCACGCCGGGCAATTCGCTCCGGGCCAACGAGGTTCTCGGCCTGAACTTCGGAGGCCCGGTCGGTGACGTGTTTCGTGGGCAGGGCGGGTCCTTCCCGCGCACAGTTCTGGGCGGGACCACCGATCCCGCAGTTTTCCGCCGCTTTCTGGGTGCTGTTGGGCCAGACTTGAACGGAAACACCTCCCTGCGTTCGATCCGCGACATCGAACAGAACACGACAGCCGCCTTCGTTAAGTTCAGTTTCGAAGGCGATCTTCTTGGTGTGCCCTACAGCGGTAACATCGGCGTTCGCCAGGTGGAGGTCGAGCGCACCAGCTCAGGCTTCGACCTGGATGTGGCGACGAACCGGATCGTGGGCCGCAGCGTCGATTTTAACTCCAGCCATACTCTGCCCAGCGTCAACCTGGTGCTGCGTCCGCGTGAGGACGTGGCGATCCGTTTCGGTGCCGCTTCGGTGACTGCGCGCCCGCGCCTTAACGATACGGGCGTCGGCGTTCTTCTGGTCCCGGTGTCCGGACTTGGTGCGGGCGGCAACCCGCTTCTCCAGCCATTTGAAGCCAACCAATACGACTTCTCGGCGGAGTGGTATTTCGCTCCCGCCAGCCAGCTTTCAGTGGCCTTGTTCCGAAAGGACGTCGGCACATTCGTAAGCTTTGAAGTGGCCCCGGAGATTTTCGACCTTGCCCGGACGGGCCTCCCGGTTGGGGACCCTCTGCGCAACACCTTTGACGTCAGCCGACCCGTTAATGGCACCAATGCCTCGGTCAATGGCATTGAGGTGAACTATCAGCACGCTCTGACCTTCCTGCCCGGACCGTTCGACGGCCTCGGCTACGGCCTGACCTACACCTTTGCCGACACGGAAACCGAGATTATCGACGAACTGACCGGCCTCACGCTTCCGTTGCCCAACGCATCGAGGAACAGCGCCAATGTCATCGTCTATTACGAGAAGGGGCCCTTTAGCGGCAGGGTAGGCTACAACTGGCGCGATGAGTTTCTCCTCTTGCGCCAACCGGCTGCCAACGGCGGCAGTCGCTATAACGCCGGCCGTGGCCAGGTCGATGCCTCCGCTTCGTGGAGGGTGAACGATACCTTCACGATCAACTTCGATGCGGTGAACCTGACCAAGGAAATCAACTCCCAGTTCGTCAACTCTCCCGAGCGCCTGAACGACTCCTTCCTGGACGACCGAAGGCTATTCCTGGGCGTGTCCGCAAGCTTCTAACGGACACACCACTGAGACGTGAGGCCCGGATCTTCGTGCCTCACGTCTCGTTTTTTTTGGCCAGATACCGTCGACTACCCTCGACATCGCAGCGTGCGCAACTCAATCCGGATCCCGTTGATGATGCAACCGATGCAAAGACGATCACACCCGGTGACCCTTACAGTCGCAGCGCTTCTTGCGCTCGGCATTCCGTCCATGGCCTCGTCCCAGCAGTCGACCTCGGACGCGGTTCCCGGCTTGCTCGCCTTAGTCGATCCCTTTGTGGGCACGGACGGTGGTGGGTTCAAGGGCGGGAACACCGTGCCGGGGGCCGGCGTTCCGTTCGGTTTCGTCTCGCTAAGCCCGGACACGACCCTGGGAGACTCCAACGGTTACGACACCCAGGGATACATCATCGGTTTCAGCCACACCCATGTCAGCGGGACGGGCGGCCAGAGCAAGTTCGGCAATTTTCGCGTGACGCCCACGGTCGGTCCGGTCGGCGTCGGCAATCTGGCTTTCGAACGGTCGGACGAGGTCGCGTCTCCCGGGCACTACGCCGTGACCATCGGCAACACGGCGGCCGAGCGCGTGCGTGTAGAGCTGACGGCGACGCGCCTCACGGGGTTCAGTCGCTTCGTCTTCCCGCGCAACGCGGACGGCAATGTGATCCTCGACGTGACGGCTGCCATCCCCTTCCAGTCACGGGGGCAGCGCGCCACGGCCGCCTATGCCGAGTTTGTGGACGAGCGCACGATGTCGGGCTGGGCCAGCTTCGAGGGCGGCGTGACGCCGACTCCTTACAAGCTCTATTTCTACGCCCGGCTGGACCGGACGCCCCGCGTCTCGGGGGTGTATGACACAGCCATGGGGTCGCGCACGGTGACCCCTGGTGGGCGTTTCATCTCCGGTGGTGACCAGCGCGACGTGCTGAAGAACCACCTCGGAGCGGCTCCTTTCCTGAACCGCATCGGCCTGTATGCGACGTTCGACACCTCGGCCGACCCCGTCGTGCAGATGAAGCTGGCGGTGTCCTACGTGAGCGTTGATCAGGCCCGGGCCAGCCTCGATCGCGAGTCTCCGGGCTGGGATTTTGCGGCGGCTCGCTCGGCCGCCGAGGCTCTCTGGACCGATGTTCTGGACAATATCACCGTCGAGGGTGGCAGCGATCTTCAGAGGCGCTTGTTCTATACGGGGCTGTATCGCGCCCACACCATGCCGCATGACCTGACAGGCGAAAGCCCGCACTGGCACACCGACGAACCCCACTACGACCAGTTTTTCTGTCTCTGGGACACGTTCCGGACGGTTCACCCTCTACTGACCCTGATCCAGCCGGAGCGCCAGCGCGACATGGTCCGGGCGCTGATCGACATCTATCGTCATGAGGGCTGGCTGCCCGACGGTCGCCTTGCGGGGTACAGCGACCTGCAGCAGGGCGGCACTAATGCCGACATCGTCATCGCTGATGCCATCGTGAAGGGTATGACCGGCTTCGACCGTGAGCTGGCCTATGAGGCGATCCGCAAGAACGGCATGGTCGAATCGCCTAGACCACAGAGCTTCGGGCGGGTGCTCGGGGACTATCTGAGCCTCGGTTATGTATCGCTCAGCGAGCAGCGGTCAGCATCCCGCACGGTCGAGTATGCTTACAATGATTTCGCCATTGCCCAGGTGGCCAGAGCGCTTGGCCGCACCGAGGATGCCGAGATGTTTCTCGACCGGTCGAGGAACTGGCGCAATCTCTGGGATCCCTCGGTCGACTGCCTGCGGCCACGTTATGCGACCGGCGAGTGGCAGGAGTCCTTCCTGTGTGAGCGGCGCTACTACGACCGTTCGATGCACCCTTGGGACGTCCCCTTCTATGAAGGCTCGGCGCGTCAGTATTCGACCTTTGTACCGCATGACGTAACGGGCCTGATTGATCTGCTCGGCGGCCCCGCCGACTTCACCACATGGCTGGACGACTTCTTCGACGGAATCGATTCACCGGGCCGTGGGCACTATTATCACGGCAACGAGCCGGACATTCTCGCGTCGTATCTGTATATCCATGCTGGCCGTCCGGACCGCACAGCCGAGCGGGTCCGTTTCCTGCTCCAGCGAGAGTATCGTCTCGAGTCCACAGGCCTTCCCGGCAACGACGACGCGGGCACCATGTCCGCCTGGTATGTGTGGGGGGCGATTGGTCTGTATCCCAATGCCGGCCAGCCCTTCTACTATATCGGCTCGCCCCTGTTCCCGCGCTCGACCCTGGACCTCGGCGACGGCCGCACCTTCACGGTAGAGGCACCGCAGACCTCGGACGTGAACCTCTATGTCGTCGGGGCCCGTTTGAATGGTCGCCCGGTTGACCGGGCATGGCTCACCCATGCGGAGGTGGCGGCTGGAGGCGTTCTGACTCTCGATATGGCGGCGACCCCGGGGAACTGGGCCACGCGACCGACCGATCCGACCGCCGCGACCCTGGGCTCGACTCGCCGCGCTGAAAGCCGCCCATGAAACTCTGCGCATCCAACGTGATGGCCTGCTGTCCGGCTTCCTGATGGGTCCGATGCCTACGCTTGCCTCGACCGAGCGACGCGGCGAGGAGACGGAGCCTTCAAACCCCTCTGCAACCCTGATGGGGGGCGTCGAGCTGGGCGGCACAAAATGCGTCTGTATCCTGGCGTCAGGGTCCAATGACATACACGACCAGGTCCGCATCCCCACCGGTCGGCCCGATGAAACCCTCGATGCTATCCAGACGGTGCTGACCGGCTGGGCGGAGAGCGTCGGGTTCGCTGCCCTCGGCGTCGGCAGTTTCGGACCACTGGACCTGTCGCCGACCTCGCCGACCTATGGGACCGTGGTCAATACGCCCAAGCCGGGTTGGAATGGAGCGGACCTGCTGATCCGGTTGCGAGCGTTCGACGTGCCGATCGGCTTTGACACCGACGTCAACGGTGCTGCCCTCGCCGAAGGCAGATGGGGTGCAGGGCGGGGACTGGAGAGCTATGCCTATGTTACCGTGGGTACCGGGATCGGGGTCGGATCGGTCGTCCGGGGCCTGACCGCGCGTGGCCTGGGTCACACAGAGGCGGGCCATCTGCGGATCCCCAGGATGGCAGGCCGGACCTGGCCCGGTGTCTGTCCCTTCCACAGCGACTGCGTCGAGGGACTGGCATCTGGGCCCGCTATTCGGGCGCAGTCGGGCGTCGCAGCAGAAGACCTGCCCCTGACGGATCCTGTCTGGGAGGAGGTGATTCAGGCGCTGGCGGCTCTGTTTCACAATCTGGTCCTGACCACCGCGCCCCAGCGCATCCTGCTGGGGGGCGGGGTGGGCGGTCGCCATTCCGAACTGTTGCCCCGCATCCGTGCCGCGATGCTGGAGAGCCTGGGCGGATACGCCGTCGCCCCCAGTATCGCTGAAGAAATCGACGCATTTCTGGTTGCGCCACATCTAGGCGATCTGGCTGGTCCACTCGGGGCCATCGCCTTGGCCGAGGACGCCTTTGAGATCAGTCAGGCGGCCGGTGGTGAGCTGAGCCTTGTTCCGTTCAGGCGGGACCCGGTTTTCTCGCGCGCGGCCCTTTCCAGAGAGGCAGGACTGTGAGCCACGCGGGATCGTCACTGATCAAGCTTGGACCCATAGGAGTGATGCATCCAGCGCTGTGGCCTCCGCGCGCCGCGCCGGGCTTTGGCGATTATTCGGTGAGGGATCTCGCCGCGAAGTTCCTCATGCAGGTCGACGACCTCGCCGAATACGGCCGCTATCGGTTGGCGAATGCCGAGGAGCAGGCGAGAGCCGCCGACGGCCGTCGTCGCGTGGTCCTGATGGGCGACTCGATCACGGATTTCTGGACCCCGGACTTGCTTCCGCAGACGCCCGCCGTCCGCTTCATCAACCGCGGTATCGCCGGGCAGAACACTTCGGTGATGCCGCTGCGATTTCAGTCCGATGTGGCGGCGCTGTCGCCCGATGCCGTGGTCCTTCTGGGCGGTACCAACGACGTCCGCGCCTATGCGGGCGATCCTGCCGGCATTGCCGAAAGTGGTCTCGAACGGGTGTCGCGCAATATCGCCGGGATGGCGGACATGGCCATCGGTCGGGGTAGCCGGGTCATCCTGGCAACCCTGCCACCGATCGGGCCGGATTTTCTAACCATCGCAAGGTCGCCCGCCGTGATCGACCTGATGAACCAGTGGATACGCGGCTTCGCCTCCGATCGGGATTACCCGCGCGTCGACTACCATGCGGCCTTGGCGGACGGGCGGGGCCTGATGCCGGCCCACCTTTCCGACGATGGCGTCCATCCCAACGCCGCCGCCTACCGCCTTATGGCTCCGGGCCTGGAAGCCGCATTCAATCGTCTTTTCTTTTCGGACCTCGTCGCATGAAGATCATCGCCGCCCGCGTCATCGTCACCTGCCCGGGACGGAATTTCGTGACCCTGAAGATCGAGACCGATCAGGGGGTCTATGGCATCGGGGACGCGACCCTGAACGGCCGTGAGCTGTCGGTGGTCTCCTACCTGCAAGACCACGTCATCCCCTGCCTGATCGGCAAGGACCCGCAGCGGATCGAGGATATCTGGCAATATCTGTACCGGGGCAGCTACTGGCGGCGCGGTCCGGTGACGATGCGCGCGATCGCCGCCGTCGACGTGGCGCTGTGGGACATCAAGGCCAAGATGGCCAACATGCCCCTCTATCAACTGTTAGGCGGGCGCAGTCGCGAGAGTGTCCTG
>JBBSCK010000129.1:0-7103 GCA_038250335.1 Caulobacterales bacterium
CGGACCAGAAGCCGCTTTCTGCGCCGCCCCCGGATCAGGCCCAGCGGCGCATCGGCGGGCCCATAGACCTCGATCCGGTCAGCATTGGGGATGGCAGCGGCCAGGTCACTGGCCGTCTTCTCCACCGCTATGGCGTCGATGCCCGACACGATGAGGGCCGCCAGCCGGCCGTGGGGTGGAAGGGCGGCGGCCTCGCGCTCGGCCATCTCGGCCTCGACGAAGGCGTCGCGGTCGCCGGCCGCCAGCGCTATCAGGACCGGATGGTCCGGGGTCCAGGTCTGCAACAGGGCCCGGCCCGGGCGATCGGCGCGCCCGGCCCGCCCGGTGGCCTGGGTCAACAGTTGATAGGTCCGCTCCGCCGCCCGCAGGTCGCCGCCGCGCAGGCCCAGATCCGCGTCAACCACACCCACCAGCGTCAGCCGGGGAAAGTTGTGGCCCTTGGCCGCGGCCTGGGTGGCCACCAGGATGTCGATCTCGCCGTCGGTCATGCGCTGGATCAGGGCGCGGGCGGCGCGGGCGTCGGGCACGGTGTCGGAGCTGAATACCGCCGTGCGGGCCTCGGGGAACAGGGCGCGCACCTCCTCCTCGACCCGCTCCACGCCGGGGCCGACCGACACCAGCGTGTCCTCGGCCCCGCAGGACGGGCACAGCCGGGGCCGGGCCATGCTGAACCCGGTCAGATGGCAGATCAGCCGGCCGGTGTAGCGATGCTCGACCAGCCAGCTGTCAGTGTCGGGCGAGGTCATCCGGTGCCCGCAGGCGCGGCACAGCACCACCGGTGCATAGCCGCGGCGGTTGAGGAACAGCAGGGTCTGCTCGCCCGCTGCAAAGGTGGCTGCGATGGCCTCGCGCAGGGGGCACGACAGCCAGGTCTGCGGGTCGGGCGGGCACTGGCGCAGGTCCAGCAGCCGGATGTCGGGCAGGACCGCCGTGCCATGGCGACGCGACAGTTTCAGCCAGCCGTAGCGGCCCTGGCGGGCGTTCCACAGCGTCTCCAGCGACGGTGTGGCCGAGGCCAGGACCGCGACAGCCCCCTCGATCCTCGCCCGCGCCACGGCCAGGTCGCGGCCGTGATAGACCAGCCCGTCCTCCTGTTTGAACGAGCTGTCGTGCTCCTCGTCCACCACCACCAGCTTGAGGTTGGCGAAGGGCAGGAACAGGGCCGAGCGGGCCCCCACCACGATGCTGCAGCGGCCGGCGACCACCGCTTCCCAGACCATCCGCCGGCGCGGCGGGGCAACACCGGAATGCCATTCGGCCGGGGCTGTGCCGAAGCGGGCCGTGATGCGCTCGATCAGGGCCTGGGTCAGGGCGATCTCGGGCAGCAGGATCAGGATCTGGGCGCAGGGATCACGGGCCAGGGTGCGGGCCACGGCTTCCAGATAGGCCTCGGTCTTGCCCGAGCCCGTGACCCCGTCCAGCAGGAAGGCGGCAAAGCCGCCCGCCGCCGTCGCCTCCGCCAGAACCTCGGCCGCCGCGGCCTGGTCCGGATTCAGCGTTGCCGGAGCATGGGCGGGGTCGGGCCGGTCGAAAGCCGCCTCGGCCGTGATCTCGATGACCTCCAGCACACCCTCGTCGATCAGCCCCTTGACGACGCTGGACGAGACGCCTGCCACACGGGCCAGATCGGCGGCTGGCCGGGAGGCATGGCCCAAGGCGTCCAGTACCGCGCTGCGCCCCGCCGTGGGACGGGCGGGTCGGCGGTCCCCCACGCGGCGCACACGCCGCTCGGGCCGGGGCCGGGGCGCGCGCAGCCCCTTCAGCGCCATGGCCGCCATCTCGCCCGGCGGGCTGAGGGTCCAGCGCGCCGCCCATTCCACAAAGTCCATCGTCCCGGCCGGCAGGGGTGGATCGTCCAGCCGGGACCCGACCGGCTTGAGCCGCCGGTTCGAGCCGGTGGTCTCGCGCACCTCGGCCACCACGCCGCGCATCAGGCGGGGTCCCAGCGGCACGGCGACCTGATCACCCCGCGCCAGCGTCAGGGCGTCGGGCACCTCATAGTCGAAGGCCTCGGCCACCGGCAAGGGAATGAGGACGGAGGCGACTTTCACCCTGCGTCTCCTCCCCGTGCGCTTCGCGCATGGGGAGGTGGCTCGCAGCGAAGCGGAGAGACGGAGGGGTTCTTGCGGCTGCCCAGAACCCCTCCGTCACGGCGCGAAGGCGCGCCGCGCCACCTCCCCATTCGCTTCGCAAACGGGGAGGAGACGGCTCGCCATCCGGTGCGTCTGCCGCTAAAACCTGCTCCCATGAAACTGTTCCTCGACACCGCCGACGTCGCCGTCATCCGCGAGCTCCTGCCCACCGGCATGGTGGACGGGGTGACCACCAATCCCACGCTGATCGCAAAGTCCGGTCGCATCATCGCCGAGGTCATCGCCGAGATTTGCGCCCTCGTCGAGGGTCCGATCTCGGCCGAGGCGGTGGCCACCGATTTCGAGACCATGATCAAGGAGGGCGACAAACTCGCCGCCATCGCCCCCAACGTGGTCGTCAAACTGCCCCTGACCTGGGACGGACTGCGCGCCGCCCGCGCTTTCGCCGACAAGGGCATCCGGACCAACGTCACGCTTTGTTTCTCCGTGGCCCAGGCGTTGCTGGCGGCCAAGGCCGGCGCGACCTTCGTCTCGCCCTTCGTGGGTCGACTGGACGACCACGGGGCGAACGGCATCGAGCTGCTGGAAGACATCCGCGTCCTTTACGACACCCACGGGTTCGGGACCGAAATCCTGGCGGCCTCGCTGCGCCATCCGGCCCATGTTTCGGCCGCAGCCCTCGCCGGTGCCGATGCTGCGACCCTGCCGGCCGACACCTTCAGGGCCCTGATCAAGCACCCGTTAACCGACAGGGGTCTTGATGCCTTTCTGGCCGACTGGGGCAAGACCGGTCAGTCGATCCTGTAGTCGCGATCCGGCGCCGTATCCGGAAGGAGAGCCGCCGCGTGACGTCTGCAGACCCGAGTACCGACCCGTTGGCCGAACCCGGGCGCCCCCACGGGCCGGACCTGCACTGGCCGGAGGTGCGAGACTGGCTGCAGACCCATTCCCAGACCCTGCTCGACGATCGCTCCCTGCTGGAGGAGATCGGGCTGAAACCCCATGGCCGCAACGTCGTCGAGTTCGGCCGCGCCGCCCTGACCCGGCTGGAAGAGGCCGCCGAGCGCGAGGCGGATGCGAGAAAACGCATCGAATCCATCGCCCGCGCCAATTTCGCCGCCCAGACCCAGACCCATGTCGCGGCGCTGGATCTTCTCGACTCGCGCAATCCGTCCGACCTGGCGCGCCGGCTGGACGCCGTGGCCCAGGCGCGGTTCGGTCTCGCCGGTGCGGCCATCGCCCTCGAGAAGCCCGGCGGCGTGCCGTTCGGCTGGCGCGGGCTGGAACCGGGCCGGGTCGACGCCCTTCTGGGCGAGCACGGGCTGACCTGGCTGGGGCCGGTGTTCGAGGGACTGGACCTGTTCGGACCGTCACCCGACCCGGTGCGGTCCGTGGCCCTGATCCGCATGGCCCCGCATCTGGGTGGCGAACGGGCGGAGGAGCCTCGCCCTGCCCTGTGCGCTTTCGCCTCGTCCGAGGAGGAAGGCTTCACCCCCGGCATGGGCTGCGAACTGGTCGCCTTCATCGCCCGGGTGGTCGAACGCACGGCCGAACGATGGCCCGTGCTGAGCCCGGGGTGATCCCCTGACCGCCTCCGGGGCCCTGTCCGCCTGGCTGGAGCATCTGGCCCACGAGCGTCGGCTGTCGCCCCGCACGCTGGAGGCCTATGGGCATATTGGCCGGCTCTATCTGGCTTTTCTCGAACGCCACCGGGGCGAGGCCCAGCACCTGGCCGATCTGGGAACCGTGACCGCGGCCGAGCTGCGCGCCCATCTGGCCGAGCGACGCGGCGGGGATCATCCCCTGAACGCCCGGTCGCTGAGCCAGACCCTGTCGGCGATCCGGACCTTTCATGGCTTTCTGGACCGCCGCTGCGACACGCCGGCCCCGCTGCTGGCGCTGGTGCGCGGCCCCCGGGTCAAGCCGTCCCTGCCCCGCCCGGTCAGTGCTGATCAGGCCAAAGGCCTGATCGCCGAGCCCGCGCTGGATCCCGATGCCGCGCCGTGGGAGGCGCTGCGCGACGCCGCCGTGCTGTCGCTGCTGTACGGCTGCGGCCTGCGGATTTCCGAGGCGCTGGGCCTGACCCGGGCCGACGCTCCGCTGCCCCCGACCCTGCGCATCACCGGCAAGGGCAACAAGACGCGGCTGGTCCCGGTCCTGCCTGTCGTGCGCGCGGCGGTAGATGCGGCCCTTGCCGCCCAGCCCTTCCCGCTGTCTGCGTCGGACGTCCTGTTCCGCGCCCGGCGCGGTGGCCCCCTGAGCGCGCGTCACGTGCAGGCGACGGTGCAGAAACTGCGGGGGCGCCTCGGCCTGCCCGCCAGCGCCACGCCCCACGCGCTGCGGCACAGTTTCGCCACCCACCTGCTGGGGGCCGGGGCTGACCTTCGGTCGATCCAGGAACTGCTGGGCCATGCCAGCCTGTCGACGACCCAGAAATACACCGCCGTCGACGCCGCCCACCTGCTGGGGGCCTACGCCGCAGCCCATCCGAGGGCTTAACGGCGTGGAGTCATGCTCCGAAGGGGCGCAGGATCACGACCAAGTTCGCGGCCCAGGGCATTCGAGCCGGGCACGCGATAGTTGACGATGATCGGCGCGGGACAGCCGTCAACATACCGGTCAAGCAGCCGATACAGAGCGACTGGCTGCTTGCCTCCGCGCCACATCAGGCCCGAACCCGGTGTCGTGGGGTCGTTGGCTTGCAGGACCGGCGCCCGACAGCCTGGCTGCGTAATGCTGATCACCGGCGCTGCGGCCGAGCCTCGCGGAGCGACGGGCGGTGGCGGAACCGTCGGGATCACCGATTGCGGCGCGGCGGCCAGAAGGAGAAGCATCGACAGCATCGGAACCTCCGTTCAGGCGGTCGGTCTACACCGTTCGGTTGCAAGCTGGAAGGACAGCCTTACGCCTGCATGGTCCAGCCCTCGACGCCCATGGCGGCCTGTTTGACGGCTTCAGAGCGGGTCGGGTGGGCGTGGCTGGTGCGGGCGAGGTCCTCGGACGCGCCGCCGAAGGCCATGGCCACACAGGCCTCGCCGATCATCTCGCCCGCCTGCGGTCCCATGATGTGGACCCCCAGGATGCGGTCGGTGGTGGCGTCGGCCAGCACCTTGGCATAGCCGTCGGTCTCGTGGTTGATCTTGGCCCGGGAGTTGGCGCTGAAGGGGAATTTGCCCGACTTGTAGGCGATCCCCGCCGCCTTCAACTGGTCTTCGGTCTGACCGACCCAGGCCACCTCGGGGAAGGTATAGACCACGCTGGGCACCAGATTATAGTCGACGTGGCCGGCCTTGCCCGCGATCAATTCGATGGCGGCGACGGCGTCTTCCTCGGCCTTGTGGGCCAGCATCGGGCCGGTGGTGACGTCGCCGATGACCCAGACGCCGCCCCCGTCAGGATTGGCCGCCACCTTGAAGTGGTCGCCGACGATGACGCCGCGCTTGTCGGTCTCGACACCCACGGTCTCCAGCCCCAGTCCGGCGGTGTAGGGCCGACGGCCGATGGCGACCAGGACGACATCGCCGGTCAGGGTCTCCGGCGTGCCGCCCGCTGCGGGCTCGACGGTCAGTTCGACGCCGTCCTTGACGACTTTGGATCCCGTGACCTTGGAACCCAGCTTGAAGGTCATGCCCTGTTTGGTCAGGACGCGCTGGAAGGCGGTGGCGAGGTCTGAATCCATACCGGGGGTGATGCGCGGCAGATATTCCACCACCGTCACCTCGGCCCCGAGCCGGCGCCAGACCGAGCCCAGCTCCAGCCCGATGATGCCGGCACCCACCACGATCAACTTCTTCGGCACGGCCGTCAGCGACAGAACCCCGGTGGAATCCACCACCTTGCCAGGGACGAACTCGACGCCGGGTAGGGGCGTGGGCTCCGACCCCGTGGCGATGACGATGTCCTTCGCCTTCAGGACGGTCCTGGATCCGTCGGCGGCCTCGACCTCGATGGTTCCCGGCCCGGTGATCTTGCCGCGCCCCTTGATCCAGTCGGCCTTGTTCTTCTTGAACAGGAACTCGATGCCCCTGGTCAGGGCGGTCACGCTCTCGGACTTCTGGTTCATCATCACCGGCAGGTTCAGCTTCGGCGTCACCTCGATGCCGATAATCGCAAAGTCCTTCGACGCCGCCTCGAACATCTCCGAGGCGTGCAGCAGGGCCTTGGACGGCATGCAGCCGACGTTCAGGCAGGTGCCGCCCAGCGTCTCGCGCATCTCGATACAGGCGACCTTCAGCCCCAGCTGGCCGGCTCGGATGGCGGCGTTGTAGCCGCCCGGCCCGCCGCCGATAATCACGACGTCATATTGAGCGGGAGCGGAAGCAGGGGCGGCGTCGGCCATGGAAACCTCAGTGTCGGGCGCGGTCGGGGAGAGCGCAGGTGTCGTAGCGCCTGACCCGGCCGGGTCAACCGTCAGGCCCGATATGGGGTGTCCGCCGGGGCCCGGGTAGCCCGGGGAGCGGTCGAGGCGCGAGGCTGCGTCCGGCGGCCAGCGGCTCGCACCCGCGAGAGGCAGGCGATCCTGAGTCTGACCGGGCTGAAACGACCGGCGGCGACCCGCGCGGTCCGTTCAGGCCGAAAGGGTTGGCTCGGTCCACCCGCGGGTCAGGGCCTCACCCTTCTGACCGCGCCATGCCCCGATCGCGACAATACAGAGCCCGACGGCCAGCAGGGCTGCGAGCGAAATCGGGGTGGTTTCACCGACCAGACGTCCGAGGGCCGCCAGCGCCGCATCGGCGCGCGAACCGATGTCCATCGCAGGGGCTACGGGGGTGCCCATCCCGCTGACGACGGCCAGCCGCAGGCCGATCTCGCCGAAAAAGCCGAAAAAGAACAGACCGGGGGCCCAGCTGAGGCCCGCCCCCGTCGCCAATCCGCCCAGACCATACAGGCCAATAAGGGCCAGCAGCAGGGTCGCCATACCCGAGGCCTGGAGAGAGCCGGAGGAGACCAGCCCGGCCCAGACCTGGCCAATGGTCTGGCCCGACGACAGCGCCTGCGCCAGCGGCAGTC
>JBBSCK010000130.1:0-7016 GCA_038250335.1 Caulobacterales bacterium
GCACATGGGGTTCTGGCCGCCGCGCCGCCTCGATCTCCAGCGCCGTGATCCGGGCATCCAGCTGTTGCTGACGGGCGAAGGCAGCCTGTTCCGCAGACCGCTGGCGCTGCAGTTCCACGCGCCAGCCCGGATCGTCGGCGACCGGCATCCCGTCCGGGCGAAAGACCGTCTGGGCCGAGGCCGGCGTCGCGATCAGGACGAACAGGGCGATGAGGGGGGTGCGCATGATCATAGACATGGGGCCGGGCGCGCCTCCGGCCAAGCGACGCCTGATCACAACCCGGCGATCCGCCCAGCTCGAACGACCCTCAGGGCACGGCCCAGACCCCGGACCGTTTGATCTCGAAATCCTCCAGTTCGCGCGTGGTCGGCACCTGGTATTCGGCCAGGAACTCCAGGCCTTCGCGGGGAAAATAGGTCCGGTGCGGATCGCCGATCAGGACACGGGAGCCCTGTCGCCGCACCTCGCCGAGCCATTCCAGCACACGCCCCGTCATCGGTTTTTCGTAGCAGACGTCGCCGGCGCAGATGACCTCGATCTCGGGCGGCGGCGCGTCCAGCAGATTCATCGCCGTGAACGCCATCTCGACGCCGTTGGCCGTAGCGTTCAGGGCGACGGCCGCGGCGCAGAACGGATCGATGTCGGCGGCCAGCACGCCGGCCGCCCCCGCCTTCATCGCCGCGATCCCCACCAGCCCCGAGCCCGTGGCGAAGTCCAGCACCCGCTTTCCTGCCACCTCAGACGGGGTGTCGAGCAGCCAGCGCGCCAGTCCCTGGCCGCCGGACCAGGCGAAGGCCCAGAACGGGGGCGGCAGGCCCAGTTCGCCCAGTTCCTCTTCCGTCATCCGCCAGATGGGCGTGATCTCGTCGGCCAGCCACAGCGAGATCTCGGGCGCGTGGGGCACGGCCTGCAGCCGGGTATTGGCCAGGATGAAGGCGGTGGGATCGGTGATCGTCATCGCTGCGGTGTGGGCGTTGTGGTGCGTCGAAGCTAGAGCCAGCGCGCCAGCAGGGCGCGCACCTCGACCCTGGCCTTCAGTCGGCTGGCCAGCAGATAGACGCCCCCCAGCTTTCGCTGCACGAACAGGGTGTCGATGGGCGGAACGTGCCAGACGCCACGGTCCTGGGCGAAGATCATGCCCCGGTCCCGCAGCCGCGCGGTCACCGAGGTGTCGCCGAAATCGAACGCCCCCTGTCCCCGGAAAGGGGCCAGGGCCAGGTCGAACATGGCGGCCAATCCCTCGGCATCCCGGGTCTGCGCCCGGTCGTCGAAGAAGCCGAGGGACCGGGCGGCGGCGATCGCCGCATCCCGGTCGTCGGCCATGGCCGCCCGCATCAGCACCCGATAGCCCTCGGCCAAGGCGGGCGAGATCGTCCGGGTCGCTCCGAAATCCAGCAGCACCAGCCGCCCCGAGGCATCGTGGCGGTAGTTGGCGAAATTGGGGTCGGTCTGCATCAGGCCGAACTCGAACAGTTCGCGCAGCAACAGCTGGATCAGCAGGGTCGCGACCCGGTCCCGCTCCGCCTGGGGCGCGCCCGTCATGGCCTCGACAGGATCGCCCTCGACATAGCCCATGGCCAGGACGTCAGGCCGCGTCAGCCCGGCATGAAGCGCCGGCACGAGATAGTCCGGGTCGTCCGCCAGCAGGACGCCGAAGCGGGCCAGATGTTCGGCCTCACGCGCATAGTCCGCCTCCTCGTGCAGCTGGCGTTTGGCCTCGACCAGAAGGGGCGTGAGGTCGATCTCGCGCGGCAGGATGCCCGAGACCCGCATCAGGGTCGCGACATTGTCGACGTCGCTGTCGATGCTGTGGCGGACGCCGGGGTACTGCACCTTGATCGCCAGATCGTGACCGTCGACCGTGGTCGCCCGGTGCACCTGGCCGATGGAGGCGGCGGCCACGGGGTCGCGGCCGAAGCTGGTGAACTGCGCCTCCCAGCCCCGTCCCCAGCGGCGGTTGAGCGCGGCCTGAAGCTGGACCGGAGGCATGGGCCGGGCGTCGGCCCGCAGGCGCGCCATGATGTCGGACAGTTCGGGCGGCAGGAACTCGCCGGCGTCCATCGACATCAGCTGGCCGACCTTCATGGCCGCACCGCGCAGCTGGGCCAGTTCCTCTGTCACCCGAAGGGCATTGGCCGGCGTCATCAGCAGGTCGCCGACCGTGGGGCGGCCGCCCCTGACGAACTGGCGCGCGCCCTCGGCCAGCATATTACCGGCCACGCCGGACGCCAGGCCGCCAAAGCGGGCCAGCCGCGACAGGCGGCCGGTCGGAACGGAAAGACCGTGGGATGCAGGTGTCGGCTGGCGCATGCCGCCCGTTTGCGCGCCGGGCGGTCCCCCCGGCAATGCGGCATGGCGTAGCCGCCGTTCAGGTCCCTCGCGACGCCGCCGCCTTCAGGACGCTGACATAGCCGTCGGCGACCTCCATCCGCTCTCCCGGTGCGGTGGCGCGAAGCGCCCGGTGCAGGCGCGGCAGGTTCCAGCAAGGCACATGCATAAACAGATGGTGCTCAGCGTGAAAATTGACCCAGTAGGGGGCGATGAAGGCGCGCTCCCACCAAGACGCCCGGGTGGTCCGTGCGGCGCGGAACGGGTCGGTGGCCGAGCCTTCGACACAGGCGTGCTCGGCGATGTTCCTCAGCCGCGTCACGAGCGGGAACCAGGTCGCCATGGGCAGCAGCCACAGGGCGAACCAGGCCCACCAGACCCCGGCGAGGATGGCGGCGGCCAGCAGGGCGGCGTTGACCATCAGGAAGGGGGCCACCGAGCGTCCGGTCACCACCGCCCCCTCGGCCATGTCCTCGTCACGCGCTGTGGCGAAGGCCCCCAACAACAGCAGCACCCGCTGCTTGAAGAAGGTCTGTCCGGTCAGGTCGCGCACCATCTTGCGCCGCAGGGACGCGCGCGAGACCGGAAACGGTGCCGACAGGACCAGGTCGGGATCCTCCGGCTGCTGGGCGAACCGGTGGTGCGACAGGTGATAGGGGCGATAGGCCGTTAACGAGGCGCCGATGGGCACGGCGCACAGCCAGTGGCCGACCGCGTCGTTCAGCTGCAGGTTTCGGGCCAGGGCCCCGTGCGCGGCCTCGTGCATCAAGATGGCCAGGCCCAGCTGGCGCGTGCCGATCACCATGACGCAGAGCGGGATCAGGAGCGGCTGCCAGACGCCGGCGGCGACCGCCAGGGCGATGACGCCCCAGGCATGGGCGATCAGAAAAGGCCCCCGCCACGCCGAACGCGCCTGAAACGGCATCCACTCGGATGGACCGAAGACGTCGGACGGAGAAACGCGCGGTGCGGCGGGCATGGGCGCAGGATAGTCCGCAGGGCCACCGTCACCAAGGGGCCGGACAGCCTGTCAGCAGTACCTGACAAAAGTAATGTTGACCTAACATTTCCGATGTGTAAGGTATGCCTTACAAAAGGAGCCGCAGATGGCGATTTTCAAGACGATGGATCCGGCGCATAGGCGCTATGTCATCCGCACCAATCTTTTCATGGCGGGCTATGTCGCTGTCAACATGGCGGCGATCTTTGGGGCCTTTGACAAGATCATCGGCGAGTCGGCCGGGGTTGTTCTGGGTCTGGCGGTCGCCGCGCCCATCGCGGGTCAACTCTGGGCCACCATGTCGCTGATGAACGAGAGCGACGAGTTCGTTCGCGCTCTGACGGCCAAACGCTTCATCGCGGCTTCGGGCCTTGCGATGGCGCTGTTCAGCGCCTGGGGATTCGCGGAAAGCTATGGGAACGCGCCCCACGCCCCGGGCTGGCTGATCTATCCGCTGTTCTGGGGCCTGTTCGGCCTCGTCTCCCCCTTTCTGAAAAGCAGCCGCTGATGCGCAACCGTCTGCGCGATCTTCGTACCGAGCGTGGCTGGACCCAGGAACAGCTGGGTCAGGGGCTGGGTGTCTCGCGTCAGGCGGTCAATGCGCTCGAGACCGAGAAGCACGACCCCTCGCTGGACCTCGCCTACCGGATCGCCGTCCTCTTCGGCCGTCCGGTCGAGGACATCTTCGATAACCCGCACGCCTGAGGGCGCGCATTCCAGACCCAAAAAAGGAGAGTCCCATGTTCAACGCCTTCATCAAGGCGCGGTCGATGTCGTGCGCCCAACGTCGCCCGAATGTCCGCCCGCTGAAGCCCTGGCAGGCGGCCCTGATCGGCCTTGCGGCCTGTTCGCCCAGCGTCGTTGTCGCCTTTGACGCCTGGGCCGGCCCTGTTCCGGCCCAGCAGACGCGGCCCTTTGTCTCCGACCGCCTGTCCGTCGAGGTCATCGGCACCGGGCCGGACGTGATCCTGATCCCGGGCTTTGGCAGTTCGCGCGAGGTCTGGCGCACCACCGCCGACCGGCTGAAGGCGACCCACCGGGTGCATCTGGTCCAGCTGGCCGGCTTTGCGGGCGAACCCTGGAGCCACGGCAGCGACGGCCCGTTCGTCGCCCCGGTCGTGGAGGCCCTTGACGACTACATCCGCACCGAGGGGCTGAACCGGCCTGCTGTGATCGGCCATTCCATGGGGGCCCTCGTCGGCTTGCGTCTGGCCGAGGCCCATCCGGACAGCCTCGGCCGCCTGATGAGCGTGGACAGCCTGCCGTTCTTTTCGGCGCTCTACGGGCCGGCCGCGACGGCTGCGACTGCCGGCCCGTTCGCCGAACAGGCTGCGGCGAGTATCCTGCAAGCGTCTGAGACCGACTTCCGCGCCGGCCAGGGCCAGACCGCCATGGGCCTCGCCCGCGATCCTGCCACCCGCACCGCCATGGTCGAATGGGCCATGGCCGGAGACCGACAGGCGATGGCGGCAGCGATCCGCGATGTCATGACCAACGACGCGCGGCCGGGTCTGGCGGCCATGACCACGCCTGTGACCGCCCTCTATGCCGCCGATGCCGACAGCGGCGCTCCGGCGGCCATGGCTGACGCCCTTTGGACCCGGGAATACGCCACCCTGCCGGGGGTGACGCTGATCCGGGTCGACGCCAGTCGCCATTTCATCATGGCCGACCAGCCGGCCCGGTTTGCCGAACAGGTGGATGCGTTCCTGCGATAGCGGCTCAGGCGGCGGGGACGGGGACGACGGCGGGCTTTGGCTCGCCCGCGAACTCGTCGGCATAGGCGGGGGCCAGCAGCGACCGGAAGGCGGTCTGGGACACCGTCACCTGATAGCTCCCCTCGGCATAGGGGCCGACCTGATAGGGCCCGATCAGGAACACCAGCCCGCCGGCTTTGCCCGGCTGCGTTCCCGAGGCCAGGAGGAACGGTGTGGCGGCGGCGCGCGGACACTGCCAGTCTCCGCCGGTCAGGCCGACGGTCCGGGCCGCCGGGTCGCGCTTCTTCTTCTCGGCGTTGATGGCGGCGCACAGGGCGTTGTCGAGCGCCGACAGGTCGCCCGTCCTCGTGAACAGGTTCGCGCCGGTGATTTCGCGCTTCAGCGCCTTGTCCCACAGGATCGAGGCGAAGGAGGCGTTTGGATGCGCCCCGCCGGTGTATTCGGAATCCGTGCGGATCAGGCTGAACAGCTTGCCGGTCTCGGCACCGGGCGTGATCTCGATCGACCGGTTGTAGGGGGGCATACCCGCGTCGCCGCCGGCCTCGGTGCGGTCGGCCTGGGCCCCTTCTGTGAACTCGCGCAGGTCCTGCACGCCGGCGGCATAGAGCCGGGCGTGCAGGTCGGGCTGGGCCTTGAGGGCGATCGGCAGAGTCAGGCTGACCTCGGCGAACGGGGTCTTGGATTCGAACGCCATGGGGGCCGCCGCATCGGCCGGGGTCACAGCGGCGGCGGTGTCGCCGGCGGCCGGCGGCACGGGCGCGCGAGCGTCTTGTTCGCGGTTGCATGAGCCGAGAGTGGCGGCGAGCGTCGCCACGACGGCGAGGCCGAGCAGACGGTGGCGAGAGGCGACGGTCATGGCGGTCTCCGGTTATAGCGTCACTGATACCGCGCCGACGGCGATCGCCGCCAGCAGGATCAGCCCCGCCTCGCGATTGGATTTGAACAGGCGCAACGCCAGGGCCCCGTCGTCGGGCTTCAGCCTGAGGACCTGCCAGACCAGATGGGCCGCATAGAGGCCGAGGCCGACATAGAACAACGCCGACAGGGACGAGGCCCAGCCGATCCCCGCGACCAGCAGCACGGACACGGCATAGAAGACGGCGACGCCGCCCCGAACGTCCTTGCCCAGCCGCCGCGCCGAGGACTTCACCCCGACCATGGCGTCGTCCTCGATATCCTGCAGCGCATAGACCGTGTCGTAGCCGAGCGTCCAGAACACCCCCGCCAGCCAGAGCCACACGCCACCCCAGACCAGCGCAGCGGAAGCACCGCCATAGCCGTACATGACGGCCGCGCCTGCGAAGCCCCCCGCCGCCGCGAACCCCATCAGGGCCCCCCAGTTGAACGTCAGCCCCAGCCACGCCTGCGGCCACCAGGTGATCCGCTTCATGAAGGGATAGGCTGCCACCAGCGCCAGCGAGCCGACGCCCAGCAGGATCGCGGTCGGGTTCAGCGTCACAAGGATCAGCAGGCTGATCAGGCTGCATGCCACCACAAAGCCCCAGGCCTGTTTCACGCTGATCCGCCCGGACGGGATCGGCCGGTCGGCGGTCCGCGCCACCCGCGCGTCGAAGTCGCGGTCGACGATGTCGTTGAAGGCGCAACCCGCTGCCCGCATCAGGCAGGCCCCGATGCCGAAGCCGATGAACAGCCACAGATCGTACAGACCCGGCAGCCTGCGATCGGCCGCCAGCGCCAGCGTGATTCCCTGCCAGCCGGGCAACAGCAGCAGCCAGATCCCGATCGGCCGGTCGAACCGGCCCAGTTTCAGCCAGGGCTTCAGGCTTTCGGGCGCGCGGGCGTCGACCCAGTTGCGGCCGGCGTCGGGGAGGGGGGCGGACATCGCCTAGCCCCGCCGCACCAGCAGCACCCCGCCGATCACCAGGGCCACGCCCGCGAGCCGGGTCGGGCTGATCGGCGCCTTGGGCACGCCCAGCGCCCCGAAATGGTCCAGCACCAGGCTGATGAC
>JBBSCK010000131.1:0-6774 GCA_038250335.1 Caulobacterales bacterium
AGTTGCCCGCAGACAAACGCGACCTCTCCCGCTTCCAGCAGGGCGGCCAGAACGTCCTCGGCGTCGCCCGGCGCGATGATCAGGATGAAGCCCACGCCGCAGTTGAAGGTGCGCCGCATCTCATGGGGACTGATCCTGCCTGTTTCGGCCAGCCATTCGAACACGTGCGGCATTGGCCAGGCGTCCCAGTCGAAGGACGCCGACAGGCCCTCGGCGATACAGCGCGGCGGGTTTTCGATCAGGCCGCCGCCGGTGATATGCGCTGCGCCCTTGATCCGTCCCGCCTTCATCAGCGGCAGGACCGACTTCACATAGATTCGGGTCGGCTCCATCAGGGCCTGGGCCAACGACCGGTCGCGGGCAAAGGGGGCGTCGTCACCCCAGGCCAGGCCCGACCGCTCCACCACCTTGCGGATCAGCGAATAGCCGTTGGAATGAGGGCCGGACGAGGCCAGGCCGATGATCAGGTCGCCGGTATTCTGCAGGTCCAGCCGGGGCAGGGCGTGGCCGCGTTCGACGGCCCCCAGGGAAAAACCCGCCAGATCGTAGTCGCCGCCCGAATACATGCCCGGCATCTCGGCCGTCTCGCCGCCCACCAGTGCGCAACCCGCCTGACGGCAACCTTCGGCGATGCCTGAAACCACCCGGCGGGCCGCGTCGATCTCCAGCTTGCCGGTGGCGTAGTAGTCGAGGAACAGCAGGGGTTCAGCGCCCTGCGCCAGCAGGTCATTGACGCACATCGCGACCAGATCGACGCCGACGCCGTCATGACGCCCGGTCTCGATGGCGATCTTCAGCTTGGTGCCGACACCATCGGTGGTGGCCACGATCAGGGGGTCGACGAAACCCGCCGCCTTCAGGTCAAACAGGGCCCCGAAGCCGCCGAGCGACGGCTCCGAGCCGGGCCGCGCCGTGGACCGGGCCAGCGGCTTGATATGATCGACCAGCATGTCGCCGGCGTCGATGTCCACGCCGGCTTCGGCATAGGTCAGGCCAGTCGGCAACAGGTCAGAAGTGTCGCTCATTGCTCACAGGCCTGAATTCGGTGCGGAAATGTGGTCGGGGCTCTTGCCACGACCGCGTCGCGGGGGGCTATAGCATTTCAATGACGCCGATCACCACTAATGACGCGCTGGTTCAGTTCTGCGCGGCCGTCGCCGAAGCTCCGTTTATCGCCGTGGACACCGAGTTCATGCGCGAGACGACCTACTGGCCCAAGCTGTGCCTGATTCAGGCGGCGACGGACCGGCATGAGGCGATCATCGATCCTCTGGCCGAGGGCCTCGACCTGGAGCCCTTCCTCGACATCCTGCGCGATCCAAAGATCGTCAAGGTGTTCCATGCCGCACGCCAGGATACCGAAATCTTCGTCAAGCTGGGTGCCATGCCGCGGCCGATGTTCGACAGCCAGATCGCCGCCATGGCGGCCGGGTTCGGCGATCAGGTCGCGTATGATTCGCTCGTCCGGCAGATGCTGCGGATCGACCTGGACAAGGGTAGCCGGTTCACGGACTGGTCGCGCCGGCCTCTGTCCGAGGCCCAGCTGGTCTATGCCATCGGTGACGTGACCCACCTCGCTGCCCTGTATCCCAAGCTTCGGGACCGGCTGGCCAAGGAGGGCCGGCTGGACTGGGTCACGCAGGAGATGGAGGATCTGGTCGATCCGGACCTGTATGACACCGATCCCGAGAAGGCGTGGAAACGGCTCAAGCCCAAGAAGTACAATGCCCGCTATCTGGCGGCCTTCAAGGCGACTGCCGTCTGGCGTGAGCGCGCGGCCCAGGAGCGCGACCAGCCGCGCGGGCGCATCCTCAAGGACGAGGCGATCGACGAGATCGCCAACCAGGCTCCGATGGACGTGGACGCCTTCAACCGCCTGCGCTCCGTGCCCAAGGGCTTCGGCGGCTCACGCCTCGGCCTCGAGCTGACCGAGGAGCTGAAGCGGGTGATGGCCGACCCCGAGGCCCATGCGCCCAGGATGGACCGCCCGGCTCACAACCAGCCGGCACCGCCCTCGGTGGTCGAGCTGCTCAAGGTGTTGCTGAAGGCCAAGAGCGACAATGCCGGCGTGGCCTCCAAGCTGATCGCCAATGTCGCCGACCTTGAGCGAATCGCCATCGACGACAACGCCCCGGTCGAGGCCCTGGCCGGATGGCGCCGCCAGCTGTTCGGCGAGGATGCCCTGAAGCTCAAGCGCGGCGAGATCGCCCTGGTGCTGAACGGCGCCCGGGTCGAGGTGGTCGAGATCGAATAGGCGACATCGTCTCCTCCCCGTGCGCAGCATGGGGAGGTGGCGCGGCCCGCTTGGTCCGTGACGGAGCGGGCGAGGCGATGGTTGATGCGAGGGGTGAGCGGCACCGACGATACGGTTTCGCCCCCTCCGTCACGACGCGAAGCCGCGTCGTGCCACCTCCCCATTCGCAAGGGCGAACGGGGAGGAGACGGCGAACGCGTCAGATTTCCAGCGCCAGCCCGAGGGCCTCGGCCAGTGCCTTGGCCCGCCGCCGGGTCTGTTCGCCGAGCAGGACATCGGCATAGCCCTCTGAAGCCGTGAGCCGAAGGGTCCCGTCGCCGATTGTCAGCGAGGCGTTGGCCAGCAACTGCGGCGCGCGCCCCGACAGGTCGCAGCCCAGTCGCATGGCCAGTCCCAGCGCCCGGGCTCCGAGGCGGGCGGGTTCACTGAGCAGCCGGTCCGCCGCCTCCGGTGCCGGCGTCGGGGCTCCGCCGCCGTACCGGGCGTTCAGCGCGCAGGCCAGCCACATGCGCTCGGGGTGGGTCTGGCCTGGAATCGGGGCCCGCAGCACCTGGTCGAAGACCAGTTCCAGCCGGTGATCGGGGTGCAGCCGGGCCCCGAGGTCGGCCAGGCGGCAGGCGGCTGCGGCCAGGATCGGGTCGCGCGTAGGCCCGAAGGCCTCGGGCAGAACCGCGATCACGTTGCCGAGCCAGGCGTTGAGGGCGGCCGCGAGGGCCGGGGAAATCCCCTGCCGCGCGCCGAGTGCGGCACATCCGGCGATCAGTGGATCGACCTGCGCCTCATGCCGGTCGAGAATCTCATAGAGCAGACCCTCACGCAGTCCCCAGGCCGAGAAAATGATCCTCTTCAGGCCCAGCGTCTCGATCAGACCTTCCAGCACCAGAGCGGCATAGGGCAGGGTCTCGGCCCGCCGCCTGGAAACACCCGGGAAGCGGTCCAGCGAGGCGCGGGACTGCTGGGCGATCAGCCGGGCGACGTCGCGCGCATCGGCTGCGCTCATGGCGTATTGATGCACGATGCGCAGCGGATAGTTGGTCTTCTGCATATGGAGTTGGGCCAGCGAGCGCCAGCCCCCGCCGACGGCGTGCAGTTCCTCGGCTGAAAACTGGTCCCGCGCGGACTCCAGCCGCCCGGAGATGATGTCCCGCAGGCGCTCGGCGTCGAAGCCCGATGGATCGGCCAGGCTGAACGGCCCCAGCGGCAGGGTGACACCCGGGGCGATCACCCCCTTCCCGATGCGAATCAATTCCAGACTGGAACCACCCATGTCGGCGGCGATGCCCTCGGCCCGAGGATCGCCGGCAAGGACGCCCAGAGCCGCATAGTGGGCTTCCTCCTCGCCCGTCAGAACGCGCACCCGCAGACCCGTGAGCGCCGCGACCCGGTCGCAGAAATCAGGGCCGTCTTCAGCCTCGCGCACGGCGGCGGTGGCGGCGACAAAGACGTAGGCAGGACGTACGCCTTCCAGCACGGCGGCGAAGCGGCGCAGCGCCGTCAGCGCCAGCTCGACGCCCCCCGGTGACAGCCGACCGGTGGACGGCATATCCCGGCCGAGGCCGGCCAGTACCTTTTCGTTGAAGACGGTCCAGATGGCCCGACCCTCAAGCCGATAAAGCACCATCCGGACCGAGTTGGAGCCGATATCGATGACGGCCGCTTCGCGCGGCGCGGCATAGGCGTCGATCACCGCGTCGGCCGATCGTAGCGCAGGCGCGCCGGCCGGGTCTTCACCTTGCGACCCCGGCCCGAGAGGCTGGGGTTTGTCATGAAGTATTGATGGGCCGAGAACGGTCGGGCCGGATCGGCGGGGACGACACGGGTGTAGGTGCCGCTGGAATCGAGGACCCAGCTCTGGGCGTCGTCCTTCAGGTTGGCGACCATGATCTGGTCCAGCACCTGGTCGTGAACGGTGGCATTGGTGACCGGCGTCATGATCTCGACCCGACGGTCGAGGTTTCGGGTCATCCAGTCGGCCGAGGAGATGAACACTCTGGCCTTGTCGTGCGGCAGCTCGTTGCCGTTGGCGAAGCAGATGATCCGACTGTGCTCCAGGAAGCGACCGACGATCGACTTGACCCGGATGTTTTCCGACAGGCCCGGCACGCCCGGGCGCAGACAGCAGATCCCGCGCACGACCAGTTCGATCCGCACGCCCCACTGGCTGGCCCGGTACAGGGCGTCGATGATTTCAGGATCGACGAGGGCGTTCAGCTTGACCCAGATCGCGGCGGGCTTGCCCTTCGCTGCAGCCGACATTTCCTGGCCTATCAGTTCGATCAGCCTGCTCTTCATGTTCAGCGGCGAAACGACCAGGGCCTCCAGATCGACCGGCTGGGCATAGCCGGTGATATAGTTGAAGACCCGTGACGCATCCCTCGCCAGAACCGGGTCGGAGCTGAACAGGCTCAGGTCTGTGTAAACCTTGGCGGTGATCGGGTGGTAGTTGCCGGTGCCGAAATGGCAGTAAGTCTTCAGACCCTCGCCCTCGCGCCGCACGACGATGCTCAGTTTTGCGTGGGTTTTGTACTCCACAAAGCCGAAGACGACGTGGACGCCCGCGCGTTCCATGGCCCGGGCCCAGCGCAGGTTGGCTTCCTCGTCGAACCGGGCCTTGATCTCGACCAGGGCGACGACGTTCTTGCCGTTTTCGGCCGCCTCGATCAGGGCGGCGACGATCGGGCTGTCCTTGGAGGTCCGGTACAGCGTCTGTTTGATGGCGATGACATTGGGGTCGCGCGCCGCCTGGCGCAGGAACTGCACCACCACGTCGAAGCTCTCGAAGGGGTGGTGGATCAGGATGTCTTTCTCGCGCACGGCCGCGAAGACGTCGCCGCCCTGGTCGCGCACCCGTTCCGGATAGCGCGGCTCATAGCCGGGGAACTTCAGGTCGGGGTGGCCCGACGAGATCAGCTCCGACAGCTGCGCCAGACCCAGCATGCCGTCTATCACCACCACGTCCTGGGGCGCGGCCTCCAGTTCGCCGACGATAAATGCGCGAAGGTCGGGGGGCATGGACGCCTCGATCTTGACGCGGACGACGTCGCCGAGCCGGCGCTGCTTCAGCGCCTCCTCGAACTCCAGCACCAGATCTTCGGCCTCCTCCTCGATCTCGATGTCGGAATCGCGGATCAGCCGCAGCACCCCTTTTTCAAGCACCTCATGGCCCGGAAACAGATGCTCGATGAACATCAGGAGCACGGCCTCCAGCGTCACGAACCGGCGCCGTCCCTTCACCGAGCGGCCGTCGCCGGTCAGCTCCCAGAAGCGCCGGACCTGGGTGGGGACAGGAACGAGGGCGTACAGGGTCCTGTTGTCTCGCTGGCGGCGCAGCTTCAGCGCCAGCGAAAAGCCGAGGTTAGGCAGGAAGGGGAAGGGGTGCGCCGGGTCGATGGCCAACGGCGTCAGCACGGCGAACAGCTGGTTGAGGAACTCGGGTTCCAGACGTTCCTTGTCGGTTTTGGTGATCCGGGCAGGATCGACGACATCGATGCCGGCCCCGACCAGTTCCTTGCGCAGCTGCCGCCAGCGCTCCTGCTGCTCGGCCATCAGATCGCCGGCGGCGACATTGATCTGTTCAAGCTGTTCAGCCGGCGTCAGGCCGTCGGCGGACAGGACGCGCACCCGCTCGCGCACCTGGCCCTTCAGCCCGGCGACGCGGGTCATGAAGAATTCGTCGAGGTTGTTGGCCGAGATCGACAGGAAGCGCAGCCGCTCCAGCAGCGGATGGGCGGGGTTTGCGGCCTCTTCCAGCACCCGGGCGTTGAACGCCAGCCAACTGATCTCGCGGTTGAAGAACCGCTCCGGCGAGGCCATCAGCGCCTCGTCCAGATGCAGTTGGGGCGCGCGGGAGGAGGGGACGTCTTCCCCGGTTGTGGCGTCGGCGATGGCTTCGTCGGGCATGAACCGGTTGTGGGGCGCGTTTGTTACGGCTGCAACCCCGATCCGTCGGCATCGTCAAACAGGTCGCCGCTGGTGCCCAGGACCTGCCGCGCCAGGGTGCGGGTGATGGGCCGATGCTCGGCATCCAGCCGTTCGACCACGTCGGCGGCCGCTGCGGCGGAGCGGTCGATTCGCTTCACCAGATAGTCGAGGACGCCCTCGCCGGGGGCGATGCTCCGTTCGGCGAAGCGTGCGGACAGCATGGCGGACAAAACGTTATCGTCCGGGGCCTCCACGGCCACTACCCGCACTGCGTCGAGGCGCGAGCGGAGGTCCGGCACGGTGACCGCCCAGCGGCGCGGAGACGGGCGAGACACCAGCAGAAGCGCGCCACCGTCCTGCTGGGCGAGGTTGATGAGATGAAACAGGGTCTCTTCGTCGGCGTCCTGGGCGATGTCCAGCAGCACCGGACGGCCCTCCAGCTCCAGTGGATCGGCCAGGGCGGCCTCCGTGCCGTTCAGGGGAATAGCACCCACCCGTTCGGCCCAGATCGCGGCCAGATGGCTCTTGCCGCAACCCGCCGGTCCGCAGAGCGCCATCACCTGCCCGGCGCGGTCAGGCCAGGCCGCAAGGGCGTCGAC
>JBBSCK010000132.1:0-6773 GCA_038250335.1 Caulobacterales bacterium
CAGAACCCGGACGGCACCTTTGCGCGGGGGGAGCGCGTTCTGGCCGACGAAAGCTTCGCCACCGAGCTCACCCGGCTGCAGCGGCGCGAAGGGGGTGCCGAAACCGACGCCTATACGGCGATCCTGGACGTCGAGCGCGAGACCAACCTGTTCGGGCGTTCGACCACCTTCAAGTTCGGCGGCGAATATGCCGAGCGCACCAAGCGCAGCGAGAACACGCTTTACGAAATTACGACCAACGACATCATCGCCGCCGGCCTGCCGCGGACCTTCGCCGCCATCGCCATCGACAGGCCGTACGCGGGTGACCTGCCGCTGGGCTACAGCTTCCGCTACCACGGTTCGACCCAGTCGCGTGCCCTGCTCGATCAGGCGATCGCTTCGGGCCGCGGCACGACGAGAAACAACTTCTTCTATGAGGTGACCGAGGAGGCGATGGCCGCCTATGCCATGGCCACGGTCGATTTCGACTGGGGCAATGTCGTCTTCGGCGCCCGGGTCGAGCGCACCGAGAACACCGGTGAGGCCCCGACCACCCTTCGTCTCGCTCCTGTCCCTCCGGCGACCGTCGGCGTGAGCTCGAGCGTCATCACCACCTCGGCCAGCGACGAGACGCTGGTGTTCCCGAGCGTCCACTTCAACTGGGACGTGGCCGACAACAAGAAGGTCCGTTTCTCGGTCAACACCGGCGCTGCGCGGCCCGACTATGACGATCTGCGCCCGGGCTTCTCGGTCGACGATGCGCTGCAGACCGCCTCGGGTGGCAACCCGGCCGCGACCCCCGAAAAGGCCATCGGTGCGGATGCCTATTTCGAGTGGTATTTCAACACCGGCGGCCTGTTCCAGATGGGGGCCTTCTACAAGGACATCGAGGACGTCCTGTTCAGCTCGTCAACGAGACTTGGCCCCGTCGCCTTCCCGGACGGCATCGATCGCTCGGACTACACGCTCTCGACTCTTGTCAACGGTTTCGAGGGCCAGATCACCGGTTTCGAGATCGCATACCAGCAGAGCGCACAGACCTTCGTCGAAAGCCGTGGGCTGCCGGCCTGGCTGGGCGGCTTCGGCATCCAGGCCAACGCCACCATCACCGACAGCGAGGCCAAGGCCCCGGACGGCCGCACCGTTCGACTGCCGGGTACTTCGGACCTGATCTACAACATCATCCCCTACTACGAGAACTACGGCTTCTCCGCCCGACTCAGCTACCAGTATCGTACGGAGTGGCTAAACTCGGTCAGCCTTGGTGGGATCACCGGCTCGAACAACGGCGGCGATCAGTTCTGGGATGACGACGCAGAACTGGACCTGTCGCTGCGCTATTCGATCAACGACAATGTCGAATGGTATTTCGACGCCTCCAACCTGACCAACGGGGCCGGGATCCGCTACTCGACCGAGAAGCGTTTCACTATCGAGAACGAGACCTTCGGTGCCCGGTATCTGATGGGCGTCCGCGTCCAGTTCTGATCCTGCGAACGACGAGGAAAATGCGTGGAGAGCCATAGAGGTCGCGAGCACCTCCTGGCTCTCCGCTGAAAGCGGCCAACCAAGGGTAATGCAGACCATGAAGACTTTCGCACGTGTCGTTATTTCCGTAACCGCCGCGTCGCTGCTTTTCGGGTTGTTTCCGGCATCCGCCCAGGAGGCTGCGATGCCGGCCTCCCGGCCGCAACACAGCGTGAATGCTGCTGCGGAGTCTCCGAAGGCGAGGAACATCATTCTGTTCCTCGCCGACGCGGCAGGCGTGCCGGTTCTCTCTGCGGCCAGTCTCATGGCCTATGGCGAGCCGCTGCGGCTGCATATCCAGTCCTGGCCGCACCTGGGATTGAGCGAGACCTCGCCCGTCGATGAGTTCGTCTCTGACTCAGCCAATGGCATGTCGGCGATCGTGACCGGGGTGAAAACACGCAACGGCGTCATCAGCCAGGGTCCGGATGCGGTTCGCGGTCGCACGGATGGAACACCGACCCGGACGGTGCTCGAATATGCGGAAGAACGCGGCCTCCTGACCGGTGTGATCACATCCCAGTCGATCGCCGACGCCACGCCGGCTGCCAACTACGCCCATGCCAACGATCGCTCGAACTGGGGCGTGATATTTCCCCAGGCCTTCTCGCCGCGGTTCGGCGACGGTGTGGACGTGATGTTTGGCGCCGGCCGCCGCAGGATCGGGGAGCAACTGACGGTTCTGGGCAACAGCTTCGAGGCGCTGAGCGAGGCGCACGCCCGGCCGATCTATGCCACGCTGGCGGACGTGCCGAACACGAATGTCCGGCCAATCGTCGTGGCGGATGCCCTGGATGTGCGCGCGGCAACGCTGCGGGCCCTGGACATCCTCCAGCAATCGTCGACCGGCTATTTCCTTGTTGTCGAATGGGACGCGCACACGGACGACCCGCGCGAAGGCCTGCAGAACATGGTGGATTTCGACCGGCTCATCGCCGAGGTGGAGAGCCGCGTTGATCTGAGCGACACATTGCTGCTGTTCACGGCGGATCATTCCTTCGGACTGCAGGTGGATGGCGGCAGCCGCAGTGAGCCGCTGCTTGACGGCTATGATGCGTGGAAAGCTTCCGGGAGTGAGGAGGGCATGATCCGCCTCAAGAATGTCCTGGTCAATGATACGCACACAGCCGAGGAGGTCCCCGCCCTGGCGACCGGCGCAGGTGCCGAGCGCGTCCGGGGCTATTTCCCCAACACCTATCTGTTCAGCGTGATGATGGACGCCTGGGGCTGGACGGCGGACTGAGCTCCGACGGATCGAAAGACCGCAGGGGCGGGCATTCAACCTGTCAGTGCCGTCAGTCGGTGTCGCCGTCGTAGGGCGCGGTGTTGGAGAAGCGCCGCTCTGCCGTCGCTGGCGTCGCGTCCACCAGCCGCTTGGTCCCGTCGTTGTCCTTGTCCAGGGCGAAGGCGTCGTAGAGCTGGCCGTCCGCCGTCCAGGCCTCGTAGCTCAGGCGACCGTCGTCGATGCGGATCACCTGGAAGAACTGGGTGTTCTCGGCCCGACGCTGCAGTTCGACCCCCTGCGCGGCATAGTCGGTCCAGCCCGCCTCGCGCCAGACATACTGTTTGGGACCGGACACGGAGTTGACGAACATCGGCCCGATCGCGCCTACGGCAGCGGGACCAGAGGCCCGTTCGGGCGACTGGGTCAGACCGCCCCGGGCATAGGTGTGGTCGTGGCCCTGCAGGACCAGATCGACGTCATGTTTGCGCAGCACCGGCAGCAGGATGTCGCGGCGACGAACGTCGTCGCGCTCGCTGCCGGACGAGAACACCGGGTGATGGAAGGTCGCCACCCGCCAGCGCGCGTTGGAGGCCTCCAGCCGGGCGTCCAGCCAGGCCGCCTGGGCCACCAGGTCGCCCCCCATGGTGTCCAGTACGAAGACGTGGAGGTCCTCGCAGTAGCGGACCTCATAGACGGTTTCCCTAAGGTCTTCGGCCAGTTCGGCGACCTCGGGCAGGCGCCACTGTGGCCGCCAAAGCTGCGACAGGGCGCGGCGCTGTTCGACCGGGCTGGCGCTGATCCGCGAATATTCGTGATTGCCCGCGACCGGCACCGCCGGGACCATGCCGTGGATGAAGCCGACCGCCTTGAACCACTGCGCCCATTCATAGTCGCGCGAGCCGGTGTTCACCATGTCGCCGGCATGGATGATGAAGCGGGCGTCAGGGGCCGCAGCATAGGCGGCCCGCACGGTGCGCGACCAGTGCGACAGGATGCCGTTCTGGGCATCGCCCATATAGAGGAAGGTGACCGGGCCCTCGACCGGCGCAGTGCGGACCTGAAACCACTCGCTCCAGCGGTTTTCGGCCCCCTGGACGCGATAGGCGTAAAGCGTATCCGGCTCCAGGCCGTTGAACAGGACCGAGTGATAATGGACCGGGGCCAGCCCGGCGTTCTGGGGCACATCAAACATCTGGCCGGCGAGGGCGATCTGCGTGGGATCCAGAGGCTCGGTCCGCGCCGTCTCGGAAGTCGCGGCCAGGTCGAAGCGGGCATCGGCCGTGGCCCGGGCGATCTGGGCGCGGGTGATCGGCACGCTGGCATCGGTGCGCCAGCTGACCGCCAGGGTTCGCGCCGGATCGCCCGCGAAGGTCACCACCACGCGATCGGGCCAAGGCGATGCGGACTGCCAGGGCGGGACCGTTGGACCATGGTCGGGATCCGGATGGGCCAGGGCCTGGCCTGCCATGCACAGCGCCATGGCCGTTCCTGTCAGTAACCGCCGCATGAGTCTTTCCCTGTCCACGCATCAAGTGACACAAGGCTAGACGGGCTCGGTGACGACCGCGTGTCAGCCGCCCCGCCGGGCTCGGTCTTCGACTTCCCTTCCGGATCGCGCGAAAGCGACTGGACCCGCGCGGGGTCAGGCCCTAACCGGCTGGTCGACCGGGGCGCGGCACCGGGCTTGCAGGGGCTGGGGTCCCTTCCCCGACACGGGCCAAGACAGGATTTTTCGGATGTTCATGGAAGGCGACATCGACTGGGCGCTGGTGTTCGGCCTCGTCGCCGCCGTGACCTCGATCGTTGCCGTTCTGGCACTGGTGTTCGCGGTCAGCAACCGGACCCGTCACGTCTCCACCTCGGATCAGCTTGACGCGGTGTCCAAAGCGGCCGAGGCCGCCGAGACGCGGCTGACGGAAACGCTGAACGCCATCCCCGTGGCCCTGGTCCAGACCGACCGGGGCGGCAAGTTCGTGTTCGCCAACCGGGCCGCGCACCAGCTGATGGGCCGCCGCGACGCCGAGTTGCTGGGGCTGCGGTTCCATTCCGCGACCTGGGGCATCACCTATCCTGACGGCCGCCCGGTGCCGCCGGACCTCCTGCCCAGCGCCCGCGCGCTGCGGGGCCAGACGGTCAAGGGCTTTCAGCACATCCTCGCCAATCCCGCGACCCGTCGAAAGATGCTGGTATCGGTCACCGCCATGCCGATCGAGGACGCGCAGGGCCAGATCATCGGCTCGACCGCCGCCATCGTCGAGACCGAGGGCCTGACGACGCCGGAGGCTGTCGCGCCCGAGGCCGCCCCGGCCGCTGCCGCCGCCGACGACCTGACCCGGCGCGTCTTTGACGCGGCCGCCAGCGCCCTCGTCGTGGTGGCTGCCAATGGCGTGGTCCGTGAGGTCAATCCGACGGCCCTGGCCCTGTTCGGCCGCTCCGCCGCGGTCATCGGCAGCGATTTCGCCGACCAGTTCCTGGGCGAGACCGAACGCGTCGAGGGCCGCCAGACGCTCCGGGCCGCGCTGAACGCCGCGCCGGGCGAGGCGGATGCGATCGTGTCGGCCCTCGGCGGTGAGCACGGGGTCATCTGGCGCATCCTGCCGCTCAATGCGCCGGGCGGGCCGGTCGACATGGTGCTGCTGGCCGGAGATCCCGCGCCTCCCCCCGCGCCACTGGCCTTAGCGGTCCAGGCCGCGCCCGACGCGCCTGCGGCGGACGCCCCAGGCGAGGATCCGGCGGCGGCCCTCGAGACGGCTGGCGCGCGCGAGGCCGCCCTTGAGGCCGAGCTTCAGACTCTTCGCGCCGCGTTGGACGCGGGTCGGGCCGAGATGGCGGGGGCCGTGGACGGCGCCCGCGCCGAGGCCCTGGCCCTCGTTGAAAGCAGCGACGGGGCTAGCCGCCGGCTGGAGAGCGTCGGTCGCCTGACCGGCGGCCTGGCCCAGGATTTCCACGCCCTGCTGGCGGTCATGACCAGCGCGCTCGACATGCTGCTGAAGACGGCCGACGATCCCGCGCGCGTCCGGCGTCTGGGTCAGGCGGCGCTGGCGGCGGGACAGCGGGGCGAGGCCCTGACCCGCCGCCTGTCGGCCTTTTCCCAGGGCGAGGATGCCCACGCCCGGGTTCTGGACGCCGGCGTGCTGCTGCGGGCGATGGAAACCCGCCTGCGGGCTCTGGCCGGTCCCGGCGTTGATCTGCTGATCGAGGGACCGTCCGGGGACGCGCCGGTCCGTGTCGATCCTGTCGGGTTCGAGGGCGCGGTCCAGGCTCTGGTCCGCAACGCCGTCGAGGCGCTCGAAGGCGCAGGCGCGGTCGCCGTGCGGCTCGAGACCACCGACATCGGCGCGCGGCTGACGGTACGCGATACCGGACCCGGCCTCGACGCCGCCACCGCCGCGCGGGCGATGGAGCCGTTCTTCACCACCCGCGAGGGTGCCGCCGGTCTGGGGCTGGCCCAGGTCCACGCCTTCGCCCGCCAGTCCGGCGGGACCCTGACCCTGACGGGTGCCGAGGGCGAAGGGGCCGAGGCGGTCCTGACGCTGCCGGGCGTCGTTGGCGTGCAAAAGGTCGCAGGCTCCGCCGACTGAACGGCTCGCCCGTCGACCCGCGTTCATGGTACCCGTGACGGCAACGGTAGGCGGGGGCGCTTGTGGTCTGGTCATTCAGGATTTTGGTAGCGGGTCTGGCGGTCGCCTATGCGGGCTGGCTCGGCCTGCCGCTTGTTCAGGCGCTGTCGGCAGGAGCGACGCTCGCCCAGGCTTGGCTGACGCTGGCACCGTCAGGCGCAGTCCCGGGGATGGTGTTCGCCGCCCTGCTGGTCGCCTCCATTGGTCTTTATGGATTGGGCGGGTTGTCGGCCGCAGCCGGGCTGTCCTGGGCCCCGGGCTTGTTCGGGCTCGGGTTTCTGGGTGAGATCGGCCTGAGACTGGCGTTTCTGGGTGGAATGATTGCTCCCGCGCCGTTCGCCCTTGACGTTGCCGCGCGTACAGATGCCCTGCTTCGTACCTCTGGTTTGCTGGCCGAAACTGCCCCCCTGAGTCTGGCG
>JBBSCK010000133.1:0-6770 GCA_038250335.1 Caulobacterales bacterium
AGCCTCGGCGCGGCGACGCCTTCGCTGGCCCAGAGCACAGCGCAGACTGCAACGCAGCCGCGCCTGCCGGCCTCGGCCGAGGCGCGCGCCGCCTATGGCCGTCTGGATCCGCTGGCGCGCGCGGTGTTCTGGTCGCGCGAGATGGAGGTCCATCCGGCCGACCCCGTCGCGGGGGTCCGGCTGGCAGAGGCCCTGCGGCAGCTGGGTCAGCACGAACAGGCCGCGCAGACGGCCCAACAGGTGCTGGTGTCCCAACCGGCCAATATCGACGCCATGCTGGAGGTGGGCCGGGCCCATATCGCCCGGGGCCAGGCCTTCTATGGCATCGGCGCGCTGGAGCAGGCGCGAGTGCTGGCCCCCAACGACTGGCGGCCGGTGTCGCTGCTGGGCGTCGCCTATCAGCAGGTGCGCCGGCCGGACGATGCCCGCGCCGTCTGGGAGGCCGCGCTGCGGCTGTCGCCCGAGAATCCGGAAGTCCTGACCAATGCCGCCATGGCAAAAGCCACCGGCGGCGACGCCCCCGGGGCCGAGACCCTGCTGCGCCGGGCCGTGGCCCAGCCCGCCGCAACCCTGCAGATGCGGCTGAACCTGGCCATGGTGCTGGGCCTGCAAGGCAAGACCGGCGAGGCCGAACAGATCATCCGCCGCGACCTGCCGCCGGACGTGGCCGACCGCAATCTGGAGTGGCTGCGAAGCCAGCCCCGTCCGCAGTCGACGGCCCCGGCTGATGAGGCCTCACCGGCCTCGGCCCGGACCTGGCAGTCGCTGCAGGATCAGTAGGCGTCAGCCGCCCCGGGCGTCCGCAAGGGCCAGCCGCGCGCGCAGGCGTTCGTCGGCCGACACCGCCTGGGCGATCGTGTTGAAGCGATCCAGTTCGAGACCGGAGGCCGTGACGGCGGCGGCCATGGCGGCCTGCTGGTCGGCGTTGGGCGCAGAGCCGTCGGTCGGAGCTGCGGCGCGGACCTCGACCATCGCACCGGCGAACTGGGCGGCCTCGGCGTCGGTCACGGAGGCCGCGACGGAGCCTGCCGGGGACACCGGCGTGGCGAGCACGGCCAGACGCGCCTGCAGCACCGCATCGCCGGACACCGCCGTGGCCAGGGCATTGAAGGTCGCGATGTCCATGCCGGAGCCTTCGACGGCGGCGGCCATGGCGGCCTGCTGGTCCGCGTTGGGGGCCGAGCCGTCGGTCGGGGCCGCGGCCCGGACCTGGGTCATGGCATCGCTGAAGGCCTGAAGCTGGGCGTCGGAGTAGTCCGCAGCCTGCACGACTGCCACCGGAGCCGCGAGGGCGGAAGCGGCAGCGCCGGTCAGGGCGAGGGCGGAAACGGCGGCAATCAGGGTCAGGCGCATGGAGGATCCTTGGCGATTTCAAGACATAAAGCGTCGGGAGGGGATGGAGGCTAACTGGCCAGAAACGCTGTGGCAAATGGACGGTTCCCGGCCCGGGGCGGACGTCAGCCTTCTCCGGGGGCCCGCGAACCCCTATCTTGGCCCCATGATCGACGACCTTTACAGCGCGCGCATCCTGACCCTGGCGGCCAACCTGCCCCACGCCGGGCGGCTGGCCGCGCCCGAGGGCACGGGCGAGCGGGTCGCCCGGCTGTGCGGTTCGCGCGCGGTGGTTGATGTCGTGCTGGACGCCGAAAGCCGGGTCGCCGACTTCGCCCAGGACATCAAGGCCTGTGCCCTCGGCCAGGCGGCGGCCGGCGTGCTGGGCGAACGCATCATCGGGGCGACGATCGCGGAGCTCCAGTCGACCCGGGACGCCACGCTGGCCATGCTGAAATCCGGCGGCGAGGGGCCGGTCGGCCGGTTCGAGGGCTTGCGCGCCCTGCAACAGGTCGCCGCCTATCCCGCCCGTCATGCCTCGACCATGGTGGCGATCGAAGCCACGCTGGAAGCGGTCTCGCAGGCTCTCGCGGCACGAACGGCCCTTGCCGGTGCGGCCTGAGCCGGTTGCCCCCGCCCGTCCGGCGGGGGATAAGCCCCGCACCATGGCCCGCCCACACCTGCCCAAAGAGGCCACCCTCTACGAACGCGGCGTCCGCGCGGCCCACCGCGGCTACAAGGTCACCCTGAGCCCCTTGATCGGCCAGTCGTGCCGTTTCCTGCCCACCTGTTCCGACTATGGCCGCGACGCCCTGATCCAGCACGGTCTGCGCCGGGGGGGATGGCTGACCCTGCGCCGGCTCTGTAAATGCCACCCCTTCGGCGGTTCGGGATACGACCCCGTTCCCACCAAGGCCGTGCCGCCCATCGAGACCGAGACCCCATGATCCAGCTGACCTTCCCCGACGGTGCCGTTCGCGACTATCCGGCCGGCTCGACCGCCCGCGACGTGGCGCATGCCATTTCGCCGTCGCTGGCCAAGAAGGCCGTTCTGGCTGAACTCAATGGCGAGCAGCGTGACATCAACCGCGTTCTGGAGACCGGCGGCTCTTTCCGGCTGATCATGCGCGACGACCCGGCGGCGCTCTTCACGATCCGCCACGACACCGCCCATGTGCTGGCCGAAGCGGTGCAGAAGCTGTTCCCCGGCACCCAGGTCACCATCGGCCCGGCCATCGAGGACGGATTCTATTATGACTTTGCCCGGGCGGAGCCGTTCTCGACCGACGATTTCGCCGCCATCGAAAAGGAGATGGGCCGGATCGTCGATCGCGACGCCAGGTTCGAGCGCGAGGTCTGGGACCGCGACGAGGCCATCCTGTTCTTCGAGGCCCGGGGCGAGACGTTCAAGGCCGAGCTGATCCGCGACCTGCCCGAGGCCGAGACCATCACCCTGTACCGCCAGGGCGACTGGATCGACCTGTGCCGGGGGCCGCATTTCCCCTCGACCCGCCATGTCGGCAAGGCCTTCAAACTGACCAAACTGGCCGGGGCCTACTGGCGCGGAGATTCCAGTCGCGAACAGCTGCAGCGCATCTACGGCACCGCCTGGGCCTCGAAGGAGGACCTCGACGCCTATATGACCCGGCTGGAGGAGGCCGAGAAGCGCGACCACCGGAAGCTCGGCCGCCAGATGGAGCTCTTCCACATGCAGGAAGAGGGCCGGGGCATGGTCTTCTGGCACCCCAAGGGATGGGTCCTGTGGCAGGTCATCGAGGCCTATATGCGCCGCCGTCTCGAGGCCGCCGGTTATGTCGAGGTCAAGACGCCCCAGGTGCTGGACCGGAAATTCTGGGAGGCCTCGGGCCACTGGGAGAAATACCGGCCCAACATGTTCGTCTGCGAGACGGTGGAGGGCGAGACCCTGTCGCTCAAGCCGATGAATTGCCCCGGCCACGTGCAGATCTTCGGCATCGGCCAGCGGTCCTATCGCGAACTGCCGCTGCGCATGGCCGAGTTCGGGGCCTGCCACCGCTATGAGCCTTCCGGGGCCCTGCACGGCCTGATGCGGGTGCGCGGTTTCACCCAGGACGATGCCCACATCTTCTGCCGCGAGGACCAGATCGTCGAGGAGACGCGGGCGTTTATCGAACTGACGCGGATCGTGCATGCCGATCTGGGCATGACGACGCACGAGATCGCCCTGGCCACGCGGCCGGAGGTGCGCGCCGGGTCGGACGAATTCTGGGACAGGGCCGAGGCCATGCTGGGCGAGGCCGCGCGTCTGGCCGGGGTCGAACCGGTCATCGCCGAGGGCGACGGGGCCTTCTATGCGCCCAAGCTGGACTTCATCGTCAAGGACGCCATCGGCCGGACCTGGACCTGCGGCACGCTGCAGCTGGACTATGTCCTGCCCGAGCGGCTGGACGCGACCTACATCGGCGAGGACGGGCAGAAGCACCGGCCGGTGATGCTGCACCGGGCCATCCTCGGCTCGTTCGAGCGGTTCATCGGCATCATGATCGAGAACTACGCCGGGGCCTTCCCGCTGTGGCTGGCACCGGTCCAGGCCGTGGTGGCGACCATCACCTCGGACGCCGATGACTATGCGCAGGAGGTGGCGGCGAAGTTCAAGGCGGCGGGCCTGCGGGTCGAGACCGATCTGAGGAACGAAAAGGTCGGCTACAAGGTGCGCGAACACTCGGTCGCCAAGGTCCCGGTCATTGCCGTGGTCGGGCGCAACGAGGCCGAAAAGGGCGAGGTCGCCATCCGCCGGCTGGGGTCTCAGGCGCAGACGGTGGTGTCAGTCGAGGAGGCCATCCGCATCCTGACCGAAGAGGCGACGCCGCCGGACCTGCGCGGCTAGCTTGGCTATAAGCTGATGATTTCAATAGCTTTGCTGTTGGAACCGACGTGGTTCGTCTCCGTTTTCCGGGCTCACCCCCTGGAAGGAGATGCCCCATGGCAGACAAGACCCTCGACACCCTGTTCCACGACACCCTCAAGGACATCTATTACGCCGAGCGTAAAATCCTGAAGTCCCTGCCCAAGATGGTCCGCGCGGCGCAGTCGCCCGAGTTGAAGGCGGCCTTCGAAAAACACATCGGCCAGACCGAAGGCCAGATCGAGCGCCTGCAACAGGTGTTCGACATCATCGGCAAGCCCGCGCGCGGCAAGACCTGCGAGGCCATCGAAGGCATCCTGGCCGAGGGCGACGAGATCGCCGAGGAATACAAGGGCACAGCGGCGCTGGACGCCGGTCTGCTGGCGGCGGCCCAGGCGGTCGAACACTACGAGATCACCCGCTACGGCACGCTGAAGCGCTGGGCCAATGTGCTGGGTCTCAAGGACGCCGCCAAACTGCTCGACGAGACCCTGCAGGAAGAGTCACAGACGGACGAAGACCTGACCACGATCGCGGACGCTGCGATCAACGCAGACGCCATGGCCAAGGCCGCCTGAGGCGGTTTCGACCTCGTGAGAACGTGAAGCCGACGGGAGCCTCTCCCGCCGGCTTTCGCTTGCCCGGGGCCGGCCGGTGGCCTTCAATGGAGGGTGAAATACTTGACGTTGACGTAAACGTAGGCTCTAGACCGAGCACCGTCCTCATTGGAGACCGACCCATGACCGAGGCCTATATCTACGACGCCGTGCGGACGCCGCGCGGCAAGGGCAAGAAGGACGGATCGCTGCACGAGATCACCGGCCTGTCGCTGGCGACCCAGGTGCTGGAGGCACTGCGGGACCGCAACGGGCTGGACACCTCAAAGGTCGATGACGTCATCCTCGGCTGCGTCTCGCCGGTGGGCGAACAGGGCGCCGACATCGCCCGCACCGCCGTGCTGTCGGCAGGCTGGGCCCAGAGCGTGGCCGGCGTCCAGATCAACCGCTTCTGCGCCTCGGGCCTGGAAGCCGTGAACATGGCGGCGGCCAAGGTGAAGGCCGGCGAGGCGGAGTTCGCCGTCGGCGGCGGCATCGAGGCCATGAGCCGGGTGCCGATGGGCAGCGACGGCGGGGCCTGGCCGGTGGATCCGTCCTCCGCCTTCCCGACCTATTTCGTGCCCCAAGGCGTCTCGGCCGACATGATCGCGTCGAAATACGGCTTCAGCCGCGACGACGTCGACGCCTATTCGATGGAAAGCCACAAACGCGCCGCCGCCGCCTGGGCCGACGGGCGATTCTCGAAGTCGGTCGTGCCGGTGAAGAACCAACTGGGTCTGGTGCAGCTGGACCGTGACGAGACGATCCGTCCGAACACGGACATGCAGTCCCTAGGCGGTCTTAACCCCTCCTTCGCCATGATGGGCGAGATGGCCTTCGACGCCGTGATCAACCAGCGCTACCCCGAGGTCGAGCGGGTCAATCACGTGCATACGCCGGGCAACTCGTCGGGCATCGTGGACGGCTCGGCGGGTGTGCTGATCGGCTCGCTCGAGGCCGGCAAGGCGCTGGGCCTCAAGCCCCGCGCCCGCATCAAGGGGGCCGCCTCGATCGGCTCGGAGCCGTCAATCATGCTGACCGGCCCGGAGTTCGTGACGAAAAAACTGCTCGGCAGGCTGGGCATGACGGTCGCCGACATCGACGTGTGGGAGCTGAACGAGGCGTTTGCCGCCGTCGTCCTGCGCTACATGCAGGCGCTGGGCATTCCGCACGACAAGATGAACGTCAACGGCGGCGGCATCTCCATGGGCCACCCGCTGGGAGCCACGGGGGCCATGATCACCGGCATCGCCCTGGACGAACTGGAGCGTTCCGGCAAGGAAACCGCCCTGATCACCCTGTGCATCGGCGGCGGCATGGGCACCGCCACGGTGATCGAGCGGGTGTGATCTTCGTGACCGGGCTCGCGATCAACACGGGTTTCGCCTTGGCGGCTTTGGCTGCCTTGGTGACCTTCTGCGTCCACACGTTCGTGGGCGGACGGTTCGCTGCGGCGCCGCTTCTGGTCGCCCCAGACCTTGCCCCAGCGACGCGTTGGCTCAACTATATGACATGGCACATGGTGACGGCTTTGCTGGCCGTCATGACCATCGCCCTTGGCTGGTCTGCGTTTCAACAGGCGGGTGCGGTCCCCGTCGTTGTCCTGCTGCTGGTGCTGTCGGGCCTTCTCAGTGGCGTCACCATCGCCGTGACGCTGAAGGCTGGCATCCGACCGTGGCGGTTTCCGTCCTCCTACCTTTTCCTCATCATCCTTGCCTGCGCCCTTTGGGGTCTGGGCAATCCATCCTGATCCGGAGACGATCCATGGAAAACTTCAAGATCGACGTCGACGCCGACGGCATCGCTCTGATCACTTTTGACGTCCCCGGACGGTCGATGAACACCCTGACCTCGGGCGTGATGAAGGAAATCCCCGAATGGGTCGAACGGGTGAAGACCGATGACGCCATCAAGGGCGCGGTCCTCACGTCCGGCAAGGCGAGCGGCTTCTGCGCCGG
>JBBSCK010000134.1:0-6746 GCA_038250335.1 Caulobacterales bacterium
CAGGCCTGGACGACATGGGCCCGCGCGGCGGGCGGCTATGCGACGTTTGACTCGACCCGCAGGCTGGTGACCCAGGACATCAACCTGAGCAACCAGTCGACCTGGAACGGCTTCACCCTGGCCCTTGCCGGCGGTGCCTCATACGAGCGCAGCTTCGGTCGGCTCAACATCCGCCCCGAGGCCCATGTCGAGTATTTCTCGCTCAGCGAGGACAGCCATGTCGAAGAGGGCACGACGCCCGGCTTCAACCTCGAGATCGAGAGCCGCGACGGCCATATGCTGGCGGGCGTGGCTGCGGTGAACATCGGCTACGGCTTTGGCGAGAACGGCTGGATCCGGCCCGAGGTGCGATTGGGCTGGCGCCAGAACATCTCCGTCGACGCCGGTGACACCATCGCCCGCTTCGCCTCGGGCGGCGCACCCTTCACCCTGACTCCGGACGCGATCGAGGGCGGCGGTCCGATCGCCGGCTTCAACCTCAGCGTCGGCAACGACCTCGGCAAGCTGTCGGTGACCGCAGACGCCGAGATGATCGAGGATTACGTTCGCTACACCCTGCTGCTCAGGGCCAGTTTCCGCTTCTGATCGATCTGCTCATTCTGACCATCGGCTCTGGTCTGGTTGAAGATCCCAAAACGAAGGCCGCCGGAGCGATCCGGCGGCCTTTTTTCGTTCCCGTGGTAGGCGGCGACGGGTTCGAACCGCCGACCCTCTCGGTGTAAACGAGATGCTCTGACCAGCTGAGCTAGCCGCCCATCCACCCGCCCTGTTTGCCCGGGGACGGCTGCGGGTTCAACCCGTCTCCTCTCCGTAGGCGCGGCGACGGGGAGGAGACGAAGCCTCAGTGGCTGACGACGGTGCTCCCGTCGACCGGCGGAACGGTCGCAGGGGCCGGATTCAGGGGTTCGGCCACCTCGTCCCACTCGACGGCGGTGAGCGACCCGGTCAGGGCCCATTTCAACGCCTCGTCGGCCGTGGAGATGGGCACGATCTCCAGCGCTCCCTTCACATTATCCGGAACGTCGGCCAGGTCCTTCTCGTTCTCCTGCGGGATCAGCACGGTCTTGACCCCGGCCCGGAGCGCCGCGAGCAGCTTCTCCTTCAGTCCACCGATGGCGGTGACCCGGCCGCGCAGGGTGATCTCGCCGGTCATGGCGATATCCTTCCTGATCGGCACGCCCGTCAGGACCGAGACCATGGCCACCGTCATGGCGACACCGGCGGACGGACCGTCCTTGGGCGTGGCCCCGTCCGGCACGTGGACGTGGATATCGGTCTTCTCGAACACCGGCGGCTTGACGCCGAAGCTCAGCGAACGGGCCCGGACATAGGACGCGGCGGCGGAGATGGACTCCTTCATCACGTCCTTCAGGTTTCCGGTTACGGTCATGCGACCACGACCCGGCATCTTGATCGCCTCGATGGTCAGGATGTCGCCGCCGAACTGGGTCCAGGCCAGGCCGGTGACGATGCCGACCTGATCTTCTTCGTCGGTCTCGCCGTAGCGGTACTTCCTGACGCCCGCATATTTGGCCAGCTTTTCCGCGTCGACCGTAATCGAGAGCGTCTTCTCCCTGGCCATCTCGCGCACGGATTTCCGGGCCAGCCCACCGAGCGCGCGTTCCAGCGAACGGACGCCGGCCTCGCGTGTGTAATAGCGGATCAGGTCGCGGATCGTGTCGTCGGGCACGACGAACTCGGCCGGCGTCAGCCCGTTGTCGGTCGTGACCTTGGGCAGGACGTGGCGCCTGGCGATCTCGACCTTCTCGTCCTCGGTATAGCCGCTGACGTGGATGATCTCCATCCGGTCCCTGAGCGGCTGGGGCATGTCGAGGCTGTTGGCCGTCGTCACAAACATCACATTGGACAGGTCGTAGTCGACCTCCAGATAGTGGTCGCCGAACGCATTGTTCTGGGCCGGATCCAGCACCTCGAGCAGGGCCGAGGACGGGTCGCCGCGCCAGTCGGCCCCCAGCTTGTCGATCTCGTCCAGCAGGATGAAGGCGTTGGTGGTCTTGGCCTTCTTCATGGACTGGATGATCTTGCCGGGCATGGAGCCGATATAGGTCCGGCGGTGACCGCGGATCTCGGCCTCGTCGCGCACGCCGCCCAGCGACATGCGGACATATTCCCGCCCGGTCGCCTTGGCGATCGACTTGGCCAGCGAGGTCTTGCCGACGCCCGGAGGGCCGACAAGGCACAGGATCGGGCCCTTCAGGCTGTTGGTCCGGGCCTGGACAGCAAGGTACTCGATGATCCGTTCCTTGACCTTCTCGAGCCCGTAGTGGTCCTCCTCTAGGATGGCCTCGGCCTTGTTCAGGTCGATCGGCTTCTGCTTGGCCTTGCCCCAGGGGATCGACAGGAGCCAGTCGAGATAGTTCCGCACCACTGTCGACTCGGCCGACATCGGACTCATGTTGCGCAGCTTCTTGACCTCGGCGTCGGCCTTGGCGCGGGCTTCTTTGGACAGGCGCGTCTTCCTGATGCGCTTCTCCAGCTCCATCACCTCATCGCGGGCGTCGTCGGTCTCGCCCAGCTCGCGCTGGATCGCCTTCATCTGCTCGTTCAGATAGTATTCGCGCTGGGTCTTCTCCATCTGGCGCTTCACGCGCGAGCGGATCTTCTTCTCGACCTGGAGGACGCTGATCTCGCCCTCCATCAGGCCATAGACCTTCTCCAGCCGCTTGGGCACGTCGATGGTTTCCAGCAGGGCCTGTTTGTCGGCAATCTTGACCGACAGATGGGCAGCGACGCTGTCGGCCAGCTTGGAGGCATCGGTGATCTGGGGGATGGAGCTGAGGGCCTCGGGGGGCACCTTCTTGTTCAGCTTCACATAGTTTTCGAACTGTTCGACCACCGCGCGCAGCAGGGCCTCGGCCTGGGCCGGATCGCCCGGCTCGTCGGCGATATCGACCGCCTCGGCCTCGAAATATTCCTCGCGGTCGGTAAAGCGGGTCAGGCGGGCGCGGCCCCTGCCCTCGACCAGCACCTTCACGGTCCCGTCGGGCAGTTTCAGCAGTTGCAGCACGGTGGCCAGCACTCCGACGGGATAGATGGCGTCGGGCGACGGGTCGTCGTCGACCGAGTTCTTCTGGGTGGCCAGCAGGATCTGCTTTTCGCCCTTCATGATCTCGTCGAGCGCCCGCACGGATTTCTCGCGTCCCACGAACAGCGGCACGACCATGTGAGGAAACACGACGATGTCCCGCAGCGGCAGGACGGGCAGGATTTTACTCTCGGACATTGATGCGCTCCTGGGCCATTGACGATCTCCGGCCCGCCGCCCCCGACGCCCCGCGAAATGCAGCGACGCCCTGAAGCGGCCCGTCGATTCCGACGGCGTTAGGGAGAGTATGTGGCCCCTTCGCCCCGGGGTTCAAGCGTCGCGGTGCCTGGGCGCAAGGAACGCTGGGGATGTCGTCTCGGGGACGCCTGGCATCACTCAAGCCGTCAAACGAAAATCCCCGGAGCCTTACGACCCCGGGGATGAACACGCGCGTGTGATTCGTTTGTCCTGAGGGGCGTCAGGCGGCCCCATCGGCCTTCTTCTTCTCGGCATAGATCAGCAGGGGCTGGGCATTGCCTTCGATGACCTCGGCATTGACGACCACTTCCTCGACCCCGTCGAAGGTCGGCAGTTCGAACATGGTCTCCAGAAGGATGCCCTCCAGGATGGAGCGCAGGCCGCGCGCGCCGGTCTTGCGGGTGATGGCCTTCTTGGCCACCGCGATCAGGGCGTCGTCGGTGAACGTCAGACCGACGTTTTCCATCTCGAACAGGCGCTTGTACTGTTTGACCAGGGCGTTCTTGGGCTCGGTCAGGATGGTGACCAGCGCCGTTTCGTCCAGGTCTTCCAGCGTCGCCAGAACGGGCAGACGGCCGATGAACTCGGGAATCAGCCCGAAGCGCATCAGGTCGTCGGGCTCGACGCCCTTCAGGATGTCGCCTGTGCGGCGCTCGTCGACGTCCTTGACCTTGGCCCCGAAGCCGATCGAGGCTCCGGCCCCGCGTGCGGCAATCACCTTCTCGAGGCCGGCGAAGGCCCCGCCGACGATGAACAGGATGTTGGCGGTGTCGACCTGCAGGAACTCCTGCTGGGGGTGTTTGCGCCCGCCCTGCGGCGGCACCGATGCGACGGTGCCTTCCATGATCTTCAGCAGGGCCTGCTGCACGCCCTCACCCGAGACGTCGCGGGTAATCGAGGGGTTGTCCGACTTGCGGCTGATCTTGTCGATCTCGTCGATGTAGACAATGCCGCGCTGGGCCCGTTCGACGTTGTAGTCGGACGCCTGCAGCAGCTTCAGGATGATGTTCTCGACGTCCTCGCCCACATAACCGGCTTCGGTCAGGGTCGTGGCATCCGCCATGGTGAACGGCACGTCGATGATGCGTGCCAGCGTCTGGGCCAGCAGCGTCTTGCCCGAGCCGGTCGGCCCGATCAGCATGATGTTGGACTTTGCCAGCTCGACGTCGTTGTTCTTCGTCGCGTGGTTCAGCCGCTTGTAGTGGTTGTGAACCGCGACCGAGAGCACCTTCTTGGCGTGGCTCTGGCCGATAACATAGTCGTCGAGGACCTCGCGGATTTCCTTGGGCGTCGGAACCCCGTCCTTGGATTTCACGAAGCCGATCTTGTGCTCTTCGCGGATGATATCCATGCACAGTTCGACGCATTCATCGCAGATGAACACCGTCGGTCCGGCGATGAGCTTGCGCACCTCGTGCTGGCTCTTGCCGCAGAAGCTGCAGTAGAGGGTGCTCTTGGCGTCGGTGCCGGCTGCTTTGGTCATAGACCCTTCTCACTCTCGCGCCCCGGCGAGGGGAACGCGCTTTCTTCGCAATGATTCCACCACTATGGACGCGAAGATATTCAAAAAATGACAATCCCCCATCCGAACGCCCGCCACAACCCCGTCAAGGCGAAGGGGGCGGCAGCGCCGGTGGACTTTGCAGACTGGATGGAGATCACGGCGAATGGGTGACATGGGCGCCACAGCGGCGATTTTCCAGCCCAGAGAGGCGGACCGGCCGATCGTCGCCTTCGATTTCGACGGCACGCTGACGGTGCGCGACAGCTTTACCCAGTTTCTCCGCTGGCGCGCAGGCCGCCGGGGCTGGGCGCTGGGTCTTGTCCGGATGGCCCCGGCCACGGCCGCCTACGCCCGGAACCGGGATCGCGGGGCGATCAAGGCCGCCTCGGTAGCGGTGTTTCTGAAAGGGACCAGCCGCACAGACCTTGAGGCCGATGCCGCAGAATTCGTCACCCGGGTGTGGGACCGGTTCATGCGCCCCGATGCACTGGAGGCCTGGGACGACTGGGGCCGGCGCGGTGCCCACCGCGTCATCGTGACCGCCTCGCCGTCCATCACCGTGGCCCCGTTCGCCCGACGGCTGGGGGCGGACGCGCTTCTGGGGACAGACCTGACGTTCGACGCCAACGACCGGGTGACCGGCGGGTTTTCCAGCCTGAACTGCCGGGCTGGAGAAAAGGTCGCACGACTGCGCGAGGCCTATGGGCCTGATGTCCGGCTGGCCGCCGCCTACGGCGACACCTCCGGTGATACCGAGATGCTGGCGATCGCCGAGGCACCGGGCTTTCGCGTCTTCACCGGCCGCCCTTCGTGAAACTAGTTTCCGGCGGCGTCCACGTCGAAGACGACGACCTTGCCGCGTGACGTCGGGTCCCAGCCGGCGGCCATGGCCGAGGCCACGGCATTGCGGATGCTCTCGACGTTGATGCGCTGGCGCTCGAAATTGGGGATGCCGTTGGCCCGCATGGTCATGGGAAACATCACAATGGCCTCGCGCTGGGCGTCCTTCAGCCGCAGGGCAATGCCGATTCCCTGCCACTCGTTGCCGGTGGTCCGCTGCGGCTGGCGCCGAACCTCCCACTCATAGTCGTCGCCATCGACCTGAACGATGCCTTTTAGATCGCGGGTGTGCTGCATGGGGGCTGATAGCACTATTCCTTCCCCGTTGGGGGAGGGGGACCACGAAGTGGTGGAGGGGGCCTGCCCCATACACCAGCTTTGCGTTGCCCACTCCACCACAGCGCAAGCGCACCGCGGTCCCCCTCCCCCGCGCTCCGCGTGGGCGAGGAATGATCTATACCGTCTTGATACCGTCTGAATCGGCCTGTTCGCGCTTGTCGTAGACGTGGTCGACGATGCCCCAGGCCTTGGCCTCCTCGGCCGTCATGAAGTGGTCGCGGTCGAGGGTGCGCTCGACCTCTTCATAGGTCCGGCCGGTGTGATGAACGTAGATCTCGTTCAGCCGGCGCTTGGTGGCGATGATGTCCTCGGCGTGGCGTTCGATGTCCGAGGCCGTGCCGCGGAAGCCGCCCGAGGGCTGGTGCACCATGACCCGCGCGTTGGGCAGGGCGATCCGCTGGCCCGCCTCGCCCGCCGTCAGGATCAGCGAACCGGCCGAGGCCGCCATACCCATGACCACGGTCGAGACCGGGCTCTTGATGTACTGCATAGTATCGTAGATCGCGAGCGCCGAGGTCACCTGACCGCCGGGGCTGTTGATATACATGCTGATTTCCTTCTTCGGGTTTTCCGATTCAAGGTGCAGCAGCTGGGCCACGACAAGCTGGCTCATGCCATCGTGGACGGGGCCGTTCACGAAAATGATGCGTTCCTTCAGCAGGCGCGAAGGCAAATCGTAGCCACGCTCGCCACGCGCCGTTTGCTCCACCACCATCGGCCAGAACGTGTTGGTCAGGGTGGCCACGGGATCACGCATAG
>JBBSCK010000135.1:0-6712 GCA_038250335.1 Caulobacterales bacterium
CCCATGCTGAAGGCCGGCTACGATCCCCAGTCGGGCGTCGAACTGGTCCTCAAGGCGCGCGCTGCGGCGGCCGGGAAGCCGGTCACCGGGCTGGAGACCATCGACAAACAGGTGAGTATCCTCGCCGGCCTGTCCGAGGAGACCCAGCTGGCCTTCCTGCGCGACGCGCTCGATACCTATGACGATGCCACGACCGAACTGGACGCCCTCGTGGCCGCCTGGGCCGGGGGCGATGTGGAGGCCATCAACCGCCTCGGTGTGGTCGAGATGCGCGCGACCTCGGAAGAGATCTACGAGGCGCTGCTGGTGCGCCGGAACACCGACTGGGCCGACCAGATCCAGACCCTGCTGGCCGGGTCGGGGACCGTCTTCATCGCCGTGGGCGCCGCCCACCTCGCCGGCGACGACAGCGTGCAGGACATCCTCGAGGATCGGGGTGTCGAGGTGCTACGGCACTAGACCGGGACCCCGAGCCCCTCGACGGAACGGCCCGGCGGCAACGCCGGGTCGTCTCCGGCTTGTACCGGGCGGCTGGAGCGGGCGGCGGGAATCGAACCCGCACGAAAAGCTTGGGAAGCTTTCAGGCTACCACTACATCACGCCCGCAGAGCCTTGGGGCAACCTAAAGCAATCTGTGCCGGGCTCAAGGGCCGTCGACCCGTCAGTCCGCCCGGTAGACCACCGCGCCATCTACCACTGTGAGCACGGCGCGGCCGTTCGGGATGGCCGCCGCCGGAACCGTCATCAGGTCGATGTCGAATGCGGTGAAGTCGGCCCGCTTGCCGACCTCGATCGTGCCCAGCTCGTCTTCGCGGAACGACGCGTGGGCCGGCCACAGGGTGAACATTTTCAGCGCCGTGGCCCGATCGACTGCCTCAGCCGGTCGCCAGTCCGGACCCTGGAATCCGTCCAGATCGCGGCGCGCCACGGCGGCATAGAATTCGATCAGGGGATCGCCCCGTTCCACCGGTGCATCCGATCCGCCGACCACGATGACGCCCAGATCGACCAGACTATGCCAGGCATAGGCCCCGTCGAGGCGGGCGTCGCCCAGCCGGGCCGGGGCGAAATGGAAGTCGCCGATGGCGTGGCTGGGCTGCATCGAGGCGATGATCGGCAGGTCTGTGAACCAGTGATAGTCCTTGGGTCTGAGGATCTGAGCGTGTTCGATCCGCCAGCGCACGTCCGCGCCATTCGGCCGCTCGGCGGCGGGAACGGCCACCAGGGCCGCCTCGTACCAGTGCGCCACCTCGGTGTTGCCCCGGTCCCCGATGGCGTGGGTCGCGACCTGGATGCCGGCGCGCAGGGCCTGTTCATAGAGGGGTACGCTCGCCGGGGCGGTGGTCTGCATCAGGCCGCGGGTTTCCGGCGCGTCTGTATAGGGGTCGTGCAGGGCCGCGCCGCGTGAGCCCAGCGCTCCGTCGGCATAGTATTTGACCGAGCGGGTGATGATCCGGCCGTCGGCAGCGCTGCGTGGACCCGACGCGAACAGGGCCTGCGCCCCGTCCGGCGTCACGCTGTTGTAGATGCGCAGGGGGGCCTCGCCCGCCTCGGCCATGGCTTCCAGCAGCGGCACGTCCCGCCAAGGCGCGCTCATAAAATGGACGCCGGTCCAGCCATAGCGGGCCTCGACCGCAAAGCCCGCGCGATAGGCGGCGCGGGTGGCGTCCGGATCGGCCTGGGGCATCAGCGGAGCCAGCAGCTCTTCGGCCGCGTCGACGAACAGTCCCGTGGGCTGTCCGTTCGCGCCCTTCAGGATCTCACCGCCGAACGGGGCCTCGGTCCCTGCATCGATGTCCAGGGATGCGAGGGCGGCCGAAGAGGCGACTGTGGCATGGCCGTCCGCGCGCTGGAGCAGGACCACCCGGCCTGGTGCGGCGGCGTCGAGATCGGCGGCGGTCAGGAACCGGGCCCCGTTCGCGCTCTCGGGCCAGCGGGTCTCGATCCAGCCGCGCCCGATGACGGCACCCTCGGGGTGAGCCTGCGCCCAGGCCGTCAGCCGCGCCATGGCATCGATGACCGAGGTTGAACCCTCGAGGTTCAGCGTCAGCTCGCGCCAGCCGATGCCGTCCAGATGCGCGTGCCCATCGGTAAAGCCGGGAAACAGGGTGGCACCGGCCAGATCGATGATCTCCAGCCCTGCGGTCGAGGGCGCGCCGGCCGCCGTGCCGACATAGGTGATCCGCCCATCCCGGGAGATGACCAGTTCAGCCACGGGCATGGCCTCGACGCCAGTATGGATGGTTCCGCCCCGGATCAGCAGGTCCTGCGCCTGTGCGGGAAGGGCGAGAGCGACGAAGGCGGTGGCGGTCAGCAACGATCGAAACATGGCACACCCGGACTGGCGGAAAACAGACTTCATGTTCGAGCCGGTGCGCAGGGTGACGTCAAGGGCGCGATCCCAGACCCCCTCCCGTCGGGAGAGTGGGAGAATTCAGGCCCCGGGCACGCCCACCACGTCGTCGACCGATCCGGTGGTCACCGGATGATAGCCCGGTCGGGTCTGCGCATAGATGCGGGTTGCGATGGGCCGGCCCCAGTCACCCTCGGCCCAAAGAGAAGTGAACAACGGCAGGACGAATTTGCGCCGACCCTGGCTGGTCAGGAACCGCTCCAGCGTCGGGACGGCGGGCTGATAGCGATGGGCGACGGCGATCTGCAGCCACTGGAACAGCACCTCGGCATTGCCCTCGGCGCGCAGGTTGAGTGTCGTCTCCAGATCGGCCAGCTGCTGCGGTGTCAGCCAGTCGCGCGCAGCGGCAGCCCCTTCGGGACGCCAGGCCAGGAAATGCTGGCGCTCCTGCGTCGACCAGCGCGCCCACGGAATGGCCGAGGCCGGGCCCTTGCTGACGAAGAACCCGTTTGCAGCCGTGTCGACGGCGGTCAGGGCGGTGGAGACCGGGGCCACGGCATTGGACGGCAGGCCGGGCTGATAGACCCAGTTGTCCAGCTGTAGCTGGCGTTCCAGGGCGGCGTCGTCCGGTCCGACCAGGTTGGCGCGGATGTCGACGAGGAAGCCGGCGGCCGTCATCGGCCGAAAGGCGTTCCGCTCGAAATAGCCCTTCAGCCAGGCGTCGAACCGCTCGCGACCGACGATCCGTTCGATGGTGCGCAGGAAGGCGGCACCCTTCTCGTAGGGAATATCGTTCAGCCCCTCATCGGGGTCGCGGTTCTCCAGATCGACGTGCAGCCGGGTGTCCAGCGCCGGCATGTCGGCCAGCGAAGCCTGAAGATCGTTCCAGCCCAGAACCTGCAGCATCAGGGCGCGGTCGCGGCCATAGACCGCCTCCATGATGCGGTTCTCGAAATAGGTGGTCGTGCCCTCGTTCAGCCAGATGTCGGCCCAGGTGGCGTTGGTCACCAGATTGCCGGACCAGCTGTGAGCCAGCTCGTGGGCGACGAGCGACACCAGGGACTTGTCGCCCGCGATCACGGTCGGGGTCGCAAAGGTGAGGCGCGGATTCTCCATCCCGCCGAACGGGAAGGAGGGCGGCAGGATCAGCAGGTCGTAGCGGCCCCAGCGATAGGGGCCGTAAAGCGTCTCGGCGGCATCGACCAGCTGGCGCATCTCGGAGAACTCGGTCCGGGCGGCCTCGAGCCGGCCGGGCTCGGTCCAGACGCCGACCCCGTCGCCGACCGGGGCGAAGGCCAGGTCGCCGACCGCCAGCGCGATCAGATAGGGCGGGACCGGGTTGGTCATGCGAAACCGGTAGCTGTGCGTCCCCTCACCGGCGGCCTCCCCGTCCGGCGTCAGCATCTCCGCCGACATCACCGCCTTCAGCGCCTCGGGCACTGTGATCGTGGCGGACCAGGTCTGGCGGATGCCAGGGCTGTCCTGGGTTGGCACCCAGGTCCGGGTCAGGATCGCCTGACCCTGGCTAAAGAGGAAGGGCTGGCGCCCGCCCGCTGTCTGGGCCGGGGTCAGCCACTGCAGGGCCGCCGCATCCGGGCGAGTGGAATAGGTCACCACGATTTTCTGGATCGTGCCGGCCTCGAACGCGGGGAGTGTGACGCTCAGGGCCTGACCCCTGATCGGATCCTCGGCGCCCAGGGTGAAGGTAAGGGCCTTGCCCCCGGCGTCCGCGACCGAGCGGATGTCCAGATTGCGGGCGTCCAGAATGACCTGGGTCGCCCCGGGCTCTCCGGTCACGTCGAGAGTCGCCGTGCCCGACAGGGTCCGGGTCGCAAAGTCGGCGACGAGGTCGAGATCGACGTGCTTGACCCGGGCGACCTGAGGCTGCGCGAAGGAGTGGATGTCGCGTTCATAGGTCACGGCCGCGCTGGCCGAGGCGGGCAAAGGCGGCATGTCGGACTTCGGAGTGGACCCTCCGCAGCCGGACAGGGCGGCGACGATGGCGAGTGTGGAAGCCATGGCGGCAAGGCGGGCGCGGGACATCAGGCAACTCCGGGACGTTTCGGCGCGGAAAGAGCGCTGAAACAGTGGCGAGATCAAGGGGGGCGAGTGAACAAAGCCCCGTCCCGGAGGGACCTATTGCGCCGGAACCGGCGTCGGGTTTTTGGCAACGAACAGCCGGCCCCGCTCGGCCAGCAGCACGAAGCCGAGCGCGGCGATGCCGCATCCGGTGATCCCCAGCGTCATGGGCACAACGCTGCCGTCGAACTGCTGTCCGATGAGCAGGCCGATCAGGGAGCCGATGATGGTCGAAATGAACCCTTGGGCCGAGGAGGCGGTGCCGGCAATATGGCCCATCGGCTCCATCGCCATGGCCCCGAAATTGCCTGCCAGCAGGCCAAAGCAGAACATGGTGAGACCCTGCAGGATGCCGAAGGTCCAGATCGTCTCATGGCCGCTGAGGGTCGCCGCGGCATGCAGGGCCCCGAAGCCGATAAAGCCCAGCAAGGCGGTATGGCCAATCAGGCGCGACCCCAGCCGCTCCACCAGTCGGGCGTTGACGACCGCCGCGATGGCGATGCCCCCGGCGATCAGGGCAAAGACGGTGGTGAAAAGCTCCGGGGCCTCGAACACGTCAAAGAAGATCTGCTGTGACGAGTTGATGAAGGCGAACAGGGCCCCGGTGACCGCCGTCATGGCCAGGGTGTAGCCGATCGAGATGCGGTGGGTCAGCGCCTCGCGGAAGGCCAGGACGATGCGCCGGGCCTGGATCGGCAGCCGGTCCGCCGGGGCGAGGGTCTCGGGCAGACGCAGTCCGGTCCAGATCATCAGGGCGATGCCGGCGAAGGCCAGAACGCCGAAGATCGCCTCCCAGGGCGCGACCAGCAGGATCGCCTGGCCCAGGGATGGCGCGATCACCGGCACGCCGAGGAAGACGAGGAAGCTGAGGCTCATCACCCGCGCCATGGTGCGGCCGGAATAGCGGTCCCGTACGATCGAGACGGCCAGAACCCGGGTCGCGGCCGAGCCCATACCCTGTCCGATCCGCGCCAGGATCAGCGTCTCGAACGTGGGGGCCAGCATGGCGATGAAACTGAAGATGACATAGATGCCGACCCCGACCATCAGGATCGGCTTGCGGCCAAAGCGGTCGGCCAGCGGGCCGTAGACAATCTGCATGCCGCCGAAGCCGAGCAGATAGGCGGTGATCACCCATTGCCGACTGTTGTCGCTGGCGACCCCCATCGCGGTGCCGATGTCCGGCAGGGCGGGCAGCATGGAATCGATGGCCAGAGCGTTCAGCGCCATCATCAGGGCGATCATGCACACGAACTCGGGAAAACCCGGGCCCCCGGGCTTCGCGACGAGGTCGGGGGTGGGTGCTCTCATGCGAAGCAGATGACCGTCCCGACACACGCCCGCAACCGTACCGGCGTAATATTTCGCAACTGCGAGATGACCCGATCCGGTCTTCATCGCACGGAACCAAGGCGTTCGTGGATCGGCCCCAACGAGGGGACGGCCGTCTTTAGTCCCGCATCGGGCTTCGCAAGGCGCGGTACCGACCCTGTCCCAAGGGCCTCTGGCAAAGTAACAGCCATGGCGAGCGAAGAAGGGACAATGCGAATGAAGGACTGGGTGATTGGCATCATCGGCGGGTCGGGTCTGTACGATCTCGACGGCCTGACCGATCGGGAAAGGCTTAGGCTGGACTCGCCGTGGGGTGCGCCATCCGACGATCTGGTGACCGGGTCGCTGGACGGCGTCCGTCTCGTGTTCCTGCCTCGCCACGGCCAGGGCCACCGTCTGCCCCCCAGCGCCATCAACGCGCGCGCCAACATCGACGTGCTGAAACGGGCGGGCTGCACCGATCTGGTTTCGGTGTCTGCCGTCGGGTCGCTCAGGGAGGAACTGCCCCCCGGGACCTTTGTCGTGATCGACCAGTTCATCGACCGGACGGTCGCGCGACCGGCCTCCTTCTTTGGTCCCGGTCTTGTCGCCCATGTATCGTTGGCCGATCCCGTTTGTCCGGTCCTGTCCGCTGCAGCAGCGACGGCGGCGCGGGCGGCGGGCGCGACGACGGTCGAGGGCGGGACCTATGTCGCCATCGAGGGACCGCAGTTCTCGACCCGGGCCGAGAGTGAGCTGTTTCGCACCTGGGGCTGTTCAGTGATCGGCATGACCGCCCTGCCCGAGGCCCGGTTGGCGCGCGAGGCCGAGCTGCCTTACGCCAGCGTCTGTATGGTCACCGACTATGACTGCTGGCGCGCCGACACGGCCCATGTCGAGGTCGCCGGGGTGCTGGCCACGATGAGAGCGAACGCCGAAACAGCGCGGCGGATGCTGGGTGAACTGGTC
>JBBSCK010000136.1:0-6644 GCA_038250335.1 Caulobacterales bacterium
CCGGCGCGGCTCCTCGCGCGTCTCGGTCATCAGGAAGGACAGGTCGGCGGCGGTGCGGAAACGCCAGCGGTCGGCGACGCAGTCCAGCTCGACGCCCCGGCCTTCATAGCGCCCTCTCAGGGCCGCGATGGCCCGCCCGACGTCGGCCCCCTCGGGCAGTCTCCGGGCCAGATCGGCGGCCGACAGGGGGCCCGCGGCGGCGAACAACAGGGCCTCAACCCGACGCTCGATCTCGGCGTCATCGGGGGCGAACAGTCCGCTCACGGCAACAGCTCCAGCGGCTGCCCCGTCTCGCGCCGCTTCAGCCACAGATCGGCGAACGCCTGCTCCTGGCGCACATCCATCGCGCCCTCCTTGACCAGCTCCAGGCTGGCCGAAAGGGTCGAGGCGGTCAGGCTGGCCTGGCTCGGCCCCTCCCCGTCGCGAACCGGTGCGACCCGCTCCAGCAGGGTCCAGTCGGACAGCCGGGGCAGGATGTGCCTCAGCCAGTCGCGGGCCTCCTCCAGCGGATAGGCCTCGACCCGCTGGCCGGGATTGTAGCGCCGCCCCTGCTCGCGCCGCCGCTGCCCCACATAGGCGACCATCAGCTCATACAGGCTGGCGTCGATCCGGTCGGACGGCACGATCACCATCGCCTCCGGATCGCCCCGGGTGAAGACATCTCGCTTCAGCTGCGGCCGGGCCAGCAGGGCGTCGGTGGCCTTTCTCATGGCCTCCAGTTTCTGCAGCCGGAAGGCCAGGGCGGCGGCCATCTCCTCGGCCGGCGGTTCATCGCCCCTGCCCTTTTCGGTGCGGGGCAGCAGCAGGCGCGACTTCAGATAGGCCAGCCACGCCGCCATCACCAGATAGTCGGCCGCCAGCGAAAAGCTCCGTCGCCGGGCCTCGTGCACGAAGGCCAGATACTGTTCCGCCAGCCGGGTGATCGACAGCGTCAGCAGATCGACCTTCTGGGTCCGCGCCAGCGCCAGCAGGACATGCAGCGGGCCCTCATATCCATCCAGGTCGACCACAAAGGCATCGCGCGCGTCGACTTCGGTTGCGGCGGTGAAGTCCAGATTGGGCTGGAAGGCCTCGGTCATGGCGCGGCCTGCGGCTCCCCCACATCCGGCCCGGCCAGGGTCGCGGCACGGGCGGTCACCGCCCTTGACAGACGACGCCCTTCTTTCAGGCGGTCCAGAGGTTCCGGCAGGATCACGATGCGGGCCAGTGCCGCCTCGGCGCGCTTCTTCGCCCTGCCCTTCAGCTTGCCCACGCCCTCGGCCGCCTGCACCATTTCGGCAAGATCCCCGCTGCAGTGAAGCACGACGTCGCAACCGGCCTTGAGCGCCGCACCGGCGCGGGTTGAGAGCGAGCCGGACAGAGCCTGCATGGACAGATCGTCGGTCATGATCAGACCCCCGAAGCCCAGTCCTTCGCGCATCAGCCGGATCGCCTTCTTTGAGGTGGTGGCCGGACGTTTCGGGTCGATGGCGTCGAAGACGACATGGGCGGTCATGGCCAGAGGCATATCGGACAGGGCCATGAAGGGCACAAAGTCCCAGGCCTCCAGCGCCTCCAGCCCCGCATGCACCACCGGCAGGTCATGGTGGCTGTCGGCGAAGGCGCGGCCGTGACCCGGCATGTGTTTGATCACCGGCAGGACACCACCCGCCAGCAGCCCTTCGGCGGCGGCGCGGGCCAGCAGGGCGACGGTGGCGGGATCCCTGGCGTAGGCACGATCGCCGATGATCTCGTGGGAACCGGGCACCGGCACGTCCAGCACCGGCGCGCAGTCCACGGTGATCCCGACGTCCCTCAGATCATGCGCCATCAGCCGGGCACCGAGGCGGACCAGATCGCGGGCGGCCGACCGGTTCTTGCCCGCTTCCAGGAAGGCCGCAGCCGACGGATATTTCGGCCAGTGGGGCGGGCCGAGACGCTGGACCCGCCCCCCTTCCTGATCGACCAGGATCGGGGCGTCGGGGTCGCCAATGCTGTCGCGCAGCGCCGCCGTCAGTCGCCGCACCTGTTCCGGGCTGTCCACATTGCGGCGGAACAGAATGAACCCCCACGGCCGCGCCTCGGCAAAGAAGGCGCGTTCCGCCTCCGTCAAGACTGGGCCCGAACAGCCGTAGATGGCGGCGGTGGTCAAATCCCTACCGCACCAGACAGTCGCCGCCACCGGCCTCGATCGCGGCGCAGAAGGCGCGCGCGTCCTCGCGGCTGAGGCCGTTGAAGGTGGTCCGATAGACAGGGGAGCCGTTCGAGGCGGTCACCTGCTGCACCCGCTTGGACGCGTTCCGGGCAAACTGCGGGAAGCGGGCGGCGACGGCAGCATATTCCCGGTCAGCGACGGCGGTTGATGAAAACGCACCGATCTGGACGACCGCGGTGCCACCGGCACTGTTAGCGACCGCAGGCGGGGTGGCGTCCGGGGTCGGGCGCGCCGTCGGTGCAGGAACAGCCGCCGGTCGGACGACGGGCGGCGCATCTGCGGTCTCGATCGGGCGCGGCGCGGGCCGGGGTGCAGGCATTTCGGGCGGCGCGGTTAAGGCGGGGGCGGTCACGGGCGCTTCCGCCTCGTCATAAAGCCCAACGCCGGCCTCGGGATCGACCGGCTGGTCGGCAGCGGAAGGCTCGACCTTCAGCTGGGCGATGGGCGTGCCGATGGCGGGGGGCGCATCTGCGGAGGACCGGAGCCCCGAGCGGTAGAAGATGATCACGGCGATGATCAGCACCAGCAGTACCCCGGCGCTGACGATCAGGGTGACCGGCGGGGCCTTGGCCGGCGGCGTCCGGCGGGCGTCGAATCCGCCCCGGTTGAAGGGCAGGTCGTCGTCAGTAGGCGGCGTATAGGCCCCGCGATCACGGGGACGGTTGTCGTCGTCATGAGACATGGTCTGGGCGCCTTCTCGGGTCCGGTCGCGAATCGACGCGTGGCTTTGGCAGTCTAGCGCAGCCCGCCGCCACGACGAATCACAGATCAAGGGCCAGGTCGAGGTTGAACAGCTTCCTGTGCTCGAGGGTGGCGTAGCGATCGGTCATCCCGGCGATGTAGTCGCACACCGCGCGCGCGCGCCGGTGCGGGTCCTCGGTTGCGGCGCGGGCCCCCCATTCGGTCGGCAACACGTCCGGCTCAGCCATGAACAGCTGGAACATCTCGGCCAGAATGCGGCGTGCCTGGCTGCGGGTGCGGTTGACGCGGTAGTGACGATACATCCGCTCGAACAGGAACCGGCGCAGCACGCCAAGGTCGGCCATCATGGGATCGGAGAACTGGATCAGGATGCGGCGGGCACTGCGGACGTCCTCGGGTGATCCGATCGAATCTTCTTCCAACCGGCGCCCGGTTTCGGCCAGCACATCATCGACCATGACCCCGATCATGCGCCGCACCGCCTCCAGACGAATCATCCGCTCGTTCAGGTTGGGCCAGTCGCGCCGGGTCTGGTGCAGCACCGGCCCGATCAGGGGCACATCGGCGAGGTCGGCCAGGGTGAAGAGGCCCGCCTGCACCCCGTCATCGACGTCGTGGTTGTTGTAGGCGATGTCGTCGGCGATGGCGGCCGCCTGGGCCTCCAGCGAAGCGAAACTGTCGAGACGCAGGTCCCAGTCCCGGGTGTAGTCGGCGATGGCGCGCCACGCGGGTTAGTCCAGCTTGTGGGTCACCGGCCCGTTGTGTTTGACCACCCCCTCGATGGTTTCCCATGACAGGTTCAGGCCGTCGAAGGCGGGGTAGCGGGTTTCCAGCTTCGTCACGACCCGGAAGGTCTGGACGTTGTGGTCGAACCCGCCCCAGGGCTCCATCTGCGCCTGCAGTTCGTCCTCGCCGGCGTGGCCGAAAGGCGGATGGCCCAGATCGTGGGCCAGGGCGACGGTCTCGGCCAGCTCGCCATCCAGCCCGAGCGCATGGGCGAGAGACCGGGCGATCTGGCTGACCTCCAGGGTGTGGGTCAGGCGGGTGCGGTAGTGGTCGCCCTCATGCGCCACAAAGACCTGGGTCTTTTCCTTCAGCCGGCGAAAGGCGGTGCAGTGGATGATGCGGTCGCGGTCGCGAGCGAAGGCGTTGCGGGTGCGGCTGGGGGCCTCGAAAATCAGGCGTCCGCGCGAGGCGTCGGCGCGTTCGGCATAAGGGGCGCGGGCGTCGGTCTGGCTCAAGGGCGAAGACTTCGTGAGGACAGCCTTTGCGAACGGGCCCGTCCTGCCTCATATAGGTGGACATGACCCTGGTCCAATCCGCCCCGCTGGAACTCAAGATCGCCCCCCGTGCGCCGGGCGGCATCACTCTGGCCGAAAGCGCCGCGCGGCGGCTGGCCCGGCTGGGCGAGGCCGAGGGCCATCCGGTCCTGCTGCGCGTCGCCGTCGAGGGCGGGGGCTGTTCAGGCTTCCAGTACCGGCTGGATCTGGTTCAGGCCGGCGAGCCCGATGATGTCCGGATCGAGACCGACGGTCAGGCAGCACTCGTCGATCCGGTCTCGATCCCCTTCCTGAAGGGGTCGGAGATCGCCTGGGTCGACGAACTGGCCGGGGCGCAGTTCGTGATCCGCAATCCCAACGCGGCGACCAGCTGCGGCTGCGGGGTCAGCTTCTCGATCTAGGCGCTCAGCCATCGAGATCGGCCCGGGCCTGTTCGGCCAGGTCGAAGAAGCGGCGGCGGACCTCGGCGGCATAGGGATTTTCGCGCTCGATGGCGCGGAAGACGGCGGGCGAGTCGTAACGCACCATCTCGACCGCCTGCATGATGTGCTCGAAGCTGGCGGTGGTCATCCGCGTCGGCAGGGGCTCCATCGACAGCAGCACGCGCGAGATCAGATGGGTCAGGCCCTGGACCACGGCCGCCTCCCGATCGTGATCCTCGGGCGAGACGATGAACACCTTCAGCTTCAGCGCATGACGGCAGAAGGCGGCGACGCGGCGGGCACTGCGGTCGCCGCGAACCGGACAAACGGCAATCCTGAGACCGGCGATGCCGTTGCGCGCGCTCTGGGGGCCAAACAGAGGGTGGGTGCCGACAACCTGAACATGGGCGGGCAGGTGCTCTGCCATCAGCCGGGCGGGCCCGACCTTGACCGAGCCGACGTCCATGACCAGCGCGCCGTCGCGCAGGTGCGGCCCGATGGCGGCAAGCGTTTCGGCCAGGGCCTCCACGGGCACGGCGAGGATGACCACCGGACAGGCGGCGGCGGTGGCGAGGTCGGTCAGCCGGGCCCCGCCTTCCACTTCGGGAGCGGCCGGATCGCAGGCCAGGACTTCGAACCACGGGGCCAGATGCCGCGCCGTCAGGCGACCGAAGGCCCCGTAGCCGATCAGGCCCAGCTTGGGACGCGGCCGGTCGGGGCGGGCCGGGGCGCTCATGCTGCGAAGGTCTCGCCGCCCCGCACGATCCGGTCACAGGTCTGGATCATCGAAGCGTCCGGTTTGAAAACAGGGTCCGAAGAGTCCGGATCGTCCGGAACCGGAGCGGGGCGCACTGGAGAAAAAACAGTCCGGAGAGTCCGGATCGTCCGGGCCAGCACCCATTATAGCCCAGGATCAGAGAGTGTCGGGGTCGCCGGTTCAAATTTTTTGCGCCAGCAAACCGCGCGCCGCGCGCAGCACACGGTCCGCGGGCAGGCCCATCATGTGCTGGATCGCCTGGTTGAGGCGCGGATCGACGGCCCGGAACTCCTCGAGCGAACGCTCGCCCCGGATCGAAACGCCCCGCCACGGGCCGACGCGGGCATCGTCCGAGGGGCCGAACACCCCGACGGAGGGGACGCCGGCCGCGACTGCCAGCTGGGTCCATAGCGAGTCGCCCCCGAGATAGAGGCTGGCACGCGAAAGGGCGGCGGCGGTCTGCAGCCGGGTCAGCTTGCCCTGAAGCTCGACCACCCGATTGCGGGGAACGGCGAGGCGGATGGCGTGGGCGGCGTCGCGGTCGGCATCTTCGCCGACAATCATCAGCCGACCGCCGGCGAGCCCTCCCCCCTCGGCCAGCAGGGCCGCCGCCACCTTGGCGAAGCGTTCGGCCGGCCAGCGTTTGCCGATCCAGTCCGCGCCCGGACCGACGGCAAGAATGGGACCGCCACCTTCACCGATCAGGGCGTCGGCGTCGGCGTGGCTGTCCTCGCCCAGAAACAGGCGCGGTGCCGGAACCTCGTCGAGCTGCAGCACACGCGCCGCCAGCTCAACGGCATGCAGGCCGGGCAGGTCGGGGCCACGCACGGCCCGCTTCTGGCGCCGCAGCCGTTCAGAGAATTTCGTGCCGCGCATGTCGACGACCAGACCCCATCGGGTGGCTCGCACCTGGTTCCACAGCGCGATCCAGTCCCAGCGGCCGGTCCGGTCCAGGACGATCAGCTGCCTCAGGCCGGGAGTGTCGGCGAACAGGGGCGCAGACGCGGCCGACCCCACGACGGTGAATTCCGCGCCCGGCACCGCCTCGACCAGATGGGCCAGCACGCCGGAGGAAAGCACGGCAGCCTCGGCATCCGCCTCGGCGATATAGAGAATGGGGAAGCGGATACTCATGAGACGACCGTACACGGATTCTATCTGGGCCTGCGGGAGGCGAGTGCCCCCTCCCCCTGGCCACTGCGAACGCCTATCTGTCTCGCATGATCCACCGTATCGCCCGCCTCGACAGCCGCGCCCTGATCCGGGTCGCCGGGTCGGACGCCAGACCA
>JBBSCK010000137.1:0-6571 GCA_038250335.1 Caulobacterales bacterium
AGGATCTTGGAGATGACGCCCTTGTTGCCGTGACGGCCGGCCATCTTGTCCCCGGGCTGAAGCTTGCGCTTCACCGCCACGAACACCTTGACCATCTTCATCACGCCGGGGGGCAGTTCGTCGCCGCGCTGCAGCTTCTCGACCTTGTCCTCGAAGCGGCGATCGAGGGCCTTGCGGGCATCCTCGAACGACTTCTTCATCTGCTCCAGCTCGCCCATCGCCTTCTCGTCGTCGAGGGCGATCTGCCACCATAGACCACGCGAGAGCTCGCCCAGCTTGGCTTCAGTGACCTCGCCGCGACCCAGACCCTTGGGACCCGAGACGGCGTTCTTGCCCAGCACCAGCGGGCGCAGGCGGCCATAGACGTTGCGTTCCAGGATCGCGAGTTCGTCGTCGCGGTCCTTGCCCAGGCGTTCGATCTCGTCGCGCTCGATCGACATGGCGCGCTCGTCCTTGTCCACGCCGTGGCGGTTGAACACGCGCACATCGATGATCGTGCCCGCCACGCCGGGCGGCAGTCGCAGGGAGGTGTCGCGGACGTCGGAAGCCTTTTCGCCGAAAATGGCGCGCAGCAGCTTCTCTTCCGGGGTCATCGGGCTCTCGCCTTTCGGCGTCACCTTGCCGACCAGGATGTCGCCGGGCTGGACCTCGGCGCCGATCGCCACGATGCCGGCCTCGTCGAGGTTGCGCAGGGCCTCCTCGCCGACGTTGGGAATATCGCGGGTGATTTCCTCGGGCCCCAGCTTGGTGTCGCGGGCCATCACCTCGAACTCCTCGAGGTGGATCGAGGTGAAGACGTCGTCGCGCACGATGCGCTCGGAAATCAGGATCGAGTCCTCGAAATTGTATCCGTTCCACGGCATGAACGCGACGAGGGCGTTGCGGCCCAGCGCCAGTTCGCCCAGGTCCGTCGAGGGGCCGTCGGCGATCACGTCACCGACCTTGACCTCATCGCCCACACGCACGATCGGGCGCTGGTTGATGCAGGTCGACTGGTTGGAGCGCTGGAACTTCGACAGGCGATAGATGTCGACGCCCGAGCGGCTGGCGTCCAGTTCGTTGGTGGCGCGGACCACGATCCGCGTCCCGTCGATCTGCTCGACCACACCGTCACGACGGGCCACCACGACGGCACCCGAGTCACGGGCGACCACCGCTTCCATGCCCGTGCCGACCAGCGGCGCGTCGGACTGCACCAGCGGCACAGCCTGACGCTGCATGTTCGCGCCCATCAGGGCCCGGTTGGCGTCGTCGTTTTCCAGGAAGGGGATCAGGGCGGCGGCGACCGAAACGACCTGTTTGGGCGAGACGTCCATCATGTCGACGTCGGCGCGGATCAGCAGCTGGGAATCGCCATTGATCCGGCCCGGGACCAGTTCGTCGACGATCATGCCGTCCTTCAGGGCGATATTGGCCTGGGCGATCGTGTATTTCGACTCCTCCATGGCCGAGATGTAGACCACCTCGTCCAGGGCCTTGCCGTCCTTAACGCGCCGGTACGGGCTCTCGATGAAACCGTATTTGTTGACCCGGGCGTGCGTCGCCAGCGAGTTGATCAGGCCGATGTTGGGGCCTTCCGGCGTCTCGATCGGGCAGATCCGGCCATAGTGGGTCGGGTGCACATCGCGGACCTCAAAACCCGCCCGCTCGCGCGTCAGACCGCCCGGTCCAAGCGCAGACAGACGACGCTTGTGGGTGATCTCGGACAGCGGGTTGGTCTGGTCCATGAACTGCGACAGCTGCGACGAACCGAAGAACTCGCGCACCGAGGCGGCGGCCGGCTTGGCGTTGATCAGGTCGTGCGGCATCACCGTGTCGATATCGACCGACGACATGCGCTCCTTGATGGCGCGCTCCATGCGCAGCAGGCCGACGCGATACTGGTTTTCCAGCAGTTCGCCGACCGAACGGACCCGGCGGTTGCCCAGGTTGTCGATGTCGTCGATCTCGCCCCGGCCGTCCTTCAGGCCGACCAGGATCTGCAGCACCTTGAGCACGTCGTCCTTCTGCAGGACGCGGGTCTCGTCGGACACTTCCGGCGTTTCCAGACGCATGTTCATCTTGACCCGGCCGACGGCCGACAGGTCGTAGCGCTCGCTGTCGAAGAACAGCGAGTTGAACATGGCTTCGGCGGCTTCCGGGGTCGGGGGCTCGCCCGGGCGCATCACGCGATAGACGTCGAACAGCGCGTCTTCGCGGCCCGTCGATTTGTCGACCCGCAAGGTGTTGCGCATATAGGCGCCGACCGTGACGTGATCGATGTCCAGCACGTCAATGGTGGTGAAGCCCCGGGACTCCAGCAGTTCAATCGTGGGCGCGTCCAGCTCGTCACCGGCCTCGGCGTAGATCTCGCCGGTCTCGAAGTTGACGGCGTCGGCCGCCAGATAGCGGGTCACCAGGGCGTCGGCGGCCAGCGACAGCGACGTCGTGGTGTCACCCAGCTTCTTGGCGGCACGCGCGCTGATTTTGGCCCCGGCCGCAGCCACGACCTCGCCGGTGTCGGCGTCGATCAGGTCGAACTCGGGCTTCACGCCCCTCCAGCGTTCCGGCTTGTAGGGGGTGACCCAGCCGTCGCCGCGCTTCTCGTAGGGAACCGTCTCGTAGAAGGTCCGCAGGATCTCCTCGCCGTCCATGCCCAGGGCATAGAGGAAGGTGGTCGCCGGCAGTTTGCGGCGCCGGTCGATACGCACGAACACCACGTCCTTGGCGTCGAACTCGAAGTCCAGCCACGAGCCGCGGTACGGGATCACCCGCGCGGCGAACAGCAGCTTGCCCGAGGAGTGGGTCTTGCCCTTGTCATGGTCGAAGAAGACGCCCGGCGAGCGGTGCATCTGCGACACGATCACCCGCTCGGTGCCGTTGACGATGAAGGTCCCCTTGTCCGTCATCAGGGGGATGTCCCCCATGTAGACGTCCTGTTCCTTGATGTCCTTGACCGAACGCGCGCCGGTCTCCTCGTCCGCCTCGAACACGATCAGGCGCAGCTTGACCTTCAGCGGCGCGGCATAGGTCATGTCGCGCTGGATACATTCCTCGACGTCGTATTTGGGGTCCTCGAACTCGTAGGACACGTACTCCAGCACGGCGCGTTCGTTGAAGTCCTTGATCGGGAAGACCGAGCGGAACACCGCCTCGATGCCCTGTTCCTTGCGGACGTTGGGGCGAACCTCGCGCTGCAGGAACTGCTCGTAGGAGGCGCGCTGAACCTCGATCAGGTTCGGCATGGCCACCGCCTCGGGGATGCGGCCAAAGGATTTGCGGATGCGTTTCTTGCCGGTGAAGGTCGTGGCCGATGCAATCTGACCGTTGATGGTGAGACCGTTCAGGACGTCAGTCATTCTGTTTTCCCATTCGCGGGCCCCGGGGGGAGAGCCTCGCGCAAAATGCAGCAGCCACAGGCGCGCGAGCGGTCGCGTCCCGTGGCAATCGGTTTCGGCCTCCACCCTCGACGCGCCAATCCCAATCAGGACGGGCGGTCAGGAGGCCTGAAATCTGGTAAGCTCCCTGGGTAAGGAGCCACGCCTTCGCTCGGTCGGAGGGCGACGGACCGGGCCTCGGCGCTTTCGCGCAGACTCATGGGGAGTGTTGCGGGACTGGGCTATATACGCGCTTCGCAGGCGAATGAAAGGCTCTCAGCGGTCTATTTTTCGTCCGGACCCAGCGTTCGCTCGAGAAACGCCAGAACTTGCGGCCAAGCGTCCGCCTGCGCGTGCGCATTGGCCTGCGCCGAGCCACCGCCCCGCGCCACTTCGCCAACCGTCGGTGCCCAGCCGTCGCCGCCTACGTCGTGTCCTGCGTGCGGATAGACCAGCAACACAGTTTCGCGTCCGGCCGTCGAACGGCTTGCCGCCACGTTCCGGGCCATCTGGCCTGAACGCCATTCCCGGTCAGCGTCGCCGGCGACAAGCATTACTGGCCCCGGAAAGTGCTCCACCGGGATGCGGGCGGCGGCCTCCCTGTCCGGATGGGCGGCGCGGCCGTCCTCGTGAATCTTCAGCAGATCGGCATTGCCCGGTCCAGCCAGCAGCCCCTCGACGAAGCCGACGTAGGGCATGAAGGGCAAGGCCTGGCCCAAATAAGAGAACGACGACCGGGTGCCTTCGGCCTCGACCGTCTCCAGCCCCCACCCTTCCCAGACCAGGTCCGACGGAGCGAGAGCCACGACCGAGGTGATCCAGTCATATTTGCTGGCCGCGATCAGGGCGAACTCGGCGCCCTTTGAGCCCCCGAACAGGGCGATCCGGTCCGCATCGACGTCCGGCCGGGTCTTCAGCCAGTCGCGCAACTCGGCGATCTGGTCGATGCGGATGTCGATGAAACTGCCGGGCAGACCCGGGATTTCCTTGGGCGGCCCGAACCCGCCCCAGTCGGCGGAATAGTAGGGCAGACCGACCACAGCATAGCCGAGCGAGGCCAGCTTGCGGCCAAAGCGATCGCTGGCTCCGGTCCCGCCGTCTGCGCCGTGCAATACCACGATCACCGGCCGCGGCTCGCCGCCGGGCAGACGATACAGTTGCGCTGCGGGAAACCCTGGTATGGCCTCCGTCTCAACCGCTGGTACGGAACCGGTCAGCCGCGTCATGCCGGTCGCGACCGTCTGTCCTTCGACCGTGGCCGACAGCCGCACCTCGCCGGTCCGCCAGTCACCGGGGGCTGGCGTCTGCGTCGGCGTCATCGACCAGAACAGGCCCGCCGGATCGGCACCGAAATAGGTCCCGGACGTCGCCGGACTGGTCGCCAGTTCGACCGTGCCGCGCTCATCCGCCGCGAAAACGGCGTGCGAGCGGTAGATCAGGGGTTCTGGCCGGCCGAAGCGCCGTTCCGCGCTGATCTCCACCGCCCGTCCCGGTTCCAGGCCGGTCAGCCGCACCGACACGGGCTGCCCCTGCAGCACTTCGCCGCCCGGCGTGATCTCGAACGTCTGAGCGGTTGCACAGCCTGCGAGAAAAACGCTCAGGACCGCTGCGGATGCCAATAGTCGCCGAGGGCGGAGTTGGGTCGGCATGGTTTATAGTCCTGCGTGCGCCTGGGCGCGGGGTTGCGGAAAAGTCGAGGCAAATCGCGATCAAGGGGCTGGGGTCCGCCAGTAGAAGACGTCGTCCACGCCCCGGCCGAAAACCTGCGCCAGCCGCATGGCCAGCTCCAGCGACGGTGCATAGCGTCCGGCCTCGAGAGAGATCACTGTCTGGCGGGTTACGCCGGCAGATCGGGCGAGGGCGTCCTGGGTCATCTCGCCGTGCTCAAAGCGGAGCTTGCGAATGTGATTGCCGATGGCCAACTCAGGCATCGGTATCCTCTGGCCGCGCCGCCGCCCAGTATCCAGTCAGTTGCGCCGCGTGCCGGGCCATGCTGGCCAGCAGGATTACGACCACCAGCACATTGCCAAGCACGAAAGGCTGAAGCCGCTCGACCAGCGTCGCCGGCGCGAATGCGAGGGTCAGTAATAGTGCGATCAGCAGCGCCGTCATGACCGCCAGGCCCACATGGGCCCCGCGATTGGCCATCTCCCGGTCGCGCTCGTCCTTCTCCATTCGCGGCGCGCGCACGATGAGCCAGCCGATCGCCGCCGCGCCAATCAGGGTCCAGTTATCCAGCGCCAGCGTATTTCCACTGCCGACGTGCAGATCGACGCCCTGCGACAGTGAACCGACAAGATGCCCGCAGATCACCGCCAGCGCCGCCATGGCGTGCCACGACTGGCGTTCCCGCGCGCCAGGCTCGTCGCCCGTCTCCCGGCGCCGCGCATCCCAATGCCGACGCGCCGCGATGGCGGTTAGCAACAGCACCGCCGCTCCGATCCAGCCGGGACGCACCGGCCAGGCGATCAACGGCCAGGCCAGAAAGGCACCGAAAGCGAGACTGGCTGCCAGCACGCCCAGTATCCTGATCAAAAGTACGCTCCAACTGACTTAATGTAATATCTAACGGACATTATGTAATGTCAAGCGGACTTTCTTTCAGCGTACCGGCCTGACGTACGCCCGCCATTCTGCCACCGAAGCCCCGGCCCTCTCGACCGCCCCGGCAGAGGCCCTGTTCCTGCAACGGCGCCGGGACGCCCTCGCGACGTAGCGACGTGGCGACGCGCAAAAGACCCTGCTAACTTCACCGCATGAAACGCATCGTCCCCACCCTCGCCGCCCCCCTTGTCGCGACCCTGACCCTCGCCGCCTGCGCCACCGCGCCCACGCCGACGCCCGCCATCGCCCCGCCCGCCCATTCCTCCCAGGCCGAATGGGACGCCGGTCAGGCCGCGTGGCTGGCCTGGAACGCCCCCCGGCGCGGCTGGACCACCACGGCGTCCGGCCTGCAGTATCGCCGCGAGGGCGCTGCCCGTCCCGACGCGCCCCGGCCGTCCGCAAGCGACACGGTGCGCGTGCACTATGAGGGCACCTTCATCGACGGCCGCAAATTCGACAGTTCCTATGATCGGGGCGAACCGGCCGAATTCCCCCTCAACCGCGTCATCGCCGGCTGGACCGAAGGCGTCGCCCTGATGCACGTCGGCGAGACCTTCCATTTCGCCATCCCGGCCAGTCTCGGCTACGGAGCCCGCTGGGTCGGCGGCGAC
>JBBSCK010000138.1:0-6564 GCA_038250335.1 Caulobacterales bacterium
ACCGCATCGCCCTCGACCCGGATGGCCTGACGCAGCGCCCGCCCGAAGCCCTTGTAGACGGCCTCGGTCTTGTGGTGGTCGTCGTCGCCGGTCACGGAGATGTGGATCGCCGCACCCAGATGCTCGGCCAGCGAGCGGAACACATGGGCCGTCAGGTCGGTGCGGTAGTCGCCGATGAAGGGTGTCGAGAACGTGCCCTCGAACACCGGATAGGGCCGACCCGACAGGTCGATGGCGACATTGGCCCGGGCCTCGTCCATCGCTAGGACGAAGCCGTGGCGCTGGATGCCGCGCCGCTCGCCCAGCGCCTGTTTCAGGGCCTGACCGAGTGCGATGGCGCTGTCCTCGATGGTGTGATGCGGGTCGGTGTGCAGGTCGCCCTCGCACGACAGGCGCAGCGAAAACCCGCCGTGGGCCGCGACCTGTTCCAGCATGTGATCGAAGAAGCCGACCCCGGTCTCGATCCGGATCGGCCCGGTCGCGTCCAGATCGACGGCGCAGACGATGCGGGTCTCTTTCGTATCCCGCACGGCCTGTCCGACCCGGTGTGGCCGCGCCGTGGCCGGCGTCAGCCCCAGGGCCGTCAGCAGCCGGTCGTTGACCTCGGTCCTGATCGACACCGGCAGCCGCAGCCGGTCGCCCGATCGGTCCGCCGCCACATCATACCGCGCCAGCCCGGCCAGCGCCGCCTCGATGTCCGACGGCCGCGCCATCAGGATCGGTCCGACCCCGGCCTCGACCACCATGATGCGGCCGATCTCGCGGATCAGCCGCTCGCGCTCGCGCCCGACCGCTGCGATCCGCTCGGCCGTCTCGATCATCCGCGACGGATCCAGCGCCTGCATCGCCAGCCGCACCAGCGGCTGGGGCAGGGCATAGGGCTCGACCACATCGGCCAGCCGCGCAAGCGTCGCCGCCTGTCCCAGCGCCGCCCCGACCCGGGCCCCCGCCAGCCCGTAGGCCAGAGACAGGCTGCGCAGCACGATCAGATTGGCGTGCGCCCCGATCAGGGTCGCCGCCGAAACGGCATCGGAGAATTCCACCAGCCCCTCGTCGACGACCAGCAGCGCGGGCGCGACCCGCTCCGCCATCTCGGCCACGGCCTCCGGCGAACCGAGGGCGCGAATGATCACCGCCGCCGGCTCGCCCTCACCGGCGCGATAGAGGCGTGCCAGTCTGGCGAAGGGTTCAGCATCCGGGGCCTCGACTGCCCGCCCGCCCCGCGCCGCCAGCCGGAACACCAGCTCCAGTCCGTGGGTCAGCCCGCGCACCGGCAGCACCTGACCGGTGCCGACACCATAGATCTGCGCCATTCGCGCGGCCAGCGCCGGGGCATTGCCGGGGTAGGCGTCAAGCCCTTCGCCGCCGGCGACCAGGGGAGGATAGGGGGCGGGCAGTGTCATCGTCTTCCTCCCCCATCCAAAGCCCTTCCCCCATCCTTCATGGGGGAAAGCGGCCCGTCGATCGCGCAGCGATCCAGGGCCGATGGGGGAAGTCTTGTCCTGAACTTCTGGCGGGAAAGTTCCCCCATCCGTCCTGTTCGGCCTGCGGCCGAAGACGGACGGCTTTCCCCCGCAAGCGGGGGAAGGGCTGATCGAGACGTCCTCATCCCACACTCCTCAGATCTGCCGCCCGGGCATGGGCTTCCAGCCCTTCCAGCCGCGCCAGCCGCGCCGCGATCGGTGCCAACCGTTCGGCCCCGGCCTCGGTCACCGTCTGCACCGACATCGAGGTCATGAAGCTGGCGGTCGTGATCCCACCCAGCGTCCGCGCCCCGCCGTCGGTCGGCAGAACGTGGCTGGGTCCCGCCGCATAGTCGCCCAGAGTCTCGGCCGCCCAGCGCCCGACGAAGACCGCGCCCGCCGCCTGGATCGAGGCCACCAGCGCCTCGGCATCCTCGGTCTGGATGGCGAGGTGTTCGGGGCCATACAGATTTGACACCCCACAGGCCTCGGCCATGTCGGCGACCTTGATCGCGCGGGCCTCGGCCAGAGACGCCCGGGCGATGGCGGCGCGGGGCAGGGTTTCCAGCTGCGCCTCGACCTCGGCCAGGATGGCGTCGATGGTGGCGTCGCGATCGCAGACCAGAATCACCTGGGCATCCGCATCGTGCTCGGCCTGGCTCAGCAGGTCGGCGGCCGCGATCTCGGGGTCGCAGAACCGGTCGGCGATGACCAGCAGTTCCGACGGCCCGGCGGGCATGTCCACCGACGGGCCGTTCGGCAGCGCGGCGGCATAACGCTTGGCCTCGGCGACATAGGCGTTGCCCGGTCCGAACAGCTTGTCACAGGCGGGAATCTCGCCGTCGTCCAGCACGACGCCATAGGTCATGGCCGCGATGGCCTGGGCTCCGCCGATCAGCCAGATGGCGTCGAGGCCGGCCTCGGCGGCGGCCAGGATCATGGCCGGGTGGATGCTGCCGTCTTTCGCCGGAGGTGTGACCACGACCCGCTCGCGCACTCCCGCCACCTCGGCCGGAATGGCCTGCATCAACAGCGACGAGAACAGCGGTGCCGTGCCGCCGGGCACATAGATCCCGGCCGCGCCGATCGGCCGCCAGACCAGTCGGGAGCGCACACCTGCCGTGGTCTCGACGAAGGAGGTGTCCTCGGGCTTCGTCGCCTGATGGAAGACGCGGACGTTTTCGGCCGCAACCCTCAGGGCGCGGGTGTCGGCGGGTGGCAGGGCGTCGCGCGCCGCGGCGACGGCCTCGGGCGTGATGGCGATGCGGCGCGGCGCAAAACCGTCGATCTGCAGGCTGTACGACTTGACCGCTGCCCCGCCTGCGATGGCGACCTGTTCGAAAATGCCGGAGACGACATCCTGCACATCGCGTTCGCTGCGCCGGGCCGGGCGGGCCAGGGCATCCAGCCGGCCCTGTCCGTCCAGCGTTGACCAGTCGATCCGTTTCACGTTCAGCGCACTCATCACATCATCTTCTCGATCGGCAGCACCAGGATGGCCGAGGCCCCCGCGGCCTTGAGCTTCTCCAGCGTCTCCCAGAAGACGGCTTCCTGACACACCGCGTGCACCGCCACCGCATCGTCGCGACCCATCAACGGCATGACCGTCGGTGCACCCGCGCCTGGCAGGATCGCCGTGATCTGGTCAAGCGCCGAACGCGGCGCGTTCAGCATCACGTATTTGGCCCCCTGCGAGCTGACCACCCCCGACATCCGCTCGATGATCGAGTCCAGCAGGGACTGCAGGCCCGGCTCCGGTGCCACGGGCGACTGGATCAGCACGGCCTGGCTCTCGAACACGGTTTCCTTGGCCACCAGCCCGTTGGCTTCCAGCGTCGCGCCGGTGGACACCAGATCGCAGATCGCCGAGGCCAGTTTCAGTCGGGGCGCGACCTCGACCGCCCCGCGCATGACCACGATGTCGGCCTTGATGCCCTGCTCATCCAGATAGCGGCGCAGGATCTTCGGATAGGAGGTCGCGATCCGCAGACCCTCCAGCGATCCCGGCCCGGCATAGTCCAGCATCGGCGGGCAGGCCAGTTTCAGCGTACATTTGCCAAAGCCCAGCGGCATCAGGATCGAGGCATTGGCCCCGCCGTTCCTGCCTTCTTCCAGCACGTTCTCGCCGACGATGCCCAGGTCGCAGACCCCGTCCGCCACAAAGGTGGGGATGTCGTCGTCGCGCACCCGCAACAGGTCGATCGGATAGTTCTCGACCTTGTAGAGCAGGTCGTTGGCCCCCTTTACCACCCGCAGCCCGGCGTCCCTGACGAGATCGAGGCTGCGATCGGCCAGACGGCCGGATTTTTGCACGGCGATGCGAAGTCGCCCCTGGACGGTACTCATGGGATCAGGCTCAGGCTTTCTTGTGGGTTCGGTCCAGCACCAGGCGGTAGCCCTGATGCGGCATTTCCTTCAGGAACCGCGCGACGCGCACGACCGTGGTCGGACTGGCCCCGGCCTCGAGGGCGATCTCGCGGTAGGATTTCGATTTCTGGTCCAGCAACCGGGCCACGGCCCATCGCTCGGCAAAGGCGCGGACTTCCGCGGGGGTGCAGAGATCGGCGAGGAAGACGTCCATCTCTGCCCGCGTCTTCAGCGACAAGAGGGCATCATAAAGCGCTGCCCGGTCTGCCGTCTGGCGTTCCGGGGACGTTGGGGGAGCGGTGTCTGAAAGGGGGTCGGTCATCGGTGTGTGTTCCACTATGCTGTAACAGTGGAACGGTCAAGCCCGGACGCAGGTTCTTGTTGCGCACCGCAACAAAACGGTTGCGCGGCGTCCCGCCGCCGGTCCAGGCTGGCAGCTCACCGCAGCATGGGAGCGACGGTCACGTTCGACGAGATGTCAGGCCATGCCGGATCGGGTCAGGTCCGCGAAAGCTACCGGGCGCTGGCCCGATGGCTGGAGGCCGCGCCGTCGGACCTGCTGCAGGCGCGGTCGCGCCAGGCCGAGCTGTTCTTTCGTCGCATGGGGGTGACCTTCGCCGTCTATGGCGACGTCGAGTCCAATGAACGGCTGATCCCCTTCGATGTGGTCCCCCGCATCATCGGCGCGGCCGAATGGGACCTGCTGGAAAAGGGGCTGAAACAGCGGGTCTCGGCGATCAACGCCTTCCTCAAGGACATCTATGGCCCCCAGGACTGCATCAAGGCCGGCATCGTCCCGGCCGGGCTGATCTTCACCAATCCCCACTACCGGCCCGAGATGCAGGGCCGTCGGCCGCCGGGCGACATCTGGACCCATATCTGTGGCGTTGATCTGGTCCGCACCGGCGAGGACGGTTTCGTCGTGCTGGAGGACAACTGCCGCACCCCCTCGGGCGTCTCCTACATGCTGGAGAACCGCGAGATGATGATGCGGCTGTTCCCCGACCTGTTCGCCGAGCATCGCATCCGCCCGGTCGAGACCTATACCGACATGCTGCTGTCCAGCCTGCGCGCCAGCGCCCCCGACCACGCCGGGGCGGATCCGAACATCGTCGTCCTGACGCCAGGCCCCTTCAACTCGGCCTATTACGAACACAGCTTCCTGGCCGACAAGCTTGGGGTCGAGCTGGTCGAGGGCGGCGATCTGTTCGTCAAGGACGACATCGTCTTTATGCGGACGACCGAGGGGCCCCGCCGCGTGGACGTGATCTATCGCCGCGTCGACGATGAATTCCTCGATCCCCTGACCTTCCGCCCCGACAGCACCGTCGGCATTCCCGGCCTGATGGCGGCCTATATGGCGGGCAATGTCACCCTGTCGAACGCCGTCGGCACCGGCGTCGCCGACGACAAGGCGGTCTACACCTACATGCCCGAGATCATCCGCTTCTTCTCCGGCGGCGATCCCATCCTCGGCAATGTCCCCACCTGGCGCTGTCGCGAGCCCGAGGCCCTGAAAGAAGTGCTGTCGAAACTGGAGACCCTGGTGGTCAAGGAGGTCGGCGGCTCCGGCGGCTACGGCATGCTGGTCGGCCCCGCCTCGACCAAGGCCGAAATCGAGGCCTTCCGGGCCAGGCTGATCGCAGACCCCGACGACTTCATCGCCCAGCCGACCCTGGACCTGTCGACCGCCCCGACCCTGTGCGGCGGAGACCTGGCCTCGCGCCACGTCGACCTGCGGCCGTTCGTGCTGTCCAGCCCCGCCGGCATCCGCGTCGCGCCCGGCGGCCTGACCCGGGTGGCGCTGAAGGCCGGCTCGCTGGTCGTCAACTCCAGCCAGGGCGGCGGCACCAAGGACACCTGGGTGCTGGATGACTGAGCTATCGAACCTGTCTCCTCCCCGTTTGCCTCTTGGCGACTTGGGAGGAGGACCGCGAAGCGGTGGAGGGGCTCTTTACGCCCCACAGACCTCACGCGCTTCAAGAACCCCTCCGTCACGGCGCGAAGCCGCGCCGCGCCACCTCCCCATCCGCTCCGCAAACGGGGAGCAGACAGGCCCATGCTGAGCCGCACGGCTGAAAGCCTGTACTGGACCGGCCGCTACATGGAGCGGGCCGATTTTCTCGCGCGCATCCTCGAGGCCGCCGTGCGTCTGGCGGCCCTGCCTGCCCGCGACGGGGCCGCCGCCACCGCATGGGCCTCGGCCATCGCCTCGGCCGGCGTCTCGCGTCCGTTCGCCGCCAGCGGCCGCACACCGTCCGAAAAGTCGGTGCGCGAATACCTGGCCTTCGCCCCCGACAATCCCAGCTCCATCCGCGCCTGTATCACCGCCGCCCGCACCAACGCCCGCTCGGTCCGGACCGCCCTGACCATCGAGCTTTGGGAGGCCATCAACGGGGCCTGGAATGGCCTGAACGAGTTCGGCGAACCGTCCAAGCGCGACGACTTCATCCGCTATCTGGAATGGGTCAAGGGCGTGTCGCTGGCGGTCGAGGGGGCCTCCTCGCGGACCATGCTGCGCAACGACGCCTACTGGTTCCTGCGGCGGGGCGGGGCCATCGAGCGGGCCGACAACACCGCCCGTCTGCTGGACGTCAAATACCACCTGCTGCTGCCTGCCGGCGAACGCGTCGGCGGCCAGCTCGACTATTTCCAGTGGACCACCCTGCTCCGGGAGGTCTCGGCCCTGACCGCCTATCGCTGGGTCTATCGCGAGTCCGTCCGCCCCTGGCTG
>JBBSCK010000139.1:0-6524 GCA_038250335.1 Caulobacterales bacterium
CCCGGCGCAGCCTCGGCGAAAGGCAGGCGCTTGTCCTCGGCCGGGGCCGGGGTGTGGGCCGACGTGATCGCCTCGATCAGGCCGTCGCGCACCGCCTCGATCAAGGCCCGGCGATCGCTCTCGGGCCGCAGCGGCGGGTCCAGCCGGTAGAAGGTCCGATAGTCCCCGATGTCGATCTCGTTGAAACACAGGTGGTTGATCGACACGCTGGCCGCTACCTCAAGGCCTCGGCCGCGCGCGCGCGCCAGTACCTCCAGCGCCGCCTCGGTCGAGATTTGATCCACAAGGAAGCGGACGCCCGTCTGTTCCACCAGGGCAAGATCGCGCTCCAGCTGGATCCGCTCCGCGATGGCCGGGGCCCCCGACAGACCCAGCCGCGTGGCCAGTTCGCCGGACGTCGCCACCGTCCCCTCAGACAACCACGGATCGGCCGGACGGCAGGCGATCAGGGCGTTGAAAGTCGTGGCATAGGCCATGATCCGCGACAGCACCCGACTGTCCGCGATGACATGGTCGCCGTCGGTGAAATACAGTGCGCCCGCCTCGTGCATCAGGCCGATCTCGGCCATGCGCCGGCCATCGCGGGCCCTGGTTGCTGCCCCTGCAGCCCGGACGTTCACCAGGTTCAGCGCCGCCCCGCGCCTCTGGATAAAATCAACCATGGCCGGATCATCCACAGCCGGATTGGTGTCCGGCTGGATGACGATGGTGGTGACCCCGCCTGCCGCAGCGGACAGGCTGGCCGATTTCAGGGTCTCCTTCGGCTCAGCCCCCGGCTCCCCCGTTCGCACGCGGATGTCGATGAGACCGGGCGACAGGCACAGGTTACGGGCGTCGACGATATCGGACGCCGAAACAGCGACAGCGCCACGCTCGACCCGCGTGATCACCCCGTCCTCGACCACGATCGATCCGGGCCCGTCGTAGTCCGACGCCGGGTCCAGCAGGCGGGCGTTGATGATGGCGAGCGAACTCATGGCGCGCCCTCCAACCGGGCCGATAGCGAGGCCAGCACAGCCATACGCGCTGCGACACCCATCTCGACCTGGTCCTGGATCAGGGACACCGACAGATCGTCGGCCACGTCGGAATCGATCTCCACGCCCCGGTTCATTGGACCCGGATGCATGACCTTCGCCCCCGGCGCGGCCCAGGCGAGTTTCTCGCGATCCAGACCCCAGAAACGGAAATACTCACGCGTCGAAGGCACCAGAGCCCCGTCCATCCGCTCCAGCTGTAGCCGCAGCATCATAACGACATCGCAGCCGTTCAGGCCCTCGCGCATGTCGTGGAACACCTCGCAGCCCCAGCGGTCGGCGTCGGCCGGCACCAAGGTCGGCGGCCCGATCAGTCTGACGCGAGCACCCATCATGGAAAGCAGGGCCACGTTCGACCGCGCGACCCGGCTGTGGGCGACGTCGCCGCAGATCGCGACCGTCAGTCCGCCGACCTCGCCAAACGCACGGCGCAGGCTCAGCAGGTCCAGCAGCGCCTGGGTCGGATGCTCATGGCGCCCGTCGCCCGCATTCACGACCGCACAGCCGACTTTCTGCGACAGCAGGGCTGCCGCTCCCGAAGCCCCGTGCCGGACCACGAGGATGTCCGGCCTCATCGCGTTCAGCGTTACCGCCGTATCGATCAGAGTCTCGCCCTTCTTCACCGACGAGGCCTGCACCGGCATGGTTACCACATCGGCACCCAGCCGTTTGGCCGCGATCTCGAACGAGGAACTGGTCCGGGTCGAATTCTCGAAGAACAGGTTCATGACCGTGCGCCCGCGCAGGGTCTGAAGCGCCTTGGACGACTGCCGGTTCAGGTCGACGAAGATTTCGGCCAGGTCCAGCAGTTGCAGCACGAACGGCGGGTTCAGGTCTGCAGCGGCGAGGAAATGAGGTTTCGGAAACGGGACCAGCCGGTCGGCGATCAGGTCGGCGTGCCCAAGGGCGAGATCGACAGACTGGGTCATCAAAGCCGGGCTATAGCCGGGTCTCACGCCAGATGGAACAGCGCCAGCAACAGCGGGATGCCCGCCGCACTGCCCACTGTGGTCAGGGCCACAATCCCGGCCATCAGCCGCGCATCCCCGCCCATCTGCCGCGCGAGGATGTAGGAGGCCGCCGCACCCGGCGCTGCGCCGCACATCAGCGCGATGCCCTGGGCCGTTTCATCGCCGCCATAAAGGCGGCAAAGGCCCCACATCAGGAAGGGCGTGATGCCCAGTTTGACGACGGACACTGCCGCAATCGTGACCCGCCGGCGCGCCACCTCTGCGAAGCTGAGGCCCGCCCCCGCAACAATCAGCCCCAGTGGCAGGGCGGCGCCTCCCAGAAGCTCCAGCGTTTCGGATATCCCCGGGAGACGCGGCACGCGGGCGAAATTCAGCGCCAGTCCGATCAGGCAGGCAATCAGTATGGGGTTGGAAAGAATGGCCTCCGCCAGTGACAGCGGCGACATCGCGCGCTGGTCGGCACCCCAGCGCACAAGCACGATGACGCACAGGACGTTGGTCACCGGAATCATGGCGGCGATCACCACGGCAGCCAGCGCCAGTCCGTCAGGACCGTAGACCGCCAGAATCACGGGCAGGAAGACAAAGCTGTTCCACCGGATCACGCCCTGGAACACCGAGGTGAAGGCCGGGCCGTCCAGCTTCATGAGCGGGCGGGCCAGCAGGGTCGCCACCGCGACGATCAGCACCGAAGTCACCGCCGCTGCCCCTGCCGCGCCGGCACCACCGCCCGAGATGTCGGCGTTCCAGATCGCCGGGATCAGGAACCCCGGATAGAGCAGATGGATCGACAGCTTCTCGATCGGCCGCCATGTCGCATCCGGAAGAAAGTCGGATTTGCGCAGGCCGTAGCCGATGGCGATCAGGACGAAAACCGGGACGACCCCGGTGAACAGGGCGGTCATGGCTGACTCCGGGCGATCCGAACCCGATCCAGCGCCCCCTGCAGGATCCAGGCGGCCGCCGTCCGGTCGACAACCCCGGCCCGGCGCTTGCGTGACAGGTCCAGCTCGTCGATCAAGAACCGCTCGACCGCACTGGTCGAAAGCCGCTCGTCCCAGAAGGCCACAGTCACCGGCCGGAACCGTTCCAGATTGCGCGCAAAGGCGCGGCAGGACTGGGCGCGCGGCCCCTCGCTCGCGTCCATATTGACCGGGAGGCCGATAACGAGGGCAGAAACCTTGCGCTGATCCATCAGCCTGAACAGGGCCTGCGCATCGTCGGTGAACTTCGTCTTGCGAATCAGCTGCAATGGGCTGGCGATCAGCCGCGTCGTGTCCGACACGGCCACGCCGATGGTCGCCTCGCCCAGATCCAGCCCCATCCAGGCCGTGTCGGGCGGGCAGGCGTCGGGCAGATCGAGAAGGTCGAGCACAGGCACCGATGGGCGGGTAGTCGTTGCCATTGTCCGTGTCAAAGGCGAGGTTGCCTGATCACCGGTTCGGGAGGGAGCGATGGCCACGCGTCGTCAGGTTATGGCGAGCGTTGTGGCGGCGGTCCTGGCCCTTGGGGCCTGCGACGGCATGACAGGGACCACAGCATGGTGGTCTCAAGGCTTATGCGGTGCCCTGCTTGTGCCTTGTGGGTCTGGCGGCTAATCCGGCCCGCTTGAACGCCTATGACTGGAGGGCCGCATGGCCATCGACGCCGCGACGGTGAGGAAGGTCGCCCACCTCGCCCGCATCAAGACCCCCGACGACCGGCTGGAGCCCCTGGCCGGCGAGCTTAACGCCATCATGGCCTGGATCGACCAGTTGAACGAGGTCGATGTGACCGGCGTGGAGCCGATGACCTCCAACGTGGCCCAGCCCCTGCGCCTGCGCGCCGACGTCGTCACCGACGGGGCCCGGGTCGGCGATGTTCTGTCGAACGCCCCCCAATCCGCAGACGGCTTCTACGTCGTGCCCAAGGTGGTCGAATAGATGTCTGGCCTTACGAATCTGACCCTGAAGGCCGCTGTCGACGGCCTCCGGACCAAATCCTTCTCGTCGGAAGAGATCACCCGCGCCTTCCTGACCAATATCGAGGCCGCCAACCCGACCCTGAACGCCTTTGTCGAGGTCACCGCCGACAAGGCAATCGCCATGGCGAAGGCGTCCGATGCGCGGATCGCCTCGAGCGACGCCGGTGTGCTGGAAGGCGCGCCGCTGGGGATCAAGGATCTGTTCTGCACCGAGGGGGTGCAGACGACGGCGGGGTCCAACATGCTGCGCGGGTTCGTGCCGCCCTATGAATCGACCGTCACCGCCAATCTTTGGCGCGACGGGGCGGTGATGCTGGGCAAGCTGAATATGGACGAGTTCGCCATGGGCTCATCGAACGAGACCAGCGCGTTCGGTCCAGTCGTGAACCCATGGAAGTCAAAAGCCTCCAACGTCAATCTCACGCCGGGTGGCTCATCCGGCGGGTCGGCCTCGGCCGTCGCGGCGGACCTGTGCCTGGCTGCCACGGCTTCGGACACTGGCGGCTCGATCCGCCAGCCTGCGGCTTTCACCGGCACGGTCGGGATCAAGCCGACCTATGGCCGTGCCAGCCGGTTCGGCATGGTCGCCTTCGCCTCCTCGCTGGATCAGGCCGGGCCGATCACCAAGACCGTCGAGGATGCAGCCCTGATGCTGCGCTCCATGTGCAGCTTCGACGTCAAGGATTCGACCAGCCTCGACGTCCCGACCCCGGACTGGACCACCTCGGTCGGCAAGTCAGTCAGGGGCCTGCGCATAGGCGTTCCGCGTGAATACGTCGTCGATGGCATGCCCGCCGAGATCCAGGCCCTGTGGGACCAGGGCGTGGCCTGGCTGAAGGACGCGGGCTGCGAAATCGTCGACATCAGCCTGCCGCATACGAAATACGCCCTGCCAACCTATTACATCGTCGCCCCCGCCGAGGCCTCGTCGAACCTCGCCCGCTATGACGGGATGCGGTTCGGGCACCGGGCGGAGAAGGCGACGTCCCTGACCGACCTCTACGAAACCAGCCGCGCCGAGGGTTTCGGGCCCGAGGTCAAACGACGTCTGGTCATCGGGGCCTATGTGCTCTCGGCCGGATTCTATGACGCCTATTACGTGCGGGCGCTGAAGGTGCGGCGGCGCATCGCCGAGGATTTCGACAATGTATGGGGTCAGGTCGACGCCATCCTGACGCCGTCCACGCCGTCGGCCGCGTTCGCCATCGGGGACAAGCAGATTGACCCGGTGACGATGTATCTGAACGACGTCTTCACCGTCACCGCGAACCTCGCCGGACTGCCGGGGATTTCGGTGCCCGCGGGAGTCGATTCCAACGGTTTGCCGCTGGGCCTTCAGGTCATCGGCAAGGCGCTGGATGAGGCGACGGTCTTCCAGGTCGGTGCCGCGCTGGAGCAAGCGGCGGGGGGCGTGGGTCGGGCGGAACGATGGGGGTGAACTCACGGGGCGTTCGCGTAGCGGGCCTCTGCGGGCACCGATAGCCGCGCCGCACTTCCTCCCCGTCCTGATGAACGGGGAGGAAGCCAAATCCGTCCTAGCTGTGCGGGAGCGCCTTGATGTCGGTGTCGATCGCCTGGATGGTCGCTGGCGAAATTGCGCCCCCAGACATGGGAGCGACGTCGGACAGCGTCATGTCCTGGAACTGCGGCAGCATGGGGTGCTGGGCAACGCCCGGCAGGTGCTTCTCCATCACGGCGGCGGTGGCCGGGTTGGCTAGCAGGTCCTTGATCGGGCTTGCGACGGTCGGCAGGGCGGCCGCCGAGGCGGGGGCGGACATGGCATGGCCCGCATGATCCGGCGCGGGCGCGGGGGCGGTCTGGGCAGAGGCGGCGGTGGCGACGGTCGCGAGGGCGACAGCGGCGAGGACGGTCTTGATCATCTGACGGGCTCCAGGAATAGGGGTCGTCCTGTAGATGAACCTGTTTTCGCGACGGGCTCAAGACAGGAACTTTCGCAGTCCGCGTCATGGCGCTAGGAACGGGGCATGACCGACACGCTCGACACCACGAAACTGATCAAGGGCCGCACCGGCCTGTGGGAAATCGTCATGGGGCTGGAGATCCACGCCCAGGTGGCGTCCAAGGCCAAGCTGTTCTCCGGCGCGGCCGTCGGCTTCGGGGCTGGCCCGAACGAGCAGGTGTCGCTGATCGACGCGGGGTTTCCGGGCATGCTGCCGACCCTGAACGGCCATTGCGTCGAACAGGCGGTAAAGACGGGCCTCGGCCTCAAGGCCGTTATCAACAAACGCAGCCAGTTTGACCGGAAGAACTATTTCTACCCCGACCTGCCGCAGGGCTATCAGATCAGCCAACTGTATTTCCCGATCGTCGGCGAGGGCGTCGTTGAGGTCGAGGCCGAGGACGGGTCATTCTTCAACGTCGGCATCGAGCGGCTGCACCTGGAACAGGATGCGGGCAAGCTGATCCACGACCTGTCGCCGACCGAGAGCTATGTCGACCTGAACCGCGCCGGCACCGCCCTGATGGAGATCGTGTCGCGTCCGGACATTCGTTCCCCTGAAGAAGCCGTGGCTTACGTCAAGAAGATCAGAA
>JBBSCK010000140.1:0-6487 GCA_038250335.1 Caulobacterales bacterium
AAGACCGCGACCTTCATGCCGAAGCCCATCGTTGGCGACAACGGATCGGGTATGCACGTACACCAGTCGATCTGGAAGGACGGCAAGAATCTGTTCGCCGGCAACGGCTACGCCGGTCTGTCCGAGATGGCGCTCTTCTACATCGGCGGCATTATCAAACAAGCCAAGGCCATCAATGCCTTCGCCAACTCGACCACCAACTCCTACAAGCGGCTGGTGCCCGGCTATGAAGCCCCGGTCAAACTGGCCTATTCGGCCCGCAACCGCTCGGCCTCAATCCGCATCCCGCACACCTCATCGCCCAAGGCCAAGCGTCTGGAAGCGCGCTTCCCCGATCCGATGGGCAACCCCTATCTGACCTTCGTGGCCCTGCTGATGGCTGGCCTGGACGGGATCGAAAACCAGATCGATCCGGGCGGCCCCGCCGACAAGAACCTCTACGATCTGCCGCCGGAAGAGCGCGGCAACATCCCCGAGGTCTGCGGCAGCCTGAAAGAGGCGCTCGAGAACCTCGACAAGGACCGCGCCTTCCTCAAGAAGGGTGGCGTCATGGATGACGACTTCATCGACAGCTATATCGAGCTGAAGATGGAAGAGGTCATGCGCCTGGCCCTGCACCCCCACCCCGTCGAGTTTGACATGTATTACAGCTGCTGATCGCCACGATCAGCCGAGGCCAAGAGGGCGCCGGACGGGAAACCGTCCGGCGCCCTTTCGGTTTTCAGTGCCCTCCGGCCGCCGTCGTGGACACCGGGGCCTTCAGGGTCAGATCCAGCCAGCGGGTCATCTCCCACAAGGTATGGCCGACCGATTCCCGCGCGCGGTAGCCGTGTGCCTCGAGCGGCAGGACGACGTAGCGGACCGTGGCGCCGTGTCCCTTCAGGGCCGCATAGAAGCGCTCGGACTGGACCGGGAAGGTGCCCGAGTTGTCGTCCGCCTCGCCGTGGATCAGCAGGATCGGCTCATTGACCTGGTCGGCGAAGGCGAACGGCGACATGGCGTTATAGGTCTCCGGAGCCTCCCAGTAGGTCCGCTGCTCGGCCTGGAACCCGAACGGCGTCAGCGTTCGATTGTAGGCCCCGGACCGCGCGATCCCGGTTCTGAACAGGTCCGTGTGCGCCAGGAGATTGGCTGTCATGAAGGCCCCGTAGCTGTGACCGCCGACCGCGATGCGATCGCGATCGGCAACGCCCAACGCCACCACGGCGTCAACGGCAGCCCTGGCGCTGGCAGACAACTGCGCGATGTAGGTGTCGTTGGGCTCTTGGCCCTCCTGTCCGACAATCGGCATGGAGGGGTCGTCCAGGATGGCATAGCCCTGTGTCAGCAAAAACAGATGGCTTGAGCCGCCCGGCCGGGTGAACCGATTGGCTGTATCCACGACCTGGCCCGCGACCGCGGCGTCGGTGAACTCTGCCGGATAGGCCCACATCAGCAGCGGCAAGGGGCCGTCCCGCTCCTTGTCGTAGCCGGCGGGCAGATAAAGGGTGCCGGACAACTGGACGCCGTCGTCGCGGGTGTAGGTGATCAGTTCATTTGTAACGCCCGCCAGCTGCGGGGCCGGATCGGGGAAGGTGGTCAGCGGCGTGACGTCGCCGCCGACCGTGCGAATCTGCAGATTGGGCGGATCAATCCGGCTTTCGCGTCGGGTCAGCAGCCTCCGGCCCTCATCGTCCAGAATACCCACGACGGTCTCATAGTCGCCCGAAGCCGACTGCCACAGACGCACGGTCTGGCCTGTCGAAAGGTCGAGGGTGTCCAGGAACGGATAGTCGCCCTCACGGGTACTACCATCGCCGTCGACGAAGATTTTCGACCCATCAGCGGTGAACCGAATCACGGCGCGACCGGCGGAATTGAGCTCCAGGACCGGTGAACCGGGATCATTGTAGCGGTCCTGATAATTGCGATCGACGATCACCCGGCCGGTGCCCGGGTTCGACGGGTCGACGACAGAACGGGTCTCGTGCCGCGTGTTGAACCAGCGGGTGTTGACCAGGGCGACGTCGTCCCGGCCCCAGTTGATCCCGGCATACCGTTCCTTCAGCTCAATCAGCGTCACGGCCGGGCCGGTGAACGGCGCGTCAAGCATCAGGACGCGATCGCGCACTTCGGCCGCTATGCGGGGATCACCGCCGTCCAGGGCCTCGACCCAGACCAGCGTCGCCGGCGCATCCGCCTGCCACTGGGCAGCGCGCGGACCGGGTGCCACGGCGTCAAAGGGCGGCGGAACATTGTCCCGCAGGGGCAGGTCAGCGACGGTATGAACGATGGTGCCGTTCAGATCGGTGACCACCACATCAGCCGGGAAGAGGGTGGCCGGCACGACATAGCTGAAAGGCCGCTTGGCAACCGTGCGCAGCATGAACCGGCCGTTCGGCGAGATTGACACGCCAAGGATCACCCCGGGTTCGCCCACGGTGCGCGCCGCGCCGCTGAGAGGCACGAGTATTGTCTGGGCGGTGAAGTAATGGGCGAACAGGGCCTCGTCCCCCGGATTGCCGAGCAAGTCCTGATAGGTCCGGACGGGTGCCGCGCGTCCGCCGGTCTCGGCCAGAATCGGACCGCTCGGAGCCACCGTCACGTCCGGCGCGGACCCGCGCCCGGCCGGCACTGCCTGGACCACCACGCCCGAGCTGTCCGGTAGCCAACCGAATCCGCTGCCGGTCGCTGCATTGACGCGCGGCCCGAAGATTTCGCGCGCCGTGCCCCCGGCGACATTCACGACCCAAAGCGCCATCCCTGTGGGCTGGTCCATGAGAAAGGCGATCGACTGACTGTCCGGCGACCAGCTCGGCGAGATGAAGCGGCTGCCCGCTGGCATGACCACGCGACGGCTGGCACCGCCCTCGACCGCCTTGAGATCGATGCCGGTCAGCCAGGTCAGGCGGCTGTTGGCCGGGCCGTTGTTGCGCGGATTGAGCCGGTAGCCGGCCAGGCGAAGCTGCGGCTCCGCCAGTTCGGCGATGGAGGGCAGACTGGATCGCTCGAACAGAGCCAGGATGGTCCGGTCAGGCGAGACGCTGACCGTCGGAGTCGGCCGGGAATCGAGGATGTCCGCAATGGGTGACGGCGGCTGCTGATAGGTCAGCGCCGCCGTACCCGGGTCGGCCGGCTGCCCCAGCGCCGGGGTCGCCAGCAGCAGCCCCAACAGAATCAACGCCGACCGGCTCATCCCTCGCAGTTTCATCCAGACCTCTCCAGCTTATCCAGGACGCCACGATAGCGAGCCGAACAGAAGCGGTCACCCCAAAGTGCGGTCAGGCTCCTGAGAAAGCCTCGGCCTCATCCGCCTTTTTTCGGCGCAGTTCGATCAACCGGACGCACCAGATCGAGATTTCGTAGAGAACCACCAGGGGAATGCCGAGCATGATCTGGCTGAGCGGGTCCGGCGGAGTGACGAAGGCGGCGACCACAGCGATGGCGACGATGGCGTATTTCCGGCTGGAGGCGAGCGCCCCGGACGAAACCAGACCGGCCATTCCCAACAGGGTCATCACGACCGGCAACTGGAAGCAGAGGCCGAAAGCCAGCAGCAGCGCCATCACCAGATTCAGATAGTCCGATACCCGGGGCAGCAGTTCCGCCGAAATCCCGCCGCCGCTGATCTGCTGGCCCAGGGAGAACAGCATGACGAAGGGGAGCATGACGTAATAGACCATCGCCGCCCCCAGCAGGAACAGCAGGGGAGCCGCGATCAGAAAGGGCAGGAAGGCCCCGCGCTCATTCCGGTAAAGGCCCGGTGCCACGAAGCGGTACAGTTCCCAGGCCAGCACCGGAAAGGTGACCACCACGGCACCGAACGCCGCGAGCTTCATCTTGGTGATCAGGAACTCCAGCGGGGCGGTGAAGATCAGGTTCACGGTCGCACCGTCGCCGCGCGGCACCGGGACCAGTCCCGCCGTGCCGAGGATCAGGTCGAAAGGCGACACATTCCCGCCCGGCCCCGCCGCTTCGTGGAACTGGGTGGCCACGGCGAGGGGCTGGACCAGGAAGACATAGATCGGGTCGGCGAAGATAAAGCAGCCGATAAACCCGATCACGAATGCGGCGACACACACCACCAGACGGCTGCGCAGCTCGATCAGGTGATCCATCAGCGGTGCGCGCGACGCCTCGATCTCGTCCTCGTCGCGATCCGGCGCGCTCACTGATCGGCCTTCTTGCGGGCGGACGGTTTGCGGATCGGCGTCGCGGCACGCGTGGCCGTGGGCGTGGCCTCCATCGGCACGGATGCATCGGTCGGCTTCGGACTGGCCGTCGCGCGGGCGCGCCGCCTGGGCACCTTCGCTGTTGGTCCGTCGGACGATGATGACGTCGTTTTGGGCGAGGGCAAAGGCGTCATGGTCGGTGGGTTGTCCGGCCATTCCGTCGGCCCGGGCAAGGCAGCCGTCGGTGCCGCCGGCAGCGCGTTCAGATCGGTGCTGATGTCACGAAAAGCCGCCTCGGCCTCGGCCCCGAGGGGGACGATGCCCTGCCCCGTCCGCAAGGCCTCGACCTCCCTGCGCAATTCGTCCAGTTCGGACTGGCGAGCCATCTCGTCGAAGCTGGAGCGGAATTCACCGGCCATGGCCCGGGCCTTGCCCACGGCCCTGCCAACCTTGCGCAAAAGCAGGGGCAGGTCTTTCGGTCCCACGACGATAAGCGCCAGCAGGCCGATGACAAGGATTTCCAGCCCGCCGATTCCGGGGCCAAGACCACCCATCCGTCAGTCTCTCCGACGTGAAACGGGGCTTACGACTTCAGGTCTTCTTTTTCGGCCTCGGTGCGGGGCAGAGCGCCCACACGCTCGTCCTGCGCCTTGTCGGCGTCTCCATCCTTCAGGCCGTCGCGAAAGGCGCGGATGCCCTTCGCGGCATCGCCCATCAGGCCGGACAGCTTGCCGCGCCCGCCGAACAGCAGCAGGGCGAGGGCGGCAATGATCAGGATCTGCCAGATACCGGGTTGCATGGCGCTTCATCTCAGTCAGCGGCGCGGGCGAAATTGCCCAAGCCGAAAATCATCGTCCCGCATATAGGCCGTTCAGTGGCGCAACGCCAAGCGAAGCTGATACGGACCTGCCAATGAGCCATGTCATCATCCACACCGACGGAGCCTGCAAGGGCAATCCCGGTCCTGGCGGCTGGGGCGCCATCCTGCAGGCGGCGGGCAAGTCCAAGGAAATGTCGGGTGGCGAGCCGGTCACGACCAACAACCGGATGGAGCTGATGGCCGCCATCATGGCGCTGGAGGCCCTGACCCGGCCCTGCGCGGTCGAGCTTCACACCGACAGCAAATACGTCATGACCGGCATCACCGAGTGGATCCACGGCTGGAAGGCCAGAGGATGGAAGACGGCGGACAGGAAGCCGGTCAAGAATGACGATCTGTGGAAGCGCCTGGACGCCGCCCGCACCCGTCACGAGGTCCAGTGGCGCTGGGTCAAGGGCCACTCCGGTCATGAACTGAACGAACGGGCCGACCAACTGGCCAATCGCGGGATCGACGAGATGCGGGCAGTGAAGCGCTGATCGCCCCGCCTTGCGGTCCCCGTCGCTAACGAGGCATGATCGAACGATGGTTACCAATACACCGGTCCCTCCGCCAGACCCGTCGAATGCCGGCAAGACCACTAGAGTCTCGATCGAGGGAACCCTGGCTTCGATCTCAGCGATTTCGGCGCTGATCGTGGCCGCTGCATCCATGTTCACAGCGGTCCAGGCGCTCGATGTCTCCCAGGCCGCAGCCCGGCAGAAAATTTTCGAAAGCCAGTTGGGCGTCTGCATGCAGTTCAGCGATCTGACCACTCAGGCCGCCGACGAGGGCTGGGCGACGTCTTCGGGTCTGTTCGAAGGGGCCGTCGATGAAGCCGGTCTCGCTGAACTGGAAGCGCGTCTGGAAGCGGGCACCGTCCTATCCAACGCCCTCTACCGTCAGTATCTCCAGATGACGATGGTCCTGCCCGACGAGATCAGCGACGTCGCATACAAGGCCACCGAAAAACGGACGGAGATATACAATAAGCAGATCGACGCCATCAACGCGGCAGCCGTGACGCCGACCATTCTGGCCGAACTTGAGCGGCTTTCGAACGAGGAGGTGGAACTGCTCAATGAAGCTGCGGCGGCCTGCCGCGACTATGTTTCCAGCGAGGCCGGACTCTGACGCCGCGCAGCAATCATCCGACCAGACGCACGTGCAGGGCGGGACCCTCAAGGTGATCGACAATCACGCTGTCGCCGACTGGCGGTCCGTCGCCGTTGATCTCGGCCGCCCACTCCGAACCGGACACGAACACCCGGCCCCTCCCCTCGACGAAGGCATGGACGACCCGGGCGCGCTGACCGACGAGGCGGGCGTCGCGATCATTGATGTCGGGATGATCGGTGGGGTTGACCCGCTGGATCAGTCGACGCGACAGCAGGGTCGCCAGCACGGTTAGAGCCGCGAACAGGCCGACCTCGACACCGAAGCCCAGCCGCAATCCCAGGGCCGTCAACACCGCAAC
>JBBSCK010000141.1:0-6398 GCA_038250335.1 Caulobacterales bacterium
CCGGGGCTTCTCGGGCCTGATCGCAGCGGGAACCGTCCAGCGCGGCGACGCAGTGCGCGCCCTGCCTTCCGGTAAGACCAGCACGGTGTCTCGGATCGTCACGGCCGACGGCGACCTGTCCCGGGCCGTTGCGGGTCAGTCGGTCACCCTGACCCTGGCCGACGAGATCGACGTGTCGCGCGGCGACGTGCTGGCCGCCGCCGACGCTCCCCCGGAGGCTGCGGACCAGTTCGAGAGCACCCTGGTCTGGATGGACGAGGACCCGATGATGCCGGGCCGGCCGTACCTGCTGAAGATCGGTACGCGAACGGTCATCGCGACCATCACCGAAACCAGGCACAAGATCGACGTGAACACGCTGGAGCGGGGCCCGGCCAAGCGGCTGGAGCTGAACGAGATCGGCGTCTGCAACCTGTCGCTGGACAGTGTGGTCGCCTTCGAACCCTATGCCACCAACCGCGATCTGGGTGGCTTCATCCTGATTGACAGGATTTCAAACCGCACAGTGGCGGCGGGGATGCTGCATTTCGCCCTGCGTCGGTCCCACAATATCCACTGGCAGGCGTTGTCGGTCGACAAGGCCGCCCGCGCGGCGATCAAGAATCAGCGCGGGCGTGTGGTCTGGCTGACCGGCCTGTCGGGCGCGGGCAAGTCGACCATAGCCAACCTTGTCGAGAAACGGCTGCACGCCGATGGCCGCCACACCTATATTCTGGACGGCGACAACGTCCGCCACGGCCTGAACCGCGACCTGGGCTTCACCGAGGAAGACCGGGTCGAGAACATCCGTCGTGTCGCCGAGGTGGCAAGGCTGATGGTGGAGGCTGGTCTGATCGTGCTGGTCAGCTTTATCTCTCCCTTCCGCGCCGAGCGCCGTCTCGCACGCGAGATGATGGGGGAGGGGGAGTTCGTCGAGGTCTATGTCGAGACGCCGCTGGCCGTGGCCGAGCAGCGCGACGTCAAGGGGCTCTACAAGAAAGCCCGTGCCGGCGAACTCAAGAACTTCACCGGCATCGACAGTGCCTATGAGCCGCCCGAGGCCGCCGAGATCGTCGTCGATACCGTGGCGATGTCGGCCGAGGCGGCCGCCGAGCGCATTGTCGCGTGGCTGGCGGTATCGTGAAGACCATCCCGATCCCCGGCGACGAGGCCCGGTCGGTGCGACGGGCCGACGGTGCCGGGGACCTGATGCTGGCGCTCGACGTCACGCATCAGATCGCGCATTGGGCACTGTGGTCCGGCGTGAAAAAGGGACCGCGTTCCCAGAGTGGTCGGCGTCGAACACGTCCTCCTCATGCCTGAGGGCTCACGGTGTCAGCAAGCCGCGCCGCTTCGGCCCTATTGCTGGGCCCTCAATATGGATGCGGGGCGCCGGGACAGGGCCTGGACCGCAGCGATACCTCCACCCAATCCGGCCAGACCGGTCGCGCTGGCCAGCAGCAGGATGATGCCACCCCAGTCAAGGCTCCACTGCGCCTGGAAGATCTGGGTGACGATGGGCCAGGCCCCCGCCGCGCCGAGCGCCACGCCCGCAGCGCCGGCAATGGCACCGACGAGGCTGTATTCGATCAGATAGGCCATCAGGATCTGGCGGTGCGAGCCGCCCAGCACCTTGAGGACCGCCGCCTCGCGGGCACGCTCGCGCACCCCCGACGCGATGGCCCCGACCAGCACCAGCAGACCCGACAGACCAGCGACGGCGGCGGCACCCCGGATCGCCAGGGCCAGCCGGTCGAACAGCTTGGCGGCGGACTCGAGTTGCTCGCGCACGCTGATGACGTTCACCTCACGGAAGTCCGCGCCCAGCACCCGGGTCAACTCGCCTTCCTCGGCCGGCGTGGCGCGGGCAATGGCAACGCTGCGCGGATTGGCACCCTGGATGGAATGGGCGTCCAGAACGATCTGGAAGTTGGAACCGAAGCCCCCCGGATCGGTCTTGCGCAGGGCGGCGACGCGGGCGTCCAACTCGCGACCGAGAACCTGAAGGGTGATGCTGTCGCCGACCTTGAGGTCGGCACCTTCCGCCAGAGTGCGCGACAGGGCGACCTGCGGCGGTCCCGCATAGTCGGCCGGCCACCAGCGACCCGAGACCACGTTGGCGTCGTCGGGCTCGGCCGCCAGGGCCGACATGAAGATGTCCTGATCGAAGGCCCAGCGTTCGCTGTCGCTGATCTCATCAAGATCGACGGGTTCGCCGTTCAGTCCTGTGATCCGGCCGGTGAGCAGGGGCAGGCGCCGGTAGCGGTCCGGTGCCGGGGTGTTCATCGCGCGGGCGACAACGGCGTCAAACGCCGCGCCGCGCTCACCCGGGATCTCCGTGAAGACGACCGAGGGGGCGGTCTTTGGCGCGACATCGGTAATCTGGGCCAGCAGGCTGGACTGGATCAGAACCACGGCGGCCAGAAGCGCCACGCCCAGCCCGATGGCAGGAGAGGCGGTACGAGCGGCCGAGCGTGGACCAGCCAGATTGGCCAGTCCTAGACGGACCGCACCACGGGTTCCGCGACGCAGTTTCCCCGCAAGCCAGGCGGCACCGAGACCCAGCAGCCACAACAGGGCGAATGCAACGACTGTTCCCCCGATCAGACCGGCGGCGGCCAGTCTGGAAGGGGCGGTCAGGACTGCCATGATCGCCAGGCCCAGACCGGCGAGGAGCGCTCCGACGACCTCTGGGCCCAGCCGCAGCCGGCTTGATAGCTCCCGGCGAAACAGGGAGGAGGGCGGCGTCGAACGGGCACGGGCCAGCGGTGCCAGCGCAAACGCCGCTGCTGCCAGAAAGCCGAAGGCTCCCGCGCGCAGGAGGGGCTCGGGATAGACGGCGAACAGGGCCGGGACGGGCAGGCTGTCCTTTGCAAGAATCCCGATGATCAGGGGCGAGACGGCACCGATGAAGAGTCCGATCCCGATGCCCAGTGCGGCCAGCACCCCGATCTGGATCAGATACATGTCGCGGATGAGGGAGCCCTCCGCGCCGAGCGCCTTGAGCGTGGCGATCGAGGGCTTGCGACCCTCCAGATAGGCGGAGACCGCTCCGCCGACGCCTAGTCCTCCGGCGACCAGAGACGCCAGGCCGATGAAACCGAGAAAATACTCCAGCTGGTCGATCACGCCCGATGCGCCAGCTGCGGCTTCGGACCGGTCGCGCGCCTCCAGACCGGCATCGGGAAAGGCCTTGCGGACTTCGGCGATGACAGACTTGGGATCGGTGCCGGGGGGCAGGGCAATGCGCACGGCCTCGCCAAACAGACCGCCGGGCTGCAGCAAACCGGCCCGTTCGACCACGGAGCCGGCGGTGACCACGCGCGGCCCGAGAGCAAAGCCGCGCCCCAGCCGGTCGGGCTCTGCGATCAGGACCGCGCGGGCGATCAGCGGTGTCGACCCGATCGTGAACCGATCGCCAAGGGTCAGATTGAGCCGGTCGAGCAGGGTCTGTTCGACGGCGGCCCCCGCAACACCTTCTTCCACCCTGAGCGCCGTTGCCAGGTTCGGAGCGCCGGCCAGTTCGACCCTGCCCACGAGCGGATAGGCGGCATCGACGCCGCGCATGTCGACCAGTCGGCGCTGGCCGGACGCTGTCTCGGCCATGGCGTTGGCGCGGACGGAATAGGCCACCGGGCCCAGTTTCGCGAAGGCCATGCGTTGCCCGGGCGTGAACCGGTTCTGATCGATGCTGAAGACCACGTCGCCGCCCAGGATCTCACGCGCCTGACTGGCCAGACCCTGCCGAAACGCCTCGGCGGTCGAGCCCGAGGCGGCGATGGCCGCCACGCCGAGGGCGAGACATGCCAGGAAGATGCGAAAGCCCGCAACGCCGGACCGAAGCTCGCGCCAGGCAAAGCGAAGCGCGAGCATCAGGCCGCAGGCCCGCCGGCCGTCGGTACGACTTGACCATCTCGCAGGGTCACGATCCTGTCTGCGCGTGCGGCCAGGCTTGCGTCATGGGTAACGAGCAGCAGGGCGGCTCCGCTGTCGCGGGTGAGGTCAAACAACAGATCAGCCACCAGCGCGCCGTTAACGCCGTCCAGATTGCCGGTGGGTTCGTCTGCAAACAACAGCTCGGGCTGAACCGCCAGCGCCCGGGCCAGGGCGACCCGCTGCTGCTCCCCGCCCGACAGCTGATGCGGATAGTGGGTGCGGCGGTCATCCAGCCCGACGCGGCCGAGCCAGGCCCGGGCCTCGGCACGGGTGTTCGGCCGGTGCGCCAGCTCCAGCGGCGCGGCGACGTTCTCCTCGGCGGTCATATTGGGCAGCAGGTGGAAACTCTGGAACACGAGGGCTGCCCGGCCCCGTCGCAGACGCGCACGGCCGTCCTCATCCAGCAACGCCAGGTCGGTTCCAAACAGCAGCGCCCGCCCACCGGTCGGGGCCTCGAGCCCCGCAGCGATGGAGATCAGCGACGATTTGCCCGACCCCGAGGGGCCGACGATCGCGACCGTCTCGCCAGCCCTGACGGTCAGGTCTACGCCCTTCAGGATTTCGACGGGTCCCGATGTCGAGGGCAGGGTCAGCGTCACGGCCTCAAGGGCCAGCGGGGCGGCAGAAGTCATTGCGGGATTGGTCGCCGTTCTGTTGGGAGCCGGGTGCGACGTCCTATATGGGGAGGAAACACCATGAACCCACATCACCCCAAACCGGGCTCACGTGGCCCTGAGCGCCGATCTATCCTGCTCGGTGCCTGTGCCCTCGCCTTGGCGGGCTGCAGCCGATCCACGGACAGCGAAAGCAGCCCCGCCGAGCCCGATGGCCGCGCGCTTCCACAGCCCGGCGCAGACGCCGCCGAAAAGATTGTGACCATGCTGGGCGACTCCATCACCGCCGGCTTTGGCCTGGCTTCGGCGGACGCCCTGCCAGCCCAGCTCGAAAGTGCGCTCAGGGCAAAAGGGATATCGGTGCGCGTCAGGGCTGCGGGCCTATCCGGTGACACCACAGCCGGTGGACTGGCGCGCGTGGACTTCAGTGTTATGGACGACACAGATCTTTGTATTGTTGCGCTGGGTGGCAACGACATGCTGCAGGGGCTGGAGCCGGCGACCGTCCGGTCGAACCTTCAAGCCATCATGGATAGGCTGAAAGTTCGTGGGATCCCGGTGTTGCTGGTCGGCATGAGGGCACCGGCACAGTACGGCACCTACACTGGCGAATTCGACAGGGTGTTCACGGACCTGGCCGAGGACGAGAACGTGGCGGTCTATCCCTTCCTGCTGGACGGCGTGGCGCTGGACCGCCGCTACAATCAGGCCGATGGCATCCATCCCAACGCCGAGGGCGTCAGGATTATCGTCACTGGACTGGCACCGGTGGTTCAGCAGGCTTTGGCTGGCGATTGAGGCAAGAGTCCCGCTCACCGAACCGGCAGGCCAATGCACCTGTTCCGGGAGCGCGGCCCGGGGGTCGCCCTGCCTGCCCTGGCCAGCACGCCGCTGCAGGCGAAGCCGGGGTCAATGCGTAACCCGTCTGAAGCGGCCTCAATTTCACTTCAAATAAAATGAGAAATATTCAAGCGCCAAGGTGTTTCGAAAATCGAGTTGCGATCTGAATGTAATGTTCTGAAAGAAATACGACATGGGGCGCTGTCGATGTTGATAGCGCGATCGTCATGACGCCGGATGCAACCGGGTCTCAAGGACCGCGCTTCCCTTGCACGACTGCCCGGGATCGGGAGGCTATCGCCGCCTTCTCTCTCGTGCACGGGAAAGATCACCTGGAAGGAGAGAGCATGACCAACTCCGCAATGACGCAGACGATGGATGCACCGAAGTTGGAGCATCCCCTCATCCCCGCGCAACGTGTGAACGGCGCGGATGTCTACAATCAAGCCAAGGAAAAGATTGGCAAGATTGAGGATATCGCCCTCGACAAGCGAAGCGGAAAGGTCGCTTACGCGATTCTGAGCTTCGGGGGGCTGCTCGGTATGGGCGACAAACGCCAGCCGCTGCCGTGGTCAGTGTTGAACTATGACACCGAGCAGCGCGGCTACGTCGTCGACATCACCCAGGAGTTTCTGGCTCTCGCCCCGAAGCTTGATGTTTCAGAACTCAGCGGTTGGGACGATACGAGCAGCCGTGAGGCGTTCCACGAGCACTATGGCCCTCTCGGTGCCCGGCCGTACTGGTAAAACCGACGCCCCGTGGTAGGCGAAGCCTGTCTGACTTCGGCCCGCGTTCGGCTCGTCGCCCCGCACGGCAAGTCTGAGCGTCCCGTATGCCGTGGCCTGAAACCGGACGGCCAGAAATCGTCGTCGCCTGGCGAAGTGAAGTCGATCGGCCCGACCGGAAACATCGCACCTTGATGCGGCTCGGACCGGTCTGTTCGCGATCCGGCAATCCGGCTGGTCGGCCACGGTCTCCCCGCCTCCCCCTGTAGATCCCCCGCAGCCTCAGCCGCAGGTCACAAGGACC
>JBBSCK010000142.1:0-6154 GCA_038250335.1 Caulobacterales bacterium
AATCCGGGTGCAGAGCGTGCAGATCGTGCAGATCGGTCAGGACCGTGCCCGCCCGGTCGGTGGCCAGTACAGCCCGGGCCTGGCGCTCGATCGAGCGGGCGCTGGCGGTGACGTCGCGCAGCAGGTCGCTGGAGCGGCGGCCGGCAGGTCGGGCCTACGTCAGAATCGGGCGTGGGGGAGCGGCCGCTGTTTCGGAGACCGGGCAATTGGACCCCCATCGAACCCAATCGGCCGTGGCGCATTCCGACCGTGGAGGAGTTCACCGACATGGCCGCACGACCAACCTGGCAAGGACATCTGAAGCTGTCGCTGGTCACGTGTCCGGTGGCGCTGTTCACTGCGACGTCCAGCGCCAGCGACGTCCGCTTTCATCTGGTCAATCCCGAGACGAACAACCGCATCCGGATGGTGCCGACCGATCCGGACACCGGCCCGGTCGAGCGCAGCGATCTGGTGCGCGGGTATGAGGTGTCCAGGGACGAGTACGTCCTGTTCGACGACGCTGATTTCGACAAGGTCAAGCTCGAGAGCACCAAAACCATCTCCATCGACAAATTCGTCGATGAGAGCGAGATCGACCGCCTCTATTGGGACGACCCCTTCTTTGTCGTGCCGGAAAAGGGCGCGGGGGTCGAAGCCTTCGCCGTCATCCGCGATGCCATGAGGAAACAGGGCAAGGTGGCTCTGGGGTGCCTCGTCCTGCGCGGCAAGGAGCGCCAGCTGGCGCTGGAGGTGCGCGGCAAGGGCCTGCTGGCCTACACGTTGCGCGCCCACGACGAGGTTCGCGACGCCGCCGACTATTTCGACGACATTCCGACGGTCAAGGCCGACGCCGACATGGTCGAGATCGCCGCGCGCATCATCAGTCAGAAGGAGGCCGATTTCGAACCGGCGGAATTCAAGGACCGCTACGACGACGCCCTGCGCGAGATGATCGCGGCCAAGACCAGGGGCGGGAAGGGAACCGTCGGGGTCACGGAACCCGACGAAACCAATGTCATCGACCTGATGGCCGCGCTGAAGAGCAGTCTGAAAGGATCAGCGGCCCCGGCGGCGAAGAAGGCTACGGCCAGGAAGCCCGCCGCGAGGAAGAAGAGCGCGGCCTGAGCGTCACGCGATTCCCATCGCCCTGAGTGCCGGCTTCAAACTCGCCTCTGCCGCCCTGAAATCTTTCCACGGATTCGCCTTCTTCAGCAGGGCCTCATAGGTCCACAGATTGAAGGCCGACGGGTTGAGCCCCGCCTTCACCTGCCCCCAGGACAGCGGCAGGGCGACGCCGGCCCCCGGCCGCGCGCGCGGCGACCACGGGGCCACCGCCGTCGCCATCCGGCCATTGCGGAGGTAGTCGAGGAAGATCTTGCCGCCTCGCGCCTTTTTCGCCAGCGTCGTCGTGAACCGGTCCGGTGCCTCGACGCGGATCGCCTCGGACACCGCCCTGGCGAAGGCCTTGTTCTGGTCCCAGGTGACCCGGCTGCGCGCGTCCGCCTTGATCGGGACCACGACGTGCAGACCTTTGCCGCCGGTCGTCTTGACGAAGGGCGTCAGACCCAAACCCTCCAGCTTTGCCTTCACCGTTTTTGCGGCAGCGATCACATCGCCGAAGTCGAGACCTTCGTCAGGATCAAGGTCGAAGGTGATCTGGTCGGGGACTTCGGGATCCCCCGGCTTGCAGCCCCAGGGATGCAACTCCAGCCCGCCCGACTGGCCGATCGCGACCAGCCCGCCGACGTCCATCGCTGCGACGTAGGGCGTACGGGCCTTCACATCGATCAGCTTCAGCCGCGGATTCGAGCCTGCCATGGCGTGCCGCTGGAAAAAGGTCTCGCCGCCGATGCCGTCCGGCGCGCGAATGATGGAGGTCGGCCGATTGGCGACATGCGTCAGGATCCGCTCCGCTGCCGCCTCGTAGTAGCGGGCGAGATCAGCCTTGGTGATCGGGGGGTGGCCGTCACGACCGGGCCACAGGACCTTGTCCGGGCTGGAGATGGTGACGCCGGCCACCACGAGCCTGCCCATGGCCGACCCGCCCGCCGCAGACTTGACCGGGGCCTTTGCCTTGCCGCCCACCTCGGTCGGTGGCTGGGGGGCTTCGGTGACTTCATTGGCGGTCTTGTCCTCGCGCAGCCCCTTGAAGGATGCCTGGCGCAGGGATCCCGCCTCGGTATAGCCGCCGTGTTCGACCTCGGCGACCAGCACCGGCTTCAGCCAGTGCACGTCCCTGGCCCGCTTGGGCGCGCCGACCCCCGTGAAGGGGCTCTGGTCCGCCGCCGCCGCCTTCAGCGCCGGGAGCAACATCTTCGTCACCGCCTCGCCATAGCCTGTGCCGACGCGGCCGAGGTAGCGCAGGCCATCGCCCCTGCGCACCCCGACCAGCAGGGACCGGAACCGCGTCCCGCCCTGCGACGACCAGCCGCCGATGACCACCTCGTCGCGTCCCCGGCATTTCGACTTGACCCAGCTGGATGACCGCCCCGCCTGATAGGGCGCGTCCAGTTTCTTGGAGATCACTCCCTCCAGATCCATCCGGCAGGCGCTTTCCAGCACCGCCTGACCGGTCGAGCCGAAATGCTCGACATAGCGCAGCCGCTTTGCCTTCGCCGCGCCGACGCGATCGACATAGGTCTGCAGCCGCGCCTTGCGATGTGACAACGCCAGTTCGCGCAGGTCCTCGCCACCCTCGAACAGCAGGTCGAAGGCGAAATAGACCAGGCCACCGGTCTCGCCGTCCGGGATCGCCGACTGCAGCGCCGGGAAGTCCGGCATGTGATCGGCGTCCAGCGCGCACAACTCGCCGTCCAGAACCGCGTCCGGCCACCCCGCCGCGTCGCCGGCCAGCTCGGGAAAGCGGGCGCTCCAGTCCAGCCCCTTGCGCGTTCTCAGCACCGCCTTGCCGTCGCCGACGCCGATCTGGAGGCGATAGCCGTCGAACTTGATCTCATGCACCCAGCCGCCCGCGCCGGGCGGATGGTCGACCACCGTGCACAGCTGGATGGGGGCAAAGGCAGGCGGCGTCGTCACCGCACTCTTCACCGCCCGGGAGGGCCTGGGCCGGGCCGGGCCATTGCGCCCCGTGGGCCGGGACGTGGTCCATTGCGCCTTGCCCTGTGCGATCTCGGCCAGCGATCGCCCGGTCGTCACCGAGACGTCGATTTCGGCCAGGGCGTCGCCCTCGCCCGGGACGGCGTGGTCGTCCTTCTCCTTGATCAGCAGCCAGTTGTTGCGCCTGGAAGGTTTTCCCCGATCCGACTTCAGCCGCACCAGCGCCCAGCCCCCCTTGAGCCGCTCGCCGTTGAGGCACATCTTGACCGAGCCCCCGGCGAAGTCTGCCTCCAGCGTCTCGGGATGTTGGGGGGTCCAGGTGCCCACGTCCCACAGCTGGACCGTGCCCGCGCCATAGTTGCCGGACGGTATCGTCCCCTCGAAGTCCCCGTAGTCCATCGGGTGGTCCTCGACCTCCACTGCCAGCCGCTTGACCGCTGGATCGCGCGACGGGGCCCTGGTCACCGCCCAGGACTTGAGCACGCCGTCGTGTTCGATACGGAAGTCGTAGTGCAGCCGCGTCGCCGCATGCCGCTGGATCAGAAAGCGCAGCGAAGCCTTGCCCCTGCGGGTCGCCCTGGCTCCCTTCGGCTCGGGCGTCTCGTCGAACCGCCGCTTCGCCTGATAGGTCTTCAGCTCGCCACGCATGGTCAAGCTAATGCGTCCATTGTCAAACCGTTGCACGACTGACTGCGGCAACCGCCCAGACGTGCAGATCGCGATGGCGGTCTCTGGCAGCCGGAGCGCTGGCGAGCCTTGCGCGCCCAATGCTGTTCGGCGTCGGTGTCCGCTTGACCGGTCCCGCCAGCCTGTAAAGAGCTCTTTACAAGCTGGCCCGAGTGTGTAAAGAGCTCTTTACAGGCTGAACGGATATCAGGTGCGCAACATCGTGCGGGACTTGCGGGAGCTGAAGGGGTGGAGCCAGGGCGAACTGGCCCGCCGCCTCGGGGTTTCGCGACAGACCATCAATGCGGTCGAGACGGACAAATACGATCCCAGCCTGCCGCTCGCGCTGCGCATGGCCCTGCTGTTCGACGTCCCCGTACCGAGCCTTTTCATCGATGACTGGAAACCGGAGGAACTGAAATGAGCGTGACGAAGCCGGCCAAGCTCCGGAAGATGATGCTGTCCAGCGGGATCGGTTTCATTGCCGGCGTCGGCGGCGTGATGGGATTCTACGCCCTTGGCGTTGATGTGGAGTGGAGTGGCGGGCGGGTCGCAGCGGGCGGTGTGGGCGTCATCTATCTGATGACCGGCCTCTTCGTGCTTCTGGGGGTTGCCGTGCCAGGCGTCGGTGCCAAACTGCTGAACGTGTCGGACGTCGAGGAACTGGTGGAACAACGCGCGATCCTGATGGGCAGCGCGCTGTCGGTCATCACGCTCGGGGTGATGCTGCTGTGTCTGGCGGCTGCGGGACCGGGAGGCCTCATTCCAGATGCGGTCGCTATCGCGGCGGTCGCTGTCGCCTTGCTCACGAGCGTTGTCGTCTACGCTCGCCAGTGGCGGCTCTATGACGAACTCTGGCAGCAGTTGTCGTGGGAAAGCTCGGCTTTCGCGACGACCCTGATCCTGCCTGTGCTGATCCTCTGGGGCGGCGCTGTGCAACTCGGCTATGTCCGATCCATGGACCCGCTCGCCGTCATCGCCCTGGCCGCTGGCTCGATCCTCGCGGGTGCAGTCATCGCGACCGGCCGGCGCGGCCTGCTGGCCCCGCGCTGACGCGCGACAGGCGTCGCTGCCGCCCGGCTCGATCTCGGCCTACGGGCCGGGTAGCCAATGCCTGGTTCGACCCTTGGAAGCCACTACCTGCAGTTCAGCTCCACCAATCTGTGCCCTGAGGTGGCGCTCCATGCGCTTCTTCTACAGCTTTGTCCTCAGGTTAACAGGCCAGGACGGCCTCGGTGATCGTTGGTTGCGTGCGCACCGTGTTAGCTTCGCTGACGGGCCGTTTGTGACACTGATTCATAAGTCGGGTTGCACAGCTGGGTCTACGAGAAGAGGACAGAGTAATGATGCCAAACCAAAACAAATCGATTGTTGCCGCGATAAAGCATTTCATCAGCTCTCACCCTGAAATTGCCCCGGAGATAGAGAAGTATGCCGCAAAAGCGCAAGGAAAATCAGACGAAGATTTTCTAAACTTTGCTGAGTGGAAACAATATCAGAACCTTTCGACCCAGCAGATATTTGAAAGGATTTACGCAGAAGGGCATTGGGGTAAAAATCAATCCCAGAATGACAGATTTTTCTCCGGGACTGGATCTCACGATCCCCGCATAGTTCATACATACGTTGATTCTGTGACCGAATTCGTGAATACTCTGTCAGGACCGCTGTCCGCGTTAGATATTGGTTGCGGTGATTTCAACGTGGGAAGCAAGCTAAGAGGTCTATTTTCCACCTATAAAGCCGTCGATATTGCCAACAACATAATTGATTATAATAGAACGAAATTTGTCGATCTGGACGTTGATTTCAACGTACTAGATTTGGTCAAGGAAGCGCCGCCTTATGCGGACGTAATATTTTTACGTCAGGTGCTTCAACATCTGTCAAATGCCCAAATCATGAAGGCCTTGGAGAACTTGGAAGGCCGGTTCGCCCATCTGATATTAACAGAACATATTCCGCCTGGAGAATTTAAACCAAACATCGACAAGACAACGGGAAGGGGTATACGTATCCGCCACTACAGCGGAGTGGACATTGGTCAACCGCCGTTTAACTTCAGATCCGGTGGACAGAAAATTCTATCTGAGGTGTCAGAACTTGGCGGCATAATCCGAACGACTGCATACTCGCGGTAGCGTTGGAACATCCGCACCGGTGCGTTTTCTGCAGGTCCGCTCACCACCCGTTGCAGTCAGTCGCGGCGTCCGTTCGCCGCATCGGTCTCCCATCGTCCTGCACCTCGGAGGATGCACGAAGCGGCCGGGCCCGGAACCTGCTGCCCCCAGACCCGCCCTCAACGAGACACCCGCCCCGCCTTGATCCGGCCCGAAAGGGCGGCCGATATGGGGGGACACCATGGCTGACCTGCGGACCGCGATGAAGACCTCGACGATCGCCCTTGCGGCGGCCCTGACGCTGGCTGCCTGCGGCAACGCCGATACGA
>JBBSCK010000143.1:0-6118 GCA_038250335.1 Caulobacterales bacterium
AGGCCCTAGCTTTTGAGCCGCCAGCCCGAGCGGAATACCAGCCAGCAGGCGACGGCCATGGCGACGGTCAGCAGGGCGCTCATGATCACCCCGATCCACAGACTGCCCTCGGCCTGGCCGATGAAGCCGTAGCGGAAGCCGTCGATCAGATAGAAGAACGGGTTCCAATGGCTGATGGTGGCGAAGGGCTCGGGCAGGTTCTCGACCAGATAAAAGGTGCCCGACAGGAAGGTCATGGGCATGACCACGAAATTCTGGACCGCCGACAGATGGTCGAACTTCTCGGACCACAGGCCTGCCAGCACCCCGACCATGCCCATCAGCAGCGAGGCGATGAGGCCGAACCAGACGATGGCGGCGAGATTGGCGACGCCCAGCCTCGCAAACGGCAGCACGCAGATGGCCGTCACCAGTCCGACCGCCAGCCCCCGCGTGGCCGCGCCGAGGGCAAAGCCGATGGTCAGTTCCAGCGGGCTCAGCGGCGGGGTCAGGAAATCGGTCGATGTGCCCATGATCTTGGCCTGGATCAGGCTGGACGAGGCATTGGCAAAGGCATTGTTCAGCATCGCCATCATGATGAGGCCGGGGGCCACGAACTCGGCGAAGGGCGTGCCGTGCAGCGGCGGTCGCGCGCCCTGCAGCGCTACCACGAACACCAGCATATAGAGCAGTGTCGTCACTACCGGTGCGGCGACAGTCTGGGCCCCCACCTTCCAGAACCGGCGCACCTCGCGCAGATAAAGCGTCTGCACCCCGATCCAGTTGATCCCGGCATAGTGGCGTGGGGTCGGGAGGCCCGGGGGCCGGGTCGAGGTGAGATCGGTCATGGCGGTCAGATGCGGCGACGGGGCCGCGAGCGCAAGGCCGGTCACACTACAGGATGACCCGCCGCGCCCTGTCAGCCTCGGCGATCAGCCTCAGACCCGAAATCTCGGCGGCGTCGGGCGTCAAGGTCAGGGCCGCGATGGGAGGATCGACGATCACGACCTCGCCGCCCTCGCCCTTGGGTGTCAGGGGCTTCTGGATGATCGGCGCGGGCTCCGGGACGGACTGGGTCATGGCGGATCAATCCCCCGCGCGGTTGGCCGTTCCGGCCCGGACGCGAAAGACGCTCGACGAACGCTGATTCAAGATGTGGGTTTCTGTGGACGACTGATTCCCACATCTTGCGTCCGTTAAGGTCTCGTTTACGATTAGTTGTGGCTGAGGAGACCCGGGAGGGGTTCCAGGTGCCACATATTGAATCAACCCGTTCCCCGGAGGGTGGCATGACCGCAGGCTGGACCGAAGATCGCGTCGGCGCGCTGAAGAAACTGTGGCTGGAGGGGCAGTCGGCCTCCCAGATCGCCAAACAACTGGGCGGTGGCGTCACCCGCAACGCGGTGATCGGCAAGGTGCACCGGCTGGGCCTGTCGGGCCGGGCCACGCCGTCCCAACCCGCCCGGACCTCGACCTTCCGGCCTGCCCGCGTGCGCACCACACCGCCGGCCCAGCCCTCGGCGCCCCGTCGCATCGAGGCAGCCCAGCCCGCACCCCGGGCCGTGGCCCCCGCCCCCAGCCTGCCGGCGGTCGCCGAAATGGCCGGGACCGCCACGGTCATGACCCTGGGGGCCCATATGTGCAAATGGCCGATCGGGGATCCGTCCTCGACCGAGTTCAGCTTCTGCGGCCGCCGTGCCTCGGAAGGCGTCTATTGCCAGGAACACGCCCGCGTCGCCTACCAGCCGCAGATGAAGCGCGGCGGCAAGGAAGAGCTGGCCCGGTCGCTGCGCCGCTACATCTAGGTTAAGGGCGCTATCGCTCGACGCGCGGCGTCTCGCTGCTTGAGCGCGGGCGCAGGGCGCTATCGCTCGCGCCGCAGTCGCTCGCTGCTTGAGCGCGGGTCTGGCCTGAGCGCGCCGGCGTCCGGTTCGGGCAGTGTCGTGCTGTCGTCACGGTTGCCCCGTAAGGGGCCGCTTCCGCCTCACCGGGTTTCCCGGCGAGACCGGGGCGGGGCTGCGGTTATCCGGGTTGACGCAGCCCCCCACCCGACCCCCGATTGCCGGTCACCCCCGGACTTGATCCGAGGATGACGGGGCGCATAAGGTCAGTTCAGCACGCGCCGCTCGCCCGGCACATCCAGGCTGAAGGCCGGGATCATCGCCTCAAACGACCGCCCCGAGGCGTCGGTCATCGAATAGGCCCCCTCCATCGAGCCGGACGGCGTCGGCAGCGGACAACCCGAGGCGTAGGAAAAGCTGTCGCCCGGCGCGATCAGGGGCTGTTCGCCGACCACGCCGGGGCCACGCACCGTCTCCACATGACCGGTAGCGTCGGTGATGATCCACCGGCGCGCCATCAGTTGCACGGCCTGCGCACCCCGGTTCTCGATCTCGATCTGATAGGCCCAGACCCAGCGGCCCTCGTCCGGATCGGATTGCCCCGCGAGGTAGCTGGGGCGGACCCGCACGATCACGCCGTCGGTTTCGGCCACATAGGGTTGAGTGTCGTGCATGCCCCATCGTCGCCCGGCGGCGACGCGGTTTCAAGCGTGGTCGCGCGTCGCGGGATCAATGTGTATGGCGGTGCGCATGACCCCTGCTTTCCCGACCCCCGGCATCCTGCCCTGCCAGTCCATCGAAGCCCTGATCGCCACCGGCGCGATCACCTCGGCCACGCCCTTCGACGCCGATCAGGTCCAGCCGGCCAGCCTGGACCTGCGCCTGTCCGAGAGGGCCTGGCGGGTCCGCGCCTCCTTCCTGCCCGGCAGGCGTCTGGTGTCGGAACGGATCGCCGACGTCGTCATGCATCCGATCGACCTGACCAACGGCTTCGTTCTGGAAAAAGGTTGCGTCTATATCGCCGAGCTGCAGGAGCGGCTGAGCCTGCCCAAGGGCTTGATCGCCCGCGCCAATCCCAAGAGCTCGACCGGACGGGTCGACGTCTTCGTGCGGCTTCTGACCGACCGGGGCGGGTCCTTTGACGACGTGGACGCGGGCTATGACGGCCCTCTTTACCTTGAGATCGCGCCCCAGACCTTTTCCATCCTGGTCCGGCCCGGCACCCGGCTGAACCAGCTGCGGCTGAAGGCCGGCGAACCGCCCAAGCTGGAGACCCGCAGCGTCGGCGTCGATTTGCAGGGTGGCGACATCGTCGGCTTCCGGGGCCGTCGCCACGCCGGGGTGGTCGATCTGGACCGGATCGACGGCCATGACCCGCGCGACTTCTGGGAACCGCTGACGCTGCGGCGCGGCGAACTGCTGCTGGACCCGGGCGAGTTCTATATTCTGGCGTCGAACGAGGCGGTCGAGATTCCGGTCGATCAGGCCGCCGAGATGACCCCGATCGACCCGTCGGTTGGCGAGTTCCGCGTCCACTATGCGGGCTTCTTCGACCCAGGCTTCGGCACGGATGAGGCGCATGGTGCGGGCTCCAAGGGTGTGCTGGAGGTCCGCACCCACGACACGCCATTCCTGCTGGAACACGGTCAGATCGTCGCCCGGCTGGTCTATGAGCCCCTGACCGAAAGGCCCACCCGGCTCTATGGCGAGGGCGGCAGCCACTACCAGCGGCAGGGGCTGAAGCTATCGAAGCATTTCAGGGGGTGGGCCTGATCCTCCCCCATCGGGGGAGGTGGCGCGGCGCGGCTTCGCGACGTGACGGAGGGGGGGCAACCGCAGATGCCGGTGTGCGGGGCTGGCCCCCTTCCACCGCTTCGCGGTCCCCTTCCCCCGACGGGGGAGGATCAAACCAGCTTGTCCGCCTTCCTGAGGCTCGGAAACAGCTTTGCCCACAGTCCCGTCGCGCCCAGGGCCCCGACGCCGCCGAACACCGCCGCCCCGATCGGGCCGAGGAAGCGAACCGCGACGCCCGAATACGCCTCGCCCAGCTCGTTGGAGGCGCCGATGAACAGCATGGACACCGACGACACGCGGCCGCGCATGTGGTCGGGTGTCGACAGCTGGATCAGTGTCTGGCGGATGTTGACGCTGATCATGTCGGCCATGCCGCCGATGAACAGGGCAGCGGCGCTGATCCAGACCACCTTCGACAGGCCGAACACGATGGTGCAGGTGCCGAACACGGCGACCGAGGCGAACATCAGCAGGCCACCGCGGCCGGGGATTGGATAGCGGGCCAGCACCACCGCCATGGTCAGGGCGCCGCCTCCGAACGCTGCACGCAACAGGCCGAAGCCCTCGGGACCGACATTCAGGATGTCGCGGGCAAAAATGGGGGTCAGCAGGGCCACCCCCGCGAACAGCACCACGATCAGGTCCAGCGAGATGGCCCCCAGCACGATCTTGGTGTTCCAGACGTAGTTCAGCCCGTCCTTGACCGCCTGCCAGCGATTGCCGTCGCCCTCGACCGGCTCGGGCCGGCCGCTGGTGCGCATCACCAGAAAACAGACCAGACCCACGGCGAACAACACCACGGAGGTACCATAGGCCCCGGGCGTGGAGAACCCCACGATCACCCCGCCCAGGGCCGGCCCGGCGATGGCCCCGGTCTGGAAGGCGATGGACTGGGCGGCGATGGCGCGCGGCAGGGCGGCGCGGCCGACGACCATGGGCAGGAAGGCCTGGCTGGCCGGGGCGAGAAAGGCGCGCGAGGCCCCGAAGGCGACCGACACCGCGAGCAGGCCCCAGAGCGGCGGGTTGCCGTGGATGGCCATGGCCAGAAAGGCGAGGGCGCAGGCTCCCTCGGCGCAGATGGCGAAGACCACGGTCATGCGCCGGTCGCGGCGGTCGGCCATCTCCCCGGCCGGCAGGGTCAGGGCCAGCAGAGGGATGAACTGGGCCAGGCCCACCAGACCCAGATACAGGCTGGCCTGCTCGATCGGATGATCGCGCCGCGCGATCTCATAGACCTGCCACAGCAGGGCCGAGGACTGGATCTGGATGGCCAGAACGGCCGACAGCCGGCCCAGCCAGATCAGGCGAAAGTCGCGAAAGACCCATGGGTTGTTCCCGGCATGGGCTGCCTCGTCGGCGGGCGGGGGGATCGGCGGGGGCGCCTCAGGTCCGTCGGTCATTTTTGGTGCAAGGGTTCCATCCCGGTGGCTTTAGCGGTGGGTGCGGCGGGGTGCGGCGTCGCGGTCGATCTTCGGCATCATGGCTCCCCTTCCAGCGTTCACCGCCAGCCCCTAAAGCATAGGCGTATGAGCGCCGCATCAACTCCCGTTATTGATCCTGTCGACCTGACCCGGGCGCTGATCCGCCGACCCTCGGTCACGCCGGCCGATGAGGGGGCCATGGACACACTGGAGCGCGTCCTGACCGGCCTGGGCTTTACCTGCCGCCGGATGGCCTTCGAGGGGCCGACGGGCGTGGGGGCGGACGCCCGGATCGAGAACCTCTATGCCCGGCGCGGGACCGCCGCGCCCAACCTGTGCTTCGCGGGCCATACCGACGTGGTCCCCACCGGCGAGGCGGCGGCCTGGTCGTCGGGGCCGTTCGAGGCCGAGGTGAAGGACGGCCTGCTGTATGGGCGCGGCGCGGTGGACATGAAGGGCGGGATCGCCGCCTGGGTGGCGGCGGTGTCGCAGGTGCTGTCGGCGGGCGAACCCGAAGGCTCGCTGTCCTTCCTGATCACCGGCGACGAGGAAGGCCCGGCGCTGCAGGGGACCAAGAGAGTGGTCGAGGCGCTGATGGCCGAGGGCGAGGTGATCGACGCCTGCGTGGTGGGCGAGCCGTCCTCCCAGTCCCGGCTGGGCGACATGATCAAGATCGGGCGGCGCGGGTCACTGAACAGCTGGATCACGGTCCACGGCAAACAGGGCCATGTCGCCTATCCGGCGCGGGCGGCCAACCCGGCCCCGGTGCTGGTGCGGCTGCTGGCGGCGCTGGAGGCGCATGTGCTGGACCAGGGGTATGAGGCCTTCCAGCCGTCGAACCTGGAGATCACCACCATCGACATCGGCAATCCCGCCAGCAACGTGATCCCGGCGGAGGCGCGGGCCCGGCTCAACATCCGCTTCAACCCGGCCCAGACCGGCGACGGGCTGATCGACTGGCTGAACCGCGAGGCGGGCCGGGTCCAGGCAGAAACCGGGCTGGCGATCACGCTTGAGCATATGTGCTCGGGCGAGGCCTTCCTGACACCCACGGGTCCCTTCGTGGTGGCGGTGCAGGACGCG